>RGHD01000015.1 GCA_010024385.1 Actinomycetota bacterium | reverse complement strand
CAATGCCGCCCGTACCAATAATTCCCCATCTAAATTGATTCATAACGTTGCTCCATCATCTTCGTGATATCCACGGTGAAACCAACGTTTGACTGCGCGCTTGACTGCGCGCCACATTGCACGTGGTGATTGTCGTGGGGGATTGGGTGGAATAAATCGGTTTGAATCTTCGATGGCATCAAGATCATCTAAATACGTTGTAGGTGCTGATTCATCCAGGGACAGGCCAGAGACGATGGAATCAAATTCGCTACGAATAAGTTCCTCTTCATCGAACTCATCAGGGCCTGGAGGGGGATTGTTCACCCCCAGATAGTGTCATATCTGGCAATAGCGACTAAATTAGACCCGTGCTCAACAATCTGCCATATGGAACTTTGCGTGCGTTCCTGACGCCTTTCTTGATGGCAGGCTTTCGTCCTAAAGTTAAAGGGCTTCGAAATGTTCCGGCTAAAGGCCCAGTAATCATCGCGTCTAACCATTTATCTTTTAGCGATTCCATCTTTATGCCATTGGTAGTCCCACGAAAAGTTACCTTTTTGGCAAAGAGTGAGTACTTCACTTCCCCTGGACCTAAGGGCTTGCTCAAGAAGTTAACTTTCATAGCCTTGGGCCAAGTTCCCGTGGATCGCTCAGGCGGGCGTCGAAGTGAAGCTGCCTTGATTACTGGACTAAAGATTTTGGCAGAAGGAGATTGTCTAGGAATTTATCCAGAAGGAACCCGATCACCCGATGGGCGCCTCTACAAAGGCCGCACCGGAATTGCCCGCTTAGCTATTGAATCAGGTGCACCAGTGATTCCCGTGGCAATGTTTAACACGGACAAGATTCAACCCACAGGAAAAGTGATTCCCAATCTTCATCGCGTGGGAATGCAATTTGGAGAGCCCATGTATTTTGATGGTGATTCCACAAATTTGCAATATCTGCGCGATGTGACCGATCAAATCATGAATGTAATTCAAGCAATGTCAGGCCAGGAATATGTTGATACATATGCTCCTAAGAAATCAAAGCCAGATGATATTAACGTTGCTGGCGAGGAAGATTAGAGAAGATCTAAAGCATTTCTTGTAGTTAAGAATTGGCAAGTAGTACAAGTTGGACCAGCTTCTGGTATTTCACCTTCTAGAACTTGAATGAAATCAGCAATAACGCGCATGAAATTATCATGATCACGTTCAACTGCTACGTACTTTTGGTAAACACCAAAGCCACTGTTATCAGGATTATCACCAACGGTGTGTGTTGGTTTCCACACAAGCAAGCCCATGGAAGCAACTTCAACGGCTTTTCCTGCAGCTGGATTTTCTAAGGCAAAGGCATATGCCTCTAATTGAGGCGAATAAAACGCCCCGCTATCTCGCTCTGAATCTGAAACTTTGCAATCTATTAATCCGACGGTGCCATCATCATTTGATGATAGAAGATCGTATTTTCCTAATATGCGCCAGCGTGAGTCCTGACCATTGATTTGAATGGGCTTGCTCTTAACGAATTCGCCCCATTTTGTAATAGTTCCAGGGCGAAGCGATGGATCGATAGTTGGCATATCTGCGCGTTGAAAGTACTCCTCTTGAAGTGAGGACAAAGTGCCAACAAGTGGCATGGTCATAGGAGCGCTGACTTTGTACCAGTACTTAACCCATAAGCAACGTTTGCATGTTGATAGACCAAAAGTTAAATCAGAAGGGGAGATGTTTTCGCGCGCTGGCTTTATAGGTTTTTTCATATTCTTATTGTGGCTCTAGCCACTGACAATTGCTAAGTACAAAACCGACAGACCTAGAACAATCATGATGATTCCTCCAGTTGCTCGTAGTTTTTCCAGGCGGCTGGAGTCGTTAGCAAGCCATGCGCGGGCTGTGCCTGCTAACAATCCCCAGGTGCCATCAGAGAAGAAGGCGAGAATAGAGAAAATTGCGCCAAGCAAAATCAACTGTGAAGTGATCTGCCCTCTCTCGCGATCAATGAACTGAGGAAGAACTGCAGCATAAAAAACTATTGCTTTGGGGTTTAGTGCGCCCACCCAAAATCCATCTCGCATAGAACGAAGTGCAGTAGGGGAGATATCTCCCTGATTAGTCATATCGGATGCATGCACTCTGCGCTGCCTAATGGCATCAATACCTAAGTAGATTAAGTAGAGACCGCCACCCCATTGCACTGCGACGTATGCAAGATCTGATCTTTGTAAGACAGGGCCAAGACCAAGAGCCACAAATACTGATAAAACAAAGGAACCGGATACATTGCCTGCAACGGTGAAGACTGCAACCATGCGACCCCAGGCGATGGCCCGAGCGATTACGAATAAAACGCTCGGGCCAGGCGCCAAGATAATTATCATCGCGGCAACGATGTACTCAGCTAACCGCGAGGGGATTACCATAGCTCAGATATTAGTTATTACCCCTAGATGAAGCAATTGAGGCCATAACACGGTATCCAACAACAGCCACCAATGTCGCATTGATGATTCCGTTGAATGTGTAATCTCCACGAGTCCATGACATATCTGCGATACCGATAATGAGTGCAGATGCTGCGATGATCAAGTTAGTTGAGTTAGAGAAATCAACTTTGCCTTCAATCCAGATGCGAGCGCCAAGGACGCCAATCATTCCGAATAGAGCAACGCCAACTCCACCTAGTGCACCAACTGGTGTGGCACTTAGAACTGCGCCAAACTTTGGAGAAAGTGATAGTCCGATTGCACCCACTCCTGCAATCCAATACGCAGCAGTTGAGTAGACGCGAGTAGCGGCCATAACGCCAATGTTTTCAGCATAAGTAGTTGTTCCGGAACCACCACCGGCACCAGCCAAAGTAGTTGCAAGGCCATCTGCCATGAGGGCTGTGCCCATTTGATCGTCAAGGTTCTTGCCAGTCATTGCTGCAACAGCCTTAACGTGTCCAACGTTCTCAGCAATTAAGACAAGCACAACAGGTAGGAACAAGACGATTGCCTTGCCATCAAATGTTGGAGATGTAAATGAAGGCAACGCAACCCACTTAGCTGCACTAATTGCATCAGTCTTGACATCGCCTTGAATTAGCGCAACGACATAACCAATGATGAGTCCGGCAAAGATACTGATGCGATTGAGGAAACCGCGAGATGCAGCAGATATCAGTGCAATCGATGCCAATGTAATTACACCGATCATTGGGCCTGCTACGAAGTTGTTCTTAGCAGCACCGGCTAAGTTCAAACCAATGACCATAACGATGGTTCCAGTTACTATCGGAGGCAATAACCAGTTAATCCAACCTATACCGGCCTGGCGAACAATGAGACCAACTGCAGCCAAGATCAAACCTGTGACTACTACGCCACCGAGGGCAGCAGACATTCCACCACCAGATTTAGCAGCAGCGATTGGTGCTAGAAAGGCAAAGGATGAACCTAGATAGCTAGGAACCTTGTTTTGTGTGAGGGCTAGAAATAGCAGAGTGCCGATTCCTGAGAAGAAGAGTGTGGTTGTTGGGGGAAATCCAGTAATGATTGGAACGAGGAAGGTGGCACCAAACATTGCGGCGATGTGTTGTAAACCAACCCCGATTGTGCGAGGCCATGTGAGGCGTTCATCTGTTGAAACAACTGCGCCCGGGGACAGGGTCTTACCGTTTCCATGAAGTTTCCATGAGAGTAGCGACATTGCTAACGTCCTTTCAGATCTCCTGAGTAGCCGGCCACAAGAGGTAGCTGGCATTAGTTAAAAGGGTAGAACTCAGGTCGTGGATACTGAGGCGTACGCCACACCTTTTCGCAAGGTGAAATTTGAGCTTAAGCGCGTTGCAAGTTGCGCCTGCCCACCTATCCCAATAGATTACGGCTTGATATATCGAATGGATACATAGACCGATAGGTGGGAGGGAGTAAGCGATGCGCTCACGCAGTGAATCACTCGAGTTCGCTCTCCTTGGCCTTTTATCCCAGACCCCACTTCATGGCTACGAGCTTCGAAAGCGCATGGGCACAATCTTTGGACCATTTCGCGCACTCTCATTTTCAGTTCTCTACCCACAGCTTCGCAGAATGTTGGAAGCCGGCCTTATTGAAGAGACCGTGGTGGATTCGCCATCTCGGCGCTCGCGAATCGTTTATGACATTACAGATAAAGGTCAAGCTCGTTTTGAGAGCCTGACAGAGACAGTTAGCCCTGACACATGGGAAGACGAAGGATTTGAAATTCGCTTTGCATTTTTTTCCCCAACTTCTTCAAAGAACAGATTAAGAATTCTTGAGGGACGCCATCGTCGCCTTAAGGAGAAAGCAGAGATTCTGCGCGGTGAACTCGAGAAGTCACCGATTGGAATCGATAAATATCTAGAGGAGTGGCGACGTCACTCACTGGACTCAGCTGATCGAGAGATTGCTTGGCTGGAAAAAATGATCAAAACCGAGAGGAAATAGAGTGAACATAACAACCGGTAAAGGCGACATCCGTGTTGCAATAGTTGGCGTAGGAAACTGTGCTAACTCTTTAGTTCAGGGCGTTACTTATTATAAGGATGCCGCCCTTGATCAAGAGATCCCAGGTCTTATGCATGCAACAGTTGGGGCGTATCACATTTCAAATGTGAAGTTCGTTGCAGCCTTTGACGTTGATGCAAAGAAGGTCGGTCTAGATCTAGCTGATGCCATTTGGGCCAGCGAGAACAACACCATCAAATTCACTGATGTAGCAAAGACTGGTGTTCCAGTTCTACGCGGTACTACACATGATGGTCTTGGAAAGTACTACCGCCAGACAATCAAAGAATCCGATGCCCCAGCTGTGGATGTCGTTGCAGTGTTAAAGGAAGAACAAGTAGATGTCTTGATCTGCTACTTGCCAGTGGGATCAGAAGTTGCTGCTAAGTACTATGCACAGTGCGCAATTGATGCTGGATGTGCCTTCGTTAACGCACTTCCAGTCTTCATCGCATCAGACCCAGAGTGGGAAAAGAAGTTCGCTGATGCTGGACTTCCCATAGTGGGGGATGACATCAAGAGCCAGGTGGGAGCAACAATTACTCACCGCATCATGGCTAAGTTGTTCCAAGATCGTGGTGTTCACCTAGATCGCACATACCAATTAAATGTTGGTGGAAATATGGACTTCAAGAACATGCTCGAGCGTGATCGCCTTGAATCCAAGAAGATTTCAAAGACTAACTCTGTAACTTCACAGTTAGAGCATGATTTGGGTGAGAAGAATGTCCACATCGGACCTTCTGACTACATTCCATGGCTAGATGATCGCAAGTGGGCCTACGTTCGCCTCGAAGGCCGCGCTTTTGGCGATGTTCCCCTTAACTTGGAATACAAGTTGGAAGTATGGGATTCACCTAACTCTGCTGGTGTAATCATCGATGCACTACGTTGTGCCAAGATTGGACTTGATCGCAAGATTGGTGGAGCTCTACTTTCACCTTCTAGCTACTTCATGAAGACACCACCTACTCAATACACAGATGAGCAGGCACATGTGAAGACTGAAGATTTCATCAATGGAAAAATTGAACGCTAAGTTCAGCTAACAATGATAGAGAAGTAGGAAAGAAAAGGCCCCCCGGTATTAACCAGGGGGCCTTTTCTAACCCCTCACGGAGAGTTGAGGGTTAAATCGTCGCATCCTCAGGAGTGCGACGAATGTGCATTAACCCGGCGATACCTAGCAAGAGGAAAAGAACTCCGCCAACTAAAGATGCAATAGCTGCATATCCTGCAATGACACCCAGAGTTCCAAATGCATAAGCTTCAAGGAGCATGCCACGAAGAGTGTTACCCATGAAAAGTGTTTGACGAAGATCGCCGTATTGCTTTATTTTTTCTACATCAGTGCTTCCACCGCGCACAAGACCCATGTAAACACCTGAGACCTCAGAGTAAGTAGCTGGCTTACCCATTACTGCAATTGCAGAGCCTTTCATATGTTCCCAGATGTATAGATCTGAGTAATCTCTCGCCATTTCTCCTGTAACAACTTTCATTCCAGCCCACTTGGCTAGTTGATCCTTAGTTTCAATTGGCATTGCCTCCTTGGCAGGGAAGGAAATGTTTTGATTTTCCAACTGGCTTGCAACAGAATCGTTAGCAAAATTAGCTCCGAAATTCAGTAACCCTGCAAATATGAATAGAAGTGTTGCTAGTCCAAGACCTACGAAAGAAACCAGCTTGTCAAAAGTTCTACGTTTCATTTAATCACTCTCCTTTTAGGCATCATGTGTATTGATGCACTACATAGTTAACTCTTCTAACTATGTGTGAGAGTTCGAAAGTGCGAGGGTTAACACTCGATAAATTGAAAAAATGAACCTGCGAGAGTTAGCCCTTAGAAACTGTGAGTTAACAGACAGGAACTAATCAACGTGACGGTTGCACATTGCCTTGCCATCTGGTCCAACTTCCAGATGCGCACAAGGCACATTTAAATCATCAAAAGCTTTATCTCCATAATGCGCTCTGAATGCAAGTGCAAGAAGAACTCTTAAATTAGTTTCGCTATCAGATTTAATTCCAAATACTTGAGCACTACGGCTGACAGTATTTTCAATAACTTTTTCAGTATGTGCAGTTTCATTGGCGATAGCCGAGTTGGATTTACCCTGACATAAAAGGTTGAGGACTAACTGCTCAAAAGGCGAAAGTTCTCGTGTTGCAATAGTTATGTCTCGTGCCATTTAAAAGCCACCTCTCCGCGGTGACTCTATTGTCCTCCTTTGTTCATCGGAATATCACCCCTAAGATGGGCCAATGAGTGAAATTTTGGCCACACAGTCAGGCTCAATTCTGACCCTTTCCTTTAATCGGCCCGCAAAGATGAATGCCCTGACGCGGGCGATGTATGCCGACTTAGCTAAAGGTCTCAATGATGCCGCGGGGGACTTTGGTATCCGTGCGGTCATTCTTACAAGTGAAGGTGATCATTTCACTGCAGGAAATGACATCGTCGATTTTATGGACAACCCACCCACTAGTGATTCATCAGAGGTTGCCCAATTCTTAGCAGCGTTACTTAACTTTCCTAAACCACTCATTGCTGCAGTTAAAGGCAATGCAGTTGGGGTTGGCACAACGATGCTTTTGCATTGCGATGTTGTAGTTGCATCTCCTTCTGCCAACTTCTCTATGCCTTTTGCATCTTTAGGTTTGGTGCCTGAAGCAGGTTCAAGTTTCCTCTTTCCTGCACTAGTGGGATATCAAAGAGCTGCCAAGATTTTCTTTACCGGTGAATCCTTCGGCGCAGATGCAGCACTTGAAATGGGCCTGATCGCCGAAATTGATTCAAATGCATTGGCCGGTGCAACAAAGATTGCCCAGCACATCGCCGAGCAACCGCCTCAAGCAATCATTAATACCAAAGCACTCCTCAAGGCTCGCAATCACGAATCAGTGGCAGCAGTAATGAAGGCAGAGTTTGAAATCTTTGCCTTGGCTTTGCAATCAGATGAAGCGATGGAAGCGTTTATGAAGTTTATGGCTAAGAAGGGGAAATCATGACACTTGCAGGAAAGCGCATATTCATAACGGGAGGATCTCGCGGTATTGGATTAGCTATTGCACTACGCGCAGCTGCCGATGGTGCATCGATTGCAATTGCGGCAAAAACATCAGAGCCCAATCCAAAACTTCCAGGAACTATTCACACCGCAGCTGCACAAATTGAAGCCGCAGGTGGAAAGGCCCTTGCTATTCAATGCGATTTGCGGGATGAACTCCAGATTGAGGCTGCAGTTAATCAAGCCGCGGAAGCCTTTGGTGGAATAGATATTCTGGTCAATAATGCCAGCGCTATTAATTTGACCCGCACTGATGCAACACCCGCTAAGCGCTTTGATCTTATGTTTGATGTAAACGTGCGAGGTACTTTTCTAACTTCTCAGGCTGCTCTGCCGCATCTTCGCAAATCAGCTGCCGATGGTCGTAATCCTCATATTTTAAATCTCTCACCACCGCTATCAATGAAGCCTGTTTGGTTTAAAAACCATGTTGCATACACAATGGCCAAATACGGCATGAGTATGTGCGTATTGGGAATGGCTGAAGAGTTCAAACGTGATGGCATTGCGGTAAATGCCTTGTGGCCACGAACTGTTATCGATACTGCTGCTCTTCAGATGATTCCAGGAATCGATGCAAGCGCTGGACGCACACCTGAGATCTTGGCAGATGCTGCTTATGTCATCTTTAATCGCAAATCGACAGATTGCACAGGCAATTTCTTTGTAGATGATGAAGTATTAGCATCAGAAGGAATAACTGATTTAGAAAAGTATTCTGTTACTCCAGGGACCAAGGATTTCCTTCTCGATTTCTTTCTTGACTAAGATGGATAAATGATTAAGAAAATTCTTGTACTTGCAATTGCCACTCTATTTACATCTTCTATTGCCGCCTTTGCTCACGGAGAAATGGTCCAAGCAACTCCGGCTGCAGATTCAAAAGTGCTCACAGCACCTGCTGAAGTTTCAATAGAATTTGATGGAAAGCTGCAAACAATAGGTAATGCCGTAGTCAATTTGATTACAGTTACTGACAACCAGGGTCAAGTAGTTTCATCTCCAACATCAGTTGTTGAGGCAAATAAGATTTCAACAAGACTTCAGCTCACTGACATCACTGGGTTAGTTTCAGTGCACTATCGAATAGTGTCAGAAGATGGTCACCCAGTTGAGGGCGATTACAGTTTCACGGTAGGTGAAAACCCAACACTGACTAGTGCTCAAGATGAAGAAGCCGCTGAGGCAGAAGCAGGAATCTCTGAAGAAAGTGGAAGCAACCTACTTGTTAATGGGGTTGGAATACTACTCATCATAGGCATTGTTTTTGCTGTAGTTAGGCGCATCAAGAAGTAGACTTTCGTAATGCCAATTTTTGAATTAGAACTCAACGGTCCCAACCTGATTCAAGAGTCAGAGCGTAAAGGTTCAGCTAGATCCCTTTTTTGGCCATGGTGCGGAGCTAATGTTTCACTCCTAGCTCTCTCTTACGGTGCATTCTTCTTAGGTTTTGGAATCTCATTTAGGCAGGCAACTGTGGCCGCCATTATTGGAACAGTTTTATCTTTTCTGGTTGTTGGTTTTAGCTCTCTAGCTGGCAAAAAATCAAATGCTCCAACAATGATTTTATCCAGAGCAACCTTTGGCGTTAAAGGAAATATTGTCCCGGGAGCTCTCTCTTACTTGATCTTTGTCGGCTGGGAGACTGTTCTAGTTTCACTAGCAACTCTTGCTACCGGCACCGTATTTGCTCGCTTGGGCAACATTAATCATGACCTTTCTCTTGTTATTGGTTTTGTTATTGCGGTCTCACTCACTGTTATTGGGGGAGTACTTGGTTTCTCAACAATAATGAGGATTCAAAAGTGGTTAACCCTTGTCACTGTTGTTATGACCATTATTTATATTGCGCTGACTTTCGATAGTGTTAATTGGCAAGCGGTAAGTGCGATCAAAGATGGAACATCACAAGGTTTTATTGGCGCATTAATATTTGGCATTACTGGTATTGGTTTAGGTTGGGTCAATTCTGCAGCTGATTATTCGCGCTATTTGCCTCAAACAGTTTCCAGCAAGGCCGTTGTTGGGTGGACAGTATTAGGTGCATCCTTGGTTCCAATTGTTTTAGTTATCTATGGATCAGCTTTGGCTGGAAGTAGTAAGGAGTTAAGTGATGCAATTGCTATGGATCCAATTGGAGCCCTCACTACCTTGCTTCCAACTTGGTATCTGATTCCATTTGCACTAGTTGCAGTGCTTGGTTTGGTGGGTGGTGCAATTCTTGATCTTTATTCTTCTGGATTAACCCTTGTTTCTATCGGTTTACCGGTCAAGCGCCATATTGCCGCCTCAATTGATGCCCTCATCATGTTGGCTGGAACCATCTATATTGTTTGGTTTGCTGATAATTTCTTTGCGCCATTTCAAGGCTTTCTTATTACCTTAGGTGTGCCAGTTGCGGTGTGGTCTGCAATTTTTGTGGCTGATGTGATCATACGAAAGAATCCTTACTCAGAGCTTGATCTATATAACCCAGTGGGTCGATATGGTGCGTGGAACAAAAAATCACTTGCATTAATGGCGATTGGTTCAGTTATTGGTTGGGGATTGGTCACAAATACTTTTGCTTCCTGGTTATCCTGGCAGGGCTATTTACTCTTCCTTATTGGTGGCAAAAATGGAGCTTGGGCTTATGCAAACGTTGGAGTCATTGCGGCTCTGTTCATTGGTTTCATAGGACACATTCTCTTATCGAGAAAATCTATAGCTGAGCAGGAGTCCTTCTAAGCCAAATGTATCCAGCTAGGCCAGAGATAATCGCTGAAACAAATAACCCTAAACGCACTTGATCTAACTCCACTTCAGAGCGTGCAGCGATATCGGCAATTACTAAAGCAACTGTTAACCCCATACCGGCCAAGGTAGCAATGCCAGTGATCTCCTTAATGCCGATATTTGCATGACCACCAAAGCGCAAAGCTAACCAGGCAAAGAGGGTGATTCCGATGATCTTTCCAATAGACCTTGCGATGATGATGGCGATGGTTGTTTGTGAAGTGAAGGCGCTGATATTGATATCAAGGGGAATATTAACAATCACAATAACGGGCACGATGAAATAGGTTGACAGTGGTGTTAAAACTTTGATCACTTTGTGGAGTGCATGAGTGCGCAGCGGCAGCAGGAATCCAATTGTGGCTGCAACTAAAGTAGTAAGGGCCTTAATCGGCTCTAAATCATCGCCGTAGAAGATTGCCAAGACAATGAGAGAAAAGAAATCATCAGCAATAGCAAGGGTTAATAGGAATAAGCGCACATGTGGGTTGATCCGCTTGCCTAACAAGGAGAGCACACCTAAGGCAAGTGCAATATCTGTTGGCATGGAAGCAGCCCACACATGAGAGCCAGGATTGATGAGCACATAGATTGCGGCAGGAACTAGCATTCCACCTAAAGCGGCAACCATTGGAACTAGAGCTGTCTTGAAATCCTTAATGCCGTTCTTAATCTCTAGACCAACAAGAAAGAAGAAGATTGCGATTAAGGCATCTAGGAACATGGTGGAAATCTACTATGTCTGGATACAACAAAGCCCGCACCAATTGGCGCGGGCTTTGTCTTAAAGTGGTTTTTAGATGTCGAAATACAGCTCGAACTCAGCTGGATGTGGACGCAAACGAACATAATCAACTTCTTGCTTGCGCTTGAATTCAATCCAAGTGTCGATGAGATCCTTAGTAAATACTCCACCCTTGAGCAAGAACTCATGATCGCGCTCTAGATTGTTGAGCACTTCATCGAGTGATCCTGGCACCTGCGGAATTGCAGCAGCCTCTGCTCCAGTTAATTCATACAAATCTTTATCTACTGGGGCAGGTGGTTCGATCTTATTGATGATTCCATCAAGACCGGCCATCAACATCGCTGCAAATGCCAGATATGGATTTGATGATGGATCTGGGCAACGGAACTCAATGCGCTTTGCTTTTGGATTGGATCCAGTAATTGGGATACGGATACAAGCGGAGCGGTTACGAGCTGAGTAAACAAGGTTTACTGGTGCTTCATAACCTGGGACTAAGCGACGGTATGAGTTAACAGTTGGGTTAGTGAAAGCAAGCAATGACGGTGCGTGCTTTAGAAGACCACCGACATAGTAACGGGCCAGGTCTGAGAGATCGCCGTAGCCATTACCGAAGAACAATGGCTTGCCATCTTTCCAGAGTGATTGGTGAACGTGCATACCTGAACCGTTATCACCAAAGAGTGGCTTTGGCATAAATGTTGCAGTCTTGCCGCCCTGCCAGGCGGTGTTACGAACTACGTACTTAAACTTCATTAACTCATCGCCTGCATGCAAAATATCTGTAAAGCGGTAGTTAATTTCCATCTGACCTGCTGTACCAACTTCGTGGTGTGAGCGCTCAACTTGAAGGCCAACTTTTCCAAGTTGTATAACCATCTCATCGCGAAGATCAGCAAATTGATCTGTTGGAGATACAGGGAAATATCCACCCTTGATGCGAGTGCGGTATCCGCGGTTCGGAGTTCCATCTGCATCTTCTTTAATTCCTGTATTCCAAGCACCTTCATAAGAATCAATTTCATGATAAGCAGTGTTGATGTCAGTCTTAAAGCGAACACGATCGAAAACATAGAATTCTGCTTCTGGTGCAAAGAATGCTGTGTCAGCAATTCCTTGAGCACGCATGAAGTCAACTGCCTTTGCAACAACACCGCGTGGGTCGCGACTATAAGCAGAGTTATCACCTGGGTTGTGGACAGAGAAGATGATGACAAGAGTCTTCTCTTTACGGTATGGATCGATAAATGCAGATTCTGGAACTGGTAAGAGTTTCATATCTGATTCATGGATTGACTGGAAACCGCGAATTGATGAACCATCAAACATCAGACCATCAGTAAAGACAGCCTCATCAAATGATTCAACAGGAACGTTGAAGTGGTGCTGAATACCTGGAAGATCTGTGAAGCGCACGTCAATGAGCTTCACATTTTCCTTTTTGATATATGCAAAAATTTCTGCAGAGTTCTTAAACATGCTTCTCCCAATTCACATGGATACATAGATTGTGTATCAGTGCAGATTTTCTCGACTTTGAGCTCTCTGCTTCGTGGCCCAAGAATAAGTCGCAAAAGGCAAAATGGCCTAACTGCCCTGTTACATCCATGTTAAGAATTTAGGGGGCGATAGGCTTAGCCCCATGAGCTACCCATTCATCCGAACCACATACGGACGCCGCATGGGCGCCCTAGCCCTTGATTGGTTGGCGTGCATGTCAATTGTTGGGGCCTTTTCTGGCGGTTTGTTTGCAGTGGACCCGCTTAGACCCATCTGGATTTTCCTATTGTTTTTTCTACAGATGTGGATTTTCACCGCTTTGAAAGGTGGAACTCTTGGTCATCATCTCTTTGGAATGAAGGTTGTTCGATTTGAGGATGGTGGACCACTCTCTCTACAACAGGCGCTGATTAGAACAACTCTGATGATGCTTGTGGTCACTGCAGTTACTTTTGATGAGAACGGCCGTGGAATCCATGAGCGCTTGAGCGGATCAGTACTCACAAGAAGCTAGATTAATTTTAAATCAATTAAGTTAACTCCGCGTACACTTATCGGATGAATGGCTCATTGGCACTTGTTGGTTCGGGTGAATATCTACCCGCCATGGCCGAGTTGGAAAAATCACTTGTTCAAGATGGTGTTAAGAACGGCAAAGAATCCAGATATGTTCAAATTCCAACGGCTGCTGGGCGAGAAAGTGTTGATCGTTTGGAATACTGGAAAGAACTTGGTTTGAGACAAGCACAAACGATTGGTGTTGAAGCAACATATCTTCCAATCTATACCCGCGAAGATGCCTTCAATCAGAAATATGTTGATTCAGTAACAAATAGTGCCCTGATGTACATGTCCGGGGGAGACCCGCATCATCTGGCAGAAGTTTTGATTGATACTCCGCTCTGGACTGCAATTGTTGAGAATTGGAAGACCGGAGCATCACTTGCAGGATGTAGCGCTGGTGCAATGGTACTGAGCGCACATATCCCTAACTTTCGATTGCTCAAGAAAACGGCAACGCAAGGTCTTAATTTACTTCCAGAGATTCGTGTGATTCCACACTTTAATAAGTTTTTTAAGTGGATTCCAGAGAGTGCTGCAAAGGTATTACTGCATGTGCCGGATAACTCAATTTTGATAGGAGTTGATGAACTGACAGCTATTGTGAAGCGATCAGGGGATACGGAATGGGTTGTAGTCGGAGCGGCAAAAGTGCACGTATTAAAAGGATTGCCCGATCAACAACTGCATGACGGGGAGAGAATTAAACTTCCTTCCCCTTAATTGGTGAGTCTTAGCGGACCTTTGGGGCGCGAGTTGGCATCGGACCCTTTGGTATTGGCATGGATAAACCGCCAACTGCCTTCAGGCGAGCTCGTACTTCACGCATTTGATGCGCAGTTAATTTTTTAGGTAGCTTTTGTAAATGCTTTTGTAGTTTACGAAGAGAGACTTGACCTTCTCCATCACCAACAATTACTTCAATAACTGGCACCCCTGGAGCAAAGCGTTCGGTCTTTTTATGTTCATCCTGCAGCAATTGGCGAAGAGTACTGGGTGATCCTTCTCCGGTAAGAACAATTCCTGCTCGTCCAACACTGCGGTGAACCATGTCCTGATTACGTGAGACTGCAACAGCTGGTGTTGTCGTCCATCCTTTGCGGATTGCCATCAAAACGCTTGCGCCTGCACCCATCTGACCTTCAATGGATGAATATGCTGCGCGACCTGCGACTCGGGTAAAGAAAAGAAGAGTGGCCAGAAATGAAAGTGGAGTAAAGATAAAGCCAAAATAAACCGGGTGATCTACCGCGAATCCAATGCCAATCCCAATTAAGAGTGTTACTAGGAAGATTGCAACGAGTGCAATACCAATCCAAGGCTTTACTTGCTTAGTAACTGCATATGCATCACGGAAGGTTTGAAAGCGTGGAGTCCTGATCTTCTTTTCTTTAGCTTTTTTCTTGAACATGGCTTTAGTTTAGTGGGGCAGGGGCAGTTCCACCAAGGCGTGCTGGCGCCCAACGTTGGCCTACATGGCTATCAGGGTAGTTCTCTTGCACCTGATACAACATGGCTAGCAAAGTTTGACGCAGATGTAACTCTGATTTCTCAACATCCCCACCGCGCTCATAAAAAATCGGCTCACCAAAAGCCACGGTGACAGGGAAATGATTGCGCCTAAGGTTTCGCTTAATTCCCTTAGTCCAAATTCTCTGACTTCCCCAAATGATTGTTGGAATAATTGGCACACCAGCACCCATCGCTAATCTGACAGCTCCGGATTTAAGTTCTTTGATCTCAAAAGAGGTGGAAGTTGTTCCTTCAGGGAAGATGCCGATAATTTCGCCAGATTTAAGAGCTCGCAAAGCTGCAACGAATGAAGCAGAACCGTTACTGCGATCCACATTGATGTGGTGCATACCGCGCATCAATGGTCCAGCAATTTTGTGATCGAAGATTTCTTTTTTTGCCATAAAGCGCACTAATCGACCTACAGGAAGTACGGCTGTACCAACGATTGCAAAGTCTAAATAACTCACATGATTGATAGCTAAAATTGCACCACCTTTTGGTGGAATGTGTTCGTCACCGCTAAAGTCAAATTTAAGTCCAAGATATTTCCATAAAGTTTTTATAACTACAATAACTGGGGGATAGACGAGATCAGCCACGATCTACCTTTGCATCGATTGCCTGCTTATAGAGACGACCCGCGCGATAGCTAGAGCGAACAAGTGGACCACTCATAACTCCGAGGAATCCAATGTCTGTTGCCTCTTTTGAAAGCTCAACGAACTCTTCGGGTTTAACCCAACGCTCTACTGGATGGTGGCGATTTGTTGGGCGCAGATACTGAGTAATGGTTATTAAGTCACAGCCTGCATCGTGTAAATCGATAAGTGCTTGATTAACTTCTTCTCGTGTCTCTCCCAAACCAAGGATAAGATTCGATTTGGTAACTAAGCCGAAATCACGTGCCATTGAAATGACAGTTAAGGATTTTTCATAAGTAAATGCTGGGCGAATTCGCTTGAATGATCTAGGGCATCAGGTTTACCTGTATCAATATTACAAAAGTCGCAACGACGCGTGCACTTATCTCCACCAATTAAAAAAGTCGCCTCTTTATCTTCCCAGCACTCAAATATATTTGGGCATGCTGCCTCTTGACAGACGGTGTGTAGACCTTCTGATTTAACAAGGTTTTGTAAACGGGTGTATTCAGGGCCCATGTGAGCCTTGGTCTTAATCCATTCCGGCTTTCGCTCAATAGGTACTTCAGCATTGCGTGCTTCAATGCGAATGAGTTTTCGGCCTTCTGGGGCAAGTGTCATGCGCATACCTTCTTTAAGGATTCAAAAATATGCTTCTCAACCAATGGAGAAACCTCTTCAATGCTTATGTTACGACCAAGCTCTCTAGCAATAGAAGTGACATCAGCATCTGCAATGCCGCAGGGAATGATCTGATTGAAGGCGCTTAAATCTGGGCAGACGTTGAGTGCAAAGCCATGCATTGTCACACCTTTGCTCACGCGAATTCCAATGGCTGCTATTTTGCGATCGCCTTTTTCATCAATGACCCAAACCCCAGAGCGCCCTGAAACGCATGTTGCTTTAATCCCTAAATCTTCACAGACATTTATCAGTCCACGTTCAATTTCACGTACAAAGCCGACAAGTTCATGTGGTTGAGAAAGTCTTACAATGGGATAACCAACAAGCTGTCCAGGTCCATGCCATGTAATTTTTCCGCCGCGATCTACTTCAATCACAGGGGTTCCATCCTGTGGTTTCTCTGAATCTAAAGTTCTGCGACCTGCGGTATAGACAGATGGATGTTCAAGTAATAACAAAGTATTAGGACGCTTTCCCTCAGAGACTTCTAAGTGAATTGTTCGCTGCACTTGCCAGGCTTTTTCATATTCAATAAGCCCATGGCGGGTGAGGGCTATTGCACTCTGGCTAGGCTGGGTTACAACGGGCACACCACTAGCCTAAAGGTAGGATTGCCTCCTTACCAATTGGAGCCACATCAGACCTTTAAGGAAGGCCAACTTCGTTATGTCCTCGCAATCAATTCAAAAGACCCGCAAACCCTTCGCCATTGCCCTCTTAGTGGTAATAGTTTGGTTTGGCATAACCGGCGTCATGGGTCCTTTGTTCGGCAAACTTTCTTCAGTGCAAGAAAATAACAACTCTTCTTTCTTGCCTAAAGGTGCCGAGGCAACAAGGGCTGCAGATGTGATCGCTACCTTTTCTGACGAGAAGAGTTTCAATTTTCCTACTTTGATTCTATTTGAAGGCACATCATCACCAGAGACTTTTGCTGCAATTAATGACCATATTTCAAAAGTTGGTGCGTTAACACTAGACGGAACTAACGCAAAGATCTCTGATTTCTTAGCTCCTGATGCGCAGATAAGCGTTTTTCCATCCCAAGATGGAAAAGCGATTTTGGCAAACATTCCATTGGATGGAAACTCACTCACCAAAGTTCTTCCCAACGATAAGCCAGTTTTACCTGAACTCATCGCAGCGCTTCGCGCTGATATTGCACCAATTGCTAAAGCAAATGGTCTAGAGCCTTATGTAACAGGTCCAGGTGGTTTGCTGGGCGATCTCTTTGGCGCATTTGGAGATATCGATTCCAAATTGCTTTTGACCACTCTTGCAGTTGTTGCAATTATCCTGATTTTCGTTTATCGCTCACCAATTTTATGGATCATCCCACTCTTGTCTTCACTGTTTGCATTATCTACAGCAGGTGGAATCGTCTATCTTCTAGCAAAAAATGACATCATTGATGTTGACGGACAATCTCAAGGCATTCTTTCGGTATTGGTTATAGGTGCTGCCACCGACTACGCACTTCTACTTATTGCTCGATATCGCGAAGAGTTACATTTACATGAAAACCGATTCGATGCGATGAAGAGTGCTTACAAAGGCGTTTGGGAACCTATTCTTGCGTCAGGTTCAACCGTTTCGATTTCTTTGCTCGTGTTGCTCTTTAGTCAGCTAACCAACACTGCAGGCCTTGGCCCAGTTGGTGCAATTGGAATTGTATGCGCAATGCTCACAATTTTGACTTTACTACCAGCACTTCTTCTACTCTTTGGTCGCTGGATATTCTGGCCAAGACGTCCTCTCTTTGATGGCGATGATCATGTGATGACTGGTGGGTGGTCAAAGATTGCAAATGGGATTGGGCGTAATCCTCGAAAAGCATGGGTCGTTACAGGTTCAGTCCTACTGCTTTTTGCATTCGCATCAACAACGCTAAAAGCTGATGGAATCGGAACAGTGGACACATTCACTGGCAATCCTGAATCAGTTGTTGGACAAAAGCTTCTCGTCACCCATTTCCCAGGGGGAGAAGGTGATCCAACTCAGATTGTTGTGGCTGTTGATAAAATTGATGCGGTAACAGCAGCCGTTAAGAACGCACCTGGCGTCACTGGAATCATTCCTTTTGTTGATCCAATGACGAAGGTAATGAAAGTGGTTAATAACAAAGCCATTTTGAATGTGACGCTAGACAAGGCTCCAGATAGCGTGGAGGCTTCAAATGACATTCCAAAGATTCGCGAGATGGCACAAGTTGCTGATGAGACCTCATTAGTCGGAGGCACAAGTGCGGTCTATTACGATGTTCGAAAAGCTAACGATAGAGATAACAAGACGATTATCCCGATCATTTTGCTCGTGATCACAATTATCCTTGGATTGTTGCTTCGAAGTATTTTGAGCGCGATAGTTCTTCTCGGCACGGTACTTCTTTCCTACTTTGCAACTCTGGGGGTATGTGCCATGGTCTTTAATAATGTATTTGGCTTTGCCGGAGGTGATAATTCATTCCCACTCTTTGCCTTCATCTTCTTAGTGGCACTTGGAATTGACTACAACATCTTCCTTATGACTAGAGTGCGAGAAGAAAGCGCCAGGATTGGTACGCGTGCAGGAATCATTAAGGGAGTAACAGTAACTGGCTCAGTTATTACATCGGCCGGTGTCGTTCTGGCAGCAACCTTTGCTGTTCTTGGTCTGTTGCCGTTGGTGCCGCTAGCTCAGATTGGCTTTGCTGTGGCCTTTGGAGTTCTCCTAGACACCATCATTGTTCGTTCAATCTTGGTGCCAGCAATGGTCCATGAAATCGGTCCAAAGATCTGGTGGCCTTCAAAACTTCAGCATGAAGATATAAAGAGCTAATGCGAGTAGGCATTGCTGGATATGGATTAGCAGGACGTTATTTCCACGCACCTTTGCTAAAGGGATGTGGTTATGATGTTGTTGCGATTCAAACTAGCAATGCCGAACGAGCAAATCATGCATTAGCGGACTTTCCGGATGCAGAAGTAGTTGCAACCATCGAAGAGTTAGTTGCTCAAAAACTAGATTTAGTAGTTGTTGCCTCTGCAAATCTTGTCCACGCCCAGCATGCATTTGCCGCAATTAATGCTGGAATTCCAGTAGTTGTAGATAAGCCCATGGGGCGCACATTTGCCGAAACTGCAGAGATTATCTCTGCAGGAGAGCGGGCAAGTGTTCCAGTGTCAACTTTCTTTAATCGCCGCTGGGATAGTGATGCACTAACAATTAAGAAAGTTTTAGCATCCGGAGTACTTGGAACTATTCATCGGATGGATTCACGCTTTGAGCGCTTTCGCCCTGAACTTAACAAAGCCTCTTGGCGTGAGAATATGAGTGCTGCCGATGGTGGGGGACAGTTACTAGATTTACAACCACATCTGATTTCAACTGCTATTGATTGGTTTGGCAAAGCAGAGCTAGTGACATCCACAGTTCGCACCATACGTGGCGGCGCTGATGATGATGCTGTGTTAGTTCTAAAACATGATTCCGGAGTTCTCTCTATTCTCTCAGCTAGTGCAGTAGTGGGTGCACCAGGTCCTCGTATCCGTATATTGGGTAGCAAAGGTGCCCTTGTTATTAATGATTTAGATCCTCAAGAGGCCCTACTCAAAGCGGGCAAAATCCCAATGGGCGGTAAGTGGGATGTGCCGACAAAGTCAAAGACCTTTATTCATCGTGGGGATAAGGTGGAAGAAATTGTGGGCGAAGATGGTAACTACGCCACCTTCTACACCTTGGTTGCTGGGGCACTTGCAGGCAAAAACCCATGGCCAATTTCTAATGATGATGCGCTATTAGTTGCTCAAATTATTGACCAGGCACGAAACAACGCACTTCATGTCTAAAAGCAGTGATGTCCTTATTGTTGGTGCTGGTTTAGCTGGGATCAACGCTGCCTTAAAACTGCAAGCTGCGGGGCGTTCTGTAACGGTTATTGAGGCAAGTGATCGCGCAGGTGGACGTGTAGCAAGTGATCACATTGATGGATACATCTGTGATCGTGGTTTCCAACTCATTAATTCTAAGTATCCAGCACTTATGGAACTCGATGTGATTGATGAGATTGATTTCATCCCTGCACCTCGAGTAATTGAAGTCAGTTTAGGAACTGAGCGAATTGCACTAGGTGATCCACGCAAAGCTCCATTTTCAGCGCTGCATCGTGGAACCGGCTCCTTAAATGAGAAAGTGAATTTTGCGCGCTTTATTTTCTCTAAGTTAAAGAGGGAACAATCACTAGGCCAAGCGCTGCGAAATGCTGGTTGTGGAACAACCTATGAACGAGTGATTCGCCCATTCTTGCAAGGCGTTTTCTTTGCAGATCCAGACCAAGTGGACGCACACTACGGGCAAATCGTCATTCGTTCATTTGTGACTGGATCACCTGGTATTCCTAAATTTGGTGTTGGCCAACTCTCACAAGCACTTGCATCTCGTATTTCAGATTTACAACTCAATGTCCGGGCAGAGCGGATTGTGGGTAACACCGTGCAGACATCTGTCGGAGAATTTGATGCACGAGATATTTTGATAGCAACGGATGCAACAACTGCTTCTCAGTTACTAGAACTGGGTCAGGTATGCCGAATGCAGGGATGTGTAACCTGGTATCACGCAACTGATCTAAATCCATCGGGGACGGGACGCTTGATAATCGATGGGCAAAAGCGTGGACCTGTCTTTAATTCATTGACAATCTCTGATATTTCAAAGGCTTACGCCCCAAGCGGTATGAATCTGATTTCAAGTACAACCGATCTTGGAACAACTGATTCAGAAGTTCGTCGCCATCTTTCAACAATGTGGGGTGTTGAAACCCGTGATTGGCAGTTGATAGCAAAGTATGAGATTGCTTCAGCTTTGCCACTTCATGAAGTGGGAAAAACTCTCACACAACCAACCAAGATTTCAGATCATCTCTATGTTGCAGGAGATCACCGCACAGTTCCATCACAGCAAGGCGCCCTATTTAGTGGCAGCCTGGCTGCGCAATTAATCTTGAACTAGTTGATTCAGCGCTTCGGTAATGTGGGGATAGTCCCAAGTAAATCCTGCTTCTTGTAATACATGGGGGATTACTTTCTTAGAACCCAACACTTCAGAGGAAAAACCACCGAGAGCAATCTTAAGTGCAATCGCTGGAGCCGGAAAGAGTGCTGGGCGGTGTAGTGCGCGAGCAAGAGCAGATGTGAATTCTTGATTAGTCACTGGATTAGGTGAGGTCACATTAACCGGACCTGAAATTGGGTTTTCTAATGCAAAGACGATTGCGCGGATTTGATCATGCAATGTAATCCAAGACCACCATTGCTTACCAGAACCAAGTTTTCCGCCAAAACCTAGACGAAAAAGCGGCAACATCTTTCCAAGTGCTCCGCCAGTTGGATCAAGCACTAAACCTGTGCGAATTTTTACAGTGCGAACATCTGCGGCTAAGTCAGCCGCACCTTCCCATTCACGGCATACGGCAGCAAGAAAATCATCACCCACACGATCTGTTTCAACTACTGCCCGATTTCCACTTTCTCCATACCAACCAATAGCACTTGCTGAGATAAAGACTTGAGGTTTAAGTTCTGCAACAGCTTTAGCGATAGTTGTAGTTCCAAGTAGGCGAGAGTTGAGAATTTCCGACTTGTATCTCTTCGTCCAGCGCTTATCGCCAACTCCCACACCAGCTAAGTGAATAATTGCATCCACACCGGCCAGTGCGCTTAAATCCACAAATCCTGTTTGAGGATCCCACTGAACTTCATCGGATGCGACCGGTGCCCTACGAACTAATCGCTGAACTGTGTGGCCCTCGCTTTTTAAATGACCAACAAGAGCGGTGCCAATTAAGCCGGATGAACCGCTAATAGCAATTCTTTGAGGAACGCGCATTTATATTTAGAGTCCCAAATCAGATTCGAATGCGCCGCCTTCTAGGCGCTCTTTAAGTGTCACTAAGAAACGTGCTGCATCTGCGCCATCAACAACTCGGTGATCATAGGAAAGAGCCAGATAAACCATTGATCGGATAGCAATAGTTTCTCCTCCATCTTCACCGCGCACAACCATTGGACGTTTAACTACAGCGCCTAAACCAAGTATTGCTACCTGTGGTTGATTAATTATTGGTGTATCAAAGAGTGCTCCGCGGCTACCAGTGTTGGTGAGCGTGAAAGTTCCGCCACCTAATTCATCTGGAGTTACCTTGTTATCACGTGTGCGGGCAGCAAGATCTGATATCTTGCGCGCGATGCCACCCATATTCAAATCTCCAGCGTTTGCAATAACAGGCACTAAGAGTCCGCGCTCTGTATCAACTGCAATGCCGAGATGCTCAGCACCGTGATAAGTAATTTGATCACCTTCAACTGAAGAGTTGAGAACAGGGTGTTGTTTAAGAGCTTCACACACTGCAACTGCAAAAAATGGAAGGAATGAAAGCTTGACTCCTTCTCGTGCTTCAAATGATGCTTTTGCCTTATCGCGCAGACGAGAAATCTTTGTCACATCAACTTCCACAACAGTTGTCAGTTGAGCACTTACTTGCAGTGATTCAACCATTCTGGCTGCGATAACTTTACGAAGCCGAGACATTGTCACTGTTGTTCCACGAAGTGGAGAAACTGCAATTGCAGCTGGCTTAGCAACAGAAGGAGCTGAAGCAGTTGCTGCTACAGGCGCTGAATATGTAGGAGTTACAGGCTTTGCTAGAGCTTCAACATCTTCACGGCGAATGCGTCCACCTATTCCGCTTCCCTTAACGTTGGCAAGATTAACTCCTAGTTCATTGGCAAGTTTTCGAACGAGGGGAGTTACATATGCATCAGTAGGTTGTGTAACAGCTGTTGCTGGTGCAACAGGAGCAGGTGCAGAGACAACAGGTGCAACGGCAACTGGCGCAGCAACCACAGGTGCTGCAACAACTGGTGCTGGAGTTGGAATTACAGGTGCTGCTCCGCTAGTACCAATTAATCCAAGACGCGCTCCAACTGGAACAGTTGAATCAACGGCAACATCAATGGCCAATAGAGTTCCTGCAACTGGTGAAGGAATCTCAGTATCAACTTTGTCTGTTGAAACCTCCAGTAATGCTTCATCAACGGCAACAGAGTCACCAATATTTTTTAGCCAACGTGTAACAGTTCCTTCACTCACGCTCTCACCCAATGCAGGCATTGTGATTACTGTGCCAGCTCCGGACACAGCAGGTGCTGTAACTGGTGCAGGTGTAGCAGCAACTGGTGCTGCTGGCGGTTGAATTACAGGTGCGGCAGGGGCAGCAGCAACTGGCGCAGATAGAGCAGGTGCAGCAGCGCCGTCAGCGATAATTGCTAACTCTGCGCCAACTGGAACGGTCTGATCAACTTGCACAACTATTTTTGTAAGAGTTCCAGCAACGGGGGATGGAATCTCGGTATCTACTTTGTCAGTTGATACTTCAAGAAGTGGTTCATCAACATTGACATGGTCACCTTCGGACTTTAACCAACGTGTAACAGTTCCTTCGCTAACACTTTCACCAAGTGCAGGCATTGTTACGGAAAATGTCATTTTTTCTCTCCTTGGTTATCCGTGTGCGTGAAGCGGTTTGCCTGCAAGAGCCATATGAGCTTCGCCCATTGCCTCAGACAGTGTTGGGTGTGCATGGATCAGGGATGCAACATCTGTTGCACGTGCTTCCCAGTTAAAGATTAACTCTGCTTCAGCCAAAAGTTCGCCGACACGAGCGCCGACCATGTGCACTCCTAGAATTGGGCCATCTTTTTCACCAACAAGTTTGATTGAACCGGCAGTTCCCAGAATCTGAGCCTTACCATTTCCAGCTAAGTCGTAACTCAATTCGACAACATCATGACCACGCTTTTTAGCCTCTGCAGTTGTTAAACCAACGGAAGCAACTTCAGGATCTGAGTAAGTAACACGTGGAATGCCGTCATAGTTAATTGGGCGTGGGTTTAAACCTGCAATCTCTTCAGCCACCAACATGCCTTCTGCAAAACCAACGTGTGCTAATTGCAACGTTGGAATCAAATCTCCAACGGCCCAAATCCCCGGCACATTGGTGCGGCACTTGCTATCAACGATCACATAGCCACGATCCATGGCGATTCCCTGCTCTTCATAGCCAAGGTTTGCAGATACTGGACCACGCCCAACAGAGACCATCAAAAGATCTGCAGTGAACTCTTTGCCATCTTCTAATGTAACTGTCACGCCTTTTTTACTCTTTGTGGCAGATTTGAATTTAACACCAAGTTCAAAGTTGATTCCACGCTTGCGGAAAGCACGCTCGAGCTGCTTGCTTGAGCTCTCATCTTCTAGTGCAATTAAGTGAGGAAGGCCTTCGATGATTGTTACTTCTGAACCAAAGGATTTCCAGACAGATGCAAACTCGCAACCAATTACTCCGCCGCCAAGAACTATGACAGATTTTGGAACATAGTCCATCTTTGTTCCATGATCGGAGGTAATAATCTGCTTGCCATCAATTTCAAGGCCAGGCAAAGTCCGCGCATATGAGCCAGTAGCAAGGATGATGTTTTTTCCGCTGTAGCGCTGGCCATTTACTTCAACGGTGTCCTTGGCCACTAACTTTCCATGACCTTCGATGTAAGTGATGTTTCTTGATTTAACTAAACCTTGCAAACCCTTGTGAAGACGGGAGATAACACCGTCCTTGTATGAATTAACACCATCCATATCGATTCCATCAAATGTGGACTTCACACCGTACTTAGAGCTCTCACGAGCGCCATCTGCGATTTCAGCTGAGTGCAACAGCGCTTTCGTTGGGATGCAACCCTTATGAAGACAAGTTCCACCAACTTTGTCGGCTTCGATTAAAGCTACTGAGAGGCCAAGCTGCGCACTGCGCAATGCGCAGGCATAACCACCACTTCCGCCACCCAGAATTACTAGATCAAATTGCGACACTGCGCTACCCCTTTTTGCTCGAACTCAGGGCTCTATCCTGCCGTACCTACGCCTGTTCGACCAATCTCACGAGTGAGCGCATGCTCACACCTGTGCCACCGACTGGCGTGTATCCATGGGGCTTACCCTCGTTGTAGGCAGGGCCTGCAATATCTAGGTGTAACCATGGAAGATCATCATTAACAAACTCTTTTAAAAATAGGCCAGCAACCATCATGCCGCCATTCTTATCACCAATGTTGGCAAGATCTGCAACTGGAGAATCAAGTGAGGCTCGAAGCTCGACAGGCAAGGGCATAGGCCAGAACTGCTCACCGGTTTCTTTCGTGATTGCGATAAATGAATCACTAAAACTTTGGTTGTTTGTCATGACTGCACCAGTGCGAGTGCCCAGCGCAATAACTTGAGCCCCAGTCAACGTTGCTACATCAATAATTCCATCAAGTTTGTTTTTACTTGACTGGGCCTTCATTAATCCATCTGCCAGAACTAAACGCCCTTCAGCATCAGGGTTGAGTACCTCAACGGTTTTTCCGCCAAAGATAGTGATGACATCACTTGGACGAGTTGCTGTATCACTTGGCATATTTTCAGCAAGTGGAGCCCAACATTCAATTGCAACTGCAAGACCAAGTTCGGCTACAGCCAACGTTGCAGCACATACTGCCGCAGCACCGCTCATATCGCACTTCATTGCCTCCATCCCAAGGCCTGGCTTGAGATTTAGACCGCCCGTGTCAAAGGTGATTCCTTTGCCAACAAATGCAAAACGCTTAACATTTTTCGCTTTAGGCGTGTAAGAGATATGGAGCAGGCGTGGGGGATTAGCAGATCCCTGTCCCACAGCAATGATGCCGCCAAAGCCTTGAGATTTGAGTTGCTTCTCATCCCAGATTGTCATTTTCAATCCAGCCTTGAGTCCACCTGCTGCTTTAAAACTTGTTGCCAGTTTTTTTGTAAATGAATCGGGAGTTAAGTGACTTGGAGGTGTGTTTATCAAATCGCGCACAAGGTGTGTGTACTTAGCAATAATCGATGCGCGATGAGTAATCGCCTTCGCTTCACTTTGTCCCACAAGCTTTGAAAAAATAGTTGCTGATTTCAAGGCACTTTTGTGGCTTTCTTTTGAAGAGCCGCGGAACTCATTGAAAACGTAGGCACCAAGTGCGGCACCTTCTGCAACTGCATTCACACCCGCTAGATCGCGAGTTGGAAGTGCAAAGGTTGCTCCAGTATTTCCTGCAAGAGCTCTAGATGCACTACCTGCTGCTCTGCGTAAAACTTCATGAGAGTAGGTAGAAGATTTAGGACCAAGACCTGTGAAGACCATTAAACGTGCCGGCCCGCCAGGCATCTTTGTTACTTCATCGGCTTTTCCCGTTGCGCCCATCTCAAGTAAAGAGGCCAAAAGAGACTTTGAATCAAGGGCTAGGTCACCTGATTCAATGGCAATGCCACCTTTTGTGTTGATGCTTACCAAACCCACAACAAGGAGATCATCTTTAACGAGGCCATCTGAAATTTTGAGTGTTGTCATAGGTGTCAGCGTAATAGATGTATTGATATGTTTCACACTATGAAGCATTCGCCTTTGCACGAAAAGCACCTAGCCCGTAACGCCAAGATGGCTGATTTTGGTGGTTGGCTGATGCCCATCGAGTATCCGGGGGCAGGAGTTCTGGCCGAGCATGGCGCAGTCCGAGAAAAGGTAGGAATTTTCGATGTTTCGCATTTAGGCAAAGCTAGCGTTACTGGAAGCGGATCCCTTGAGTTCCTCAATTCAATGTTTACCAACGACTTAGGTCGGATTGGAAATGGTTTTGCTCAATACACCCTGCTCTGTAATGAAAAGGGCGGGGTTATAGATGACCTGATTGCATATCGAAATAGTGAAGAAGATTTCTTTTTAGTTCCCAATGCAGCAAATACCACTGATGTGGTTGCAACTTTGAAAGCCCATGTTCCGGCAGGCATTACTGTTACAAATCTACATACTGAGTATGCGGTTATTGCGGTGCAGGGACCTTTGGCACCAGCGGTTATGCAATCTCTGGGTTTGAATACTGCCATTGATTACATGGCCTTTGAAAAAGTAAGCATCGGGGGAGCAGAAGTAATCTTGTGCCGTACCGGTTACACAGGCGAACTCGGTTATGAACTTTTGCCTAGGACGGCAGATGCCTCCAAAGTCTGGGATGCAATAGTTGCAGCTATAGAACCTGTAGGTGGTTTGGTCTGTGGCCTTGGAGCGCGTGACACATTGCGCACTGAAATGGGCTATCCACTACACGGACATGAACTCTCACTTGAGATCTCTCCGGTGGAAGCAAGTGCAACGTGGGCCATTGGTTGGGATAAGCGTGGATTCCTTGGCTCAGATGTTTTGAAATCCCAAAAGGCTCAAGGGGCAAAGCGGCGAAGTGTTGCAATTAAATCTTTGGATCGTGGAATTCCACGCGGTGGAATGAGTGTGAAAACAAAGGATGGCGCAGCACTAGGTGAAGTTACGAGCGGAACCTTTTCACCATCTTTGAAAGTAGGCATAGGCATTGCTTTACTTGATTCATCAGTGAAAATTGGGGATCAGTTGGTGATTGACGTGCGTGGCAGAGATTCAATGGTTGAAGTCGTAAAACTTCCCTTTATGCCTTCGCACGTTCGATAAATTCTATTGGCTGCATGAAAGCAGCTCGGGTTTTTGTGCGGCGTAGAGCTGATAAAACCGCTCTACCTGAGAGTGCAAGAAGAATTGTTGTAAAGACTGCGCGGGGGATATCCCAGGCCATTGCTGTGGCAAAGTGAAAAGTGATGAAACGAGAGAAGTTTTCACTTATTGCGCCATTAGCGATGTAAGACAATTGC
>RGHD01000014.1 GCA_010024385.1 Actinomycetota bacterium | reverse complement strand
TTTCTCAGCGTGGTATGGATCGCTCACGTGCCGACTACATGGGAATGCTCGGAACTGTGATGAACTGTTTAGCGCTACAAGATTTCCTAGAAAAAGAAGGTATCCAAACCCGTGTTCAGACCGCAATCACTATGGGTCAAGTGGCAGAGCCTTATATTCCACTTCGCGCTATTCGCCATCTTGAAAAAGGTCGTGTAGTAATTTTTGGCGCAGGCGCAGGAATGCCATTCTTTACAACAGATACAGTTTCAGCCCAACGAGCACTTGAAATTGGAGCAGAAGCTCTGCTCCTTGCTAAGAGTGGTGTTGACGGTGTTTACAGCGCAGATCCAAATAAGGATAAAAGCGCAACAAAATTCGATTCAATTTCTTACAACGAAGTTTTAAGCAAATCTCTAGCTGTGGCTGATGCTGCAGCTTTTGCTCTGTGCCGAGAAAATGAGCTGCCTATCATTATTTTTGATTTAATGAAGAATGGCAATATTGCGCGTGCAGTGCGTGGTGAAACGATCGGAACGTTAGTTTCTTAGTTCAATTTTTTTGGGGCTAGGGCAGAGTTTGCCGATAGAATCAATAATGAGGCAATACCAAGGGAGATGTCATGGCAGATGTAGCAAGCGCCCTCAAGGACGCTGAGACGAAGATGAGCAAAGCCGTTGAGGTTGCAAAGGATGATTTTGCTTCAATTCGAACTGGCCGTGCACACCCATCCATGTTTAACAAAATCATGGTTGATTACTACGGCACTTACACAGCGCTCTCACAACTAGCCTCCATTCAAGTTCCTGAAGCGCGCATGGCCACAATTGCGCCATTTGATAAGGGCTCAATGGCAAGTATTGAAAAAGCTATTCGTGAATCAGATTTAGGTGTTAATCCAGGAAATGATGGCGTTGTTATTCGAGTTAACTTCCCACAATTAACCGAGGAGCGCCGCAAGGAATACATCAAGGTTGCAAAAGGCAAAGCTGAAGACTCAAAGGTTTCGATACGAAACATCCGTCGCGCTGCAAAAGAAGCGATGGAGAAAATGGAAAAAGATGGCGAGATTGGAAAGGATGATTTAGCACGCGGTGAAAAAGAGCTAGAGAAAATCACTTCTGATCACGTTGCCAAAATCGATGAACTCTTAAAGCACAAGGAGGTCGAACTCCTAGAAGTTTAAGGAGTTTGTCACCGATGTCTGATTTTCAATCGATAAACGAGGCCATTAATAAGAAGGCCGGGCGAAAGCTGGGGCCCTCAATTGTTGTCTCACTATCTCTAATTGCATTGGTGTGGTTTGCTCTTGTTTACCGCCGTGAGGTTTTTGCTGTTGTCGTAGCAATCGCGGTTCTTCTAGGCATTCGCGAAATTGTTCGAGCCTTTAGTGTCCGTGGAATCTACATCTCCGTTGTTTCACTTGCTATTGGAGCTGTGGCTCTCACGTATGCAACCTGGAATGGTGGGGCAGCAGGGTTAGCTATTGCCACAGCAATTGCAATTCCACTTTTGCTTATTCAACTTTTAACTAAAGGCACCGATGGATTTGTTCAAAGTGCAACGGCAACTACGTTTTCACTTCTCTATCTACCATTTCTAGCTGGCTTCCTTATTCTCCTTGCTAAGCCAACTACAGGTTTAGAGCGCGTCATGACTTTTGTTGTATTGGTTGGCTGCAATGACACATTTGGTTACATCGTGGGAGTTCTATTTGGAAAGCATCCACTTGTTCCTGTCATAAGCCCCAAAAAGAGCTGGGAAGGCTTAATTGGTTCTCTCGTTTTCACAGTCATTGGTGGGTCACTTGCATTTAGATACATCTTGGATACGCACTGGTGGGTAGGTGCCATTGTTGCATTAATGATTGTTTTCACCGCCACATGCGGTGATCTCATTGAAAGTGCAATGAAGCGCGATCTTCACCTTAAAGATATGGGGACACTGCTCCCAGGCCATGGTGGAATTTTGGATCGTCTTGATTCAGTATTGATTTCAGCCCCAGCGCTATGGCTTGCACTAGAGCTAGTGAAGCGCTGGTTATGAGCTTTCCTGAGATTAAATTAGTTTTTGATGAACCAGTACAGCGCAAGAAGATCCCGAAGCATTTAGCTGACTATTCACCTGAAGAGCGCCGCGAAGTGGCGAAGTCTTTAGGTCTACCAGCTTTTCGTGCCAACCAAGTTGCCACCCACTACTTCACACACCTATCTAATGATCCAGAAAACTGGACAGATATTCCTGCTGAGATGCGCCATACAATCGCACAACAGTTCACTCCTAAACTCATTGAACTTGTGCGCTCAGTTGAGTGTGATGGGGGAATGACACGTAAAGATCTCTGGAAACTCCATGATGGTGTTTTGGTGGAATCAGTTTTGATGCGTTATACCGACCGTGTAACAGTATGTATTTCATCCCAAGCAGGATGTGGAATGAACTGTCCATTTTGTGCAACTGGTCAAGCAGGACTCACACGAAACTTAAGTGCAGGAGAAATCACAGAACAAATCGTTGCAGCGGCAAGAGCATGTGCAAATGGTGAATTACCTGGGGGAGAAGCCCGTCTTTCAAATATCGTTTTTATGGGTATGGGTGAACCATTAGCTAATTACAACGCAGTGATACGAACACTGCGAAACATCACAGATCCAAACCCTGACGGCCTCGGAATTAGTGCTCGCTCAGTGGTGGTTTCAACTGTTGGACTTGTTAATGGAATTGAAAAACTCACTGAGGAAGGCCTTTCAGTTACTTTGGCCGTCTCACTACACACACCAGATGATGAACTTCGAGATACTTTGGTTCCGATTAATTCTAGATGGAAAATCAAGGAAGTGTTGGCTGCAGCAGATGCCTATGAAAAGAAGACGGGCCGGCGTTATTCAATTGAATATGCCTTGATCCGAGACATCAATGACCAATCATGGCGATCAGATTTGCTTGGCCGGTTACTTAAAAACCGAAATGCCCATGTCAATTTAATTCCCCTCAATCCCACTCCAGGTTCTAAGTGGACAGCTTCGCGTCGCGAAGATGAAACTGAGTTTGTCCGCATCTTGGAAAGTTACGGCGTTCCAGTCACTGTGCGAGATACAAGAGGTCGTGAAATTGATGGAGCCTGTGGTCAGTTGGCTGCTGCAGAAAAGACTAACAGCCCTACTGGTTAGGTAAGGGTGGAATTGGTAGGCTCAATTCCATGGAAAAGTTAACTAACTTCATTAATGGCAAGGCAGTCGATTCAACATCCGGAGAAACCTCACCACTTATTAACCCTTCAACTGGCAAAGAGTATGCCCGTGCACCTAAATCTAATGCCGCAGATGTTGATTTGGCATTTAAAGCTGCAAGTGATGCATTCCCAGGTTGGCGCGATTCCACTCCATCGCAGCGTCAAAAAGCGTTATTGAAAATCGCAGATGCTATTGAATCTCGTGCAGAAGAAATCATTGCTATTGAAACAACAAACACAGGTAAGCCAGTCTCTTTAACTACTTCTGAAGAAGTACCACCGATGGTTGATCAGATCCGATTCTTTGCAGGTGCTGCACGAAATCTAGAAGGTAAGTCTGCAGGTGAATACATGCCAGGCATGACTTCAATGATTCGCCGCGAACCTGTGGGAGTTATTGGACAAGTAACACCGTGGAACTATCCAATGATGATGGCGGTGTGGAAGTGGGCCCCAGCTATTGCTGCAGGTAACACTGTTGTGTTAAAGCCAAGTGATACAACACCAGCATCGACTGTGTGGATGGCCAAAGTGATGTCAGAGTTTTTGCCAGCAGGTGTTTTCAATGTTGTCTGCGGTGAACGTGAAACTGGACGAATGGTTGTTGAACACAAGCGCCCTGACATGGTTTCAATCACTGGTTCAGTAGGTGCTGGAGTTCAAGTGGCCCAATCTGCTGCTACTCAACTCAAGCGTGTGCACCTTGAACTAGGTGGCAAAGCTCCTGTAGTTGTCTTTGCTGATGCAGATTTAGCCGCTGCAGCTGAAGGCATTGCAATTGCTGGTTATTTCAATGCCGGCCAGGACTGCACGGCTGCCACACGAGTAATCGTTGAAGCCAGTGTTTATGATGATTTTGTTGCTCTTTTGACCGAGCAAGCTAAGGGCATTGCTATTGGTTCCCCATCTGAAGATGTTTTCTTGGGACCAGTCAATAATGCAAACCAGTTAGCCCGTGTCAGTGCTTTCTTTGATCGCCTGCCTTCTCACGCAAAGGTGAAGACCGGTGGAAAGGCTCTGGATAAGCCAGGCTTCTTCTTCCCAGCAACAGTTGTTTGCGACCTTAAGCAAGATGACGAGATGATCCAGAGTGAAATCTTTGGTCCAGTCATCACTGTTCAAAAATTTAGCGATGAAGCAGATGCGATCTCAAAGGCCAACGGGGTTGAGTATGGATTGGCTTCTAGCGTCTGGACCAAGGACCATGGCCGTGCAATGAGATTGGCCAAAGCTTTTGACTTTGGTTGCGTCTGGATTAATACCCATATCCCTGTGGTTGCAGAAATGCCACATGGCGGATTCAAGCGCTCAGGCTATGGCAAGGATCTTTCTTCCTATGGATTTGAAGATTACACACGAATCAAGCACGTCATGACCAACCTTGGGGCGTAGTATTTCGCCCTAGACCCTGATCAATAAGGAGTACAGCAATGGCAAACAAGCCCTCACTTTCCCCTGAAGCACGTTCGATACTTAGAACCCAGATTTCACGTCGTGCCGTTTTAGCAGGAGCAGGTGGTATCGGTGCAGCAGGATTATTAGCTGCATGCGGTGGCGGTGGAGATAGTGCATCTGCAGAAAATACTGTGCGCTGGGGCAACTGGCCTTTGTATTTAGATTTTGATGAAGCATCAAAGACTTATCCAACTCTTGTTAAGTTCTCAGAACAAACTGGAATTGATGCAAAGTATTTTGAAGATTACAACGACAACGATGAGTTCTTCGGAAAAGTACAAGCACAGCTAAAGCTCGGAGAAGATATTGGTTATGACGTAGTCACACCAACAGACTGGATGGCTGCGCGTTGGATCCGTTTGGGATATGCACAAAAGTATGACACTGCAAATATTCCAAATAAAGTAAACATTCTTGATTCACTTGCATCACCTTCATATGACCCAAATCGTGAGTCAACTCTTACATGGCAGGGCATCATGGGCGGATTCGGTTGGAATGTTGAGAAGAATCCAAAGGGAATTCGCACGCTAGATGACTTATTCGCGCCTCAGAACAAAGGAAAGATTGTTGTTCTCACAGAAATGCGCGACACAATCGGTGTGATTTTGTTAGGTCAGGGAATTGATATTACTAAGGTCACTGAAGATCAGTTTATGAACGCCGTTGATTTTATGGCTAAGAAAATCTCTGATGGTTGGATCCGTGGCGTTAAGGGTAATGAATACGCCGAAGACCTTACATCAGGTGATGCCACCGCAGTCATCGGTTGGTCTGGCGATATGTTCATTCTTGCATCTGAAAATGAAGGAAAGTTTGACTTTGCAATTCCAGAATCAGGTGGAACTATCTCAGGTGATAACTTAATGATTCCATCAACAGCATCTGCGGCCGGTAAAGCAAATGGTGAGAAGCTTATTAATTACTATTACGACCCAGTAGTTGCCGCTGAAGTTGCGGCTTATGTCAACTATGTGTGTCCAGTAAAGGGTGCACAAGCGGAGATGGAAAAGATAGCTCCAGAACTTGCAACAAGTGAGTACATTTTCCCAACTGAAAAGACATCATCTCGCCTCAATGTTTTCCGCTCTCTCACACCAGATGAAGAGACAAAGTGGGCTGAAGCTTTCCAGCAAGCTCAAGGAAACTAGTGCCGAAAGATCCAATTACTGCAAGAGGAGATCTTCGTCTAACTCGCATAACGAAGTCATATGGTGACTTCACTGCAGTTGATGATTTAACTCTTACGATTCCAAAAGGATCTTTCTTTGCACTGCTTGGCCCTTCAGGTTGTGGCAAAACCACAACGCTTCGCATGGTTGCTGGCCTTGAAGAGCCAACGGTTGGAAGTATTCACTTGGGTGATACAGACATTACAACGACGCGTCCGTATCAACGTCCTATCAATACTGTTTTTCAAAACTATGCACTATTTCCACACCTCACCATCTTTGAAAATATTGCATTCGGTCTTCGCCGTCGCGGAATCAAAGATGTTAAGGAACAGGTCGATAAAGTCCTCAATCTTGTTGAGCTTCCACATTTAGCTGAGCGCAAGCCGACTCAACTTTCTGGTGGTCAACAACAGCGCATCGCACTTGCCCGCGCAATTGTTAACCGCCCAGCCCTTTTGCTTCTTGATGAACCACTGGGTGCACTTGATCTAAAGCTACGTCGTCAGATGCAGATAGAACTTAAGTGGATTCAGCGTGAAGTTGGCTTAACTTTCGTTCACGTAACACACGATCAAGAAGAAGCCATGACTATGGCCGACACGATTGCAGTTATGAATGAGGGAAAGATTGAGCAAATGGGATCACCGGCTGATCTCTATGACAACCCTGAAACAGCATTTGTTGCCAACTTCCTCGGTCAATCTAATTTAATTAAGGGCAAAATCGATGGAACCGACGGTGATAATTTAGTAGTTGATCTCTATGGCCAAAAGATTTCAATGCTAAAAAAACGTAGCCACGCAGTTGATAATTCACTCTATGCAGGAATTCGTCCAGAGAAATTTAGAATTTCGCGCCTTGGTACTCCAGTTAAGGGAAACACTTTAAGTGGTGGAAAAATTGAAGATGTTTCCTATATTGGCGTGAGCACGCAATATGTAGTGGCAATGCCTTGGGGTCAGGAAGTCATGGTTTTTGAGCAAAACGATGATGGCGTTGCACCATTTGATAAGGGTGATGAAGTTAATATTTCATGGGAACCAAACTTCACATTTGGTCTGCGTGGAGATGAAGATATCGAAGCCGGCACAGAAGTTAATCCTGAGGAATTAGAGGAGGAATAACGTGTCCTTACCCAAGGTACGTGTTCCTTACCTGCTGCTTCTCCCAGGTTTCGCTTTTCTCTTTACTTTCTTTATTCTTCCCATCATTAATCTTGCACAGACATCTACCCAGACACGAGTAGCTGGTGGTGACACTGGCCAGTATGAACAAACTTTAGCTTTTTCTAACTATATTCAAGCATTTGTTGAGAACAAGGAACAGTTTGGTCGATCATTCTTGTACGCAACCTTGGCCACGATTTTTGCTCTAGCAATTGCTTATCCGCTTGCCTATGGAATCGCCTTCAAGGCAGGAAAGTATAAAAACATTCTTCTTGTATTAGTTGTAGCTCCTTTCTTTACCTCTTTCCTGCTACGAACTGTCGCTTGGAAGCAGATTCTTGGCGAAGAAGGTTTTGTTGTTCCAGGACTACGTAGTCTCAACATCATTGGGGAGCAAACCACGCTGACTTCGACCTCTATTGCAGTCGTAGCTGGTATGACTTATAACTTCTTACCATTTATGACTCTGCCGCTGTATGCATCACTAGAGCGCATTGATCCTCGCACAATCGAGGCAGCTGGGGATCTCTATGCCAATGGGATAACAGCTTTTCGCAGGGTTACAGTTCCCCTCTCAATGCCAGGCGTAGTTGCTGGAACTTTACTTACATTTATTCCAGCTGCTGGCGACTACGTGAACGCTGCAATTTTGGGAAGTCCCAATACAAAGATGATTGGTAATGTGATTGAGTCACGTTATTTCAAGATTGTTGATTATCCAACGGCAGCTGCCCTTTCCTTCACTCTGATGGTAGCAATCTTGATTCTTGTTACTTTATATATTCGCAAAGCAGGAACGGAGGAGTTGGTATGAGCCAGAAGGTTAAAGATGCCTCCATCCCAACAATTCCGTTCAAGGCCCGCTTCTCTCGCTGGTTTGGGCGCAATTTGTTGCGCATATACATGATTTTTGGTTTCACCTATCTCTTTATCCCAGTTGCGTACACATTTGCTTTTTCATTTAACGATTCAGGTAAGAGTAATTTGATATGGAAAGGTTTCACTTTAGACAATTGGAGAAATCCTTGTGGAGCACCTGAGGTGTGTAACGCTCTTGGAAACTCAATCAAAATTGGCTTACTCGCCACTATTTTTTCGACAATTCTTGGCACAATGATTGCCTTTGCAATTGGGCGCTATAAGTTCAAGGGCCGCTCAACTTCGAACTTACTCATCTTTTTACCGATGGCAACACCTGAAATTGTTCTCGGTGCATCATTACTTTCATTGTTTTTGGTATTTAAGATTAACCCAGGCTTCTGGCCAACAGTTATTGCACACGTAATGTTTTGTATTTCCTTTGTAGTGGTAACTGTAAAGGCCCGTATTGCATCCCTGGATCCACGACTTGAACAAGCTGCAATGGATCTTTATGCCAATGAACTTGAAACATTCCGTAAAGTAACTTTACCATTAGTAGCACCTGGAATTGCAGGGGCTGCCTTACTGGCATTTAGCCTTTCCTTTGATGACTTTATCATTACTAATTTTAACTCTGGAACGCTTATAACTTTTCCTAAGTTTGTATACGTTTCTGCTGCACGCGGAATCCCAGCACAAGCCAACGTAATTGGTTCTGCGATGTTTTTCTTAGCATTAGCCATAGTGATTGCGGGGCAACTGGTAAAAAGAAAGAAAACCCGCTAAACTTTTCCTAGTCCACAGCGGACTACAGGTTGTTTCAGGAAATCTGCGCTGTGGGGTTAGGTTCCGGAGGACCCGGGCCAACTACGAGTAGTGATTGAAGGGGTGATTCCGGTCAAGGCCGGATAGCGCGATGGCAACCATCGACCCTTTCGTTCTCAAGCATCTTTCACATATGCAGCCAGCCTTGTATTGGCTGGATGAAGATCCACTGGAACCACAACCAAATCCAACTTTAATTGGTGATGTCACTACTGATTTATGTGTGGTGGGAGCTGGCTATACCGGATTGTGGACAGCATTAATTGCAAAAGAACAAAACCCAGAGCGCGAAGTAATTATTGTTGAGCAACGTGAAACTGGTGCGGGTGCATCCGGACGAAATGGCGGGTTCTGTAGTTACTCATTGACTCATGGGTTTATGAATGGATACAGCAGATTTAAAGATGAGATGGCAGTTATTGAACGTTTGGGCCGTGAAAATTTAGATTTAATTGAAGAGACAATCAAGAGATATGGGATTGACTGTCAATTTGAGTGGAACGGTGAGCTACGAATTGCCAACGAAGAATGGCAGATTCAGGGCCTAATAGAAGAAGCTAACCTTCGTAACTCTTTTGGTGATCATGTTGAAGTCTTGGGTCAAGAAGAGATACAAGCACGTGTTAACTCACCGCTATCTAAAGCCGCGCTCTGGGATCCAGATGGGACTGCGCTTGTAGATCCGGCGAGATTAGTGTGGGGATTAGAGCGAGCGTGTTTGAAGCTAGGTGTAAAGATTTTCGAAAACACCCAAGTTGAGTGGTTAGAGCGAACAAGTAGCGGAATTATTGTTCATACTCCGTATGGAAGCGTCTATTCCCAAAAGGTTGCTCTTGCTACTAACGTTTTCAAATCTCTCATCAAGCGTACTCATAAATACGTAGTACCTGTGTATGACTTTCAGTTAGTTACAGAACCTCTAACTAAAGATCAGATGAAATCCATCGGATGGAAAGGCCGTGAAGGTTTATCAGAGGCTGGAAATCAATTCCATTACTATCGCTTAACCAAAGATAATGAGATTTTGTGGGGTGGCTATGACGCCATATATAACTTCCGGGGAAAAGTGCGCCAAGAATATGAGACTGATGCTGAAACATACGCGCACCTGGCACAAGCATTCTTAGAAACTTTCCCGCAGCTCAAGGGAATTAAGTTCACACACGGTTGGGGCGGAGCAATTGATACATGTTCACGGTTCTCACCATTTTGGGGTAAAGCCTATGGTGGGCGAGTGGCATACGTATTGGGTTACACCGGACTTGGTGTTGGCTCGACTCGATTTGGTGCGCAAGTGATGTTAGATCTTTTAGATAAGGTTGATAACGAGCGCACTCGTTTAAAGATGGTTCGCAAGAAGCCCCTGCCATTCCCGCCAGAGCCATTTAAGTTTATTTTTATCCGAATTACGCAGTGGTCAATAAATAAGGCTGATCAAAATCAAGGTAAGCGTAATTTGTGGCTGAAATTACTCGATGCGTTGGGCCTGGGCTTTGATTCTTAAGCTTTACCTCTATTCTTAAGCCATGACCAATCACGGCAACATGTATGGCCCCGATTTCACTTTTCTTGGTATCGAGCGTTGTGATTTAGATATTCCTTCCTCTTATGCCGATGCAGATGTAGTAATCGTTGGCGCACCCATCGATAGTGGGACTTCACATCGTTCAGGCGCCAAGTTTGGTCCTCAAGCAATTCGTGGCGGAGATTATCTGCCTCATGATGCAGAGCGCCCACATTTAGCTTTGCGCATCGATGCATTAAAGGAAATGAAAGTTGTTGATGCAGGGGATTTATTAATGCCAGGTAGTGATTTGGTTGCATCGCTAGAAGTTTTGGCACAAGCCACAGAAAAAATTTCACGCGCCGGTGCAATACCAGTCATTCTTGGCGGAGATCATTCAATTGCATCTGCAGATGTTGCAGGAATTGCACGCCACCGTGGCATGGGTAAGATTTCAATGATTCACTTTGATGCACATGCTGATACAGGTGAAGATCAATGGGGTGCTTTAGTTGGTCATGGCACACCGATGCGTCGTTTGATTGACACAGGAACTGTGCGTGGAGATCGCTTCTTACAATTAGGTTTGCGCGGATATTGGCCAGATGCAAAAACTTTAGATTGGATGCGCGATCAAGGAATGCGCTCTTATGAAATGACAGAGATTCACCATCGTGGACTCAATACAGTGCTAGATGAATCCTTCGCAATTCTTACAAAAGAGTGCGATGGGGTTTTCTTATCTGTAGACATTGACGTCGTTGATCCGGGTATGGCTCCGGGAACTGGAACTCCAGAACCGGGTGGAATGACTAGCCGTGAGCTTCTAGAGTCCGTGCGCAGAATCTGTCTTGAACTACCAATCGTTGGAATTGATGTTGTTGAAGTAGCACCAGCATTTGATAGCGCGGATATAACTGCAATTTTGGCTAACCGTGTTGTCCTAGAGGCACTAAGTGCAATAGCAAAACGTCGTTCTGGAACTAAGTACTCTCCAACACAAAATCTTCTGGACCGATAAATGCGTGATGTAGTTATTTTGGGCTCTACGGGCTCAATTGGTGTTCAGGCCCTTGAAGTTATCGCTAGTAATCCTTCCCTCTTTAAAGTTGTGGCTATTTCATCTGCAGGAAGCAACCCAGAATTAGTCATTGCACAGGCTAAGCAATTCAAAGTTTCACATGTTGGAGTAATAAATAATGCAGATGTAGTGCGAACAGCATTGCCTGGAGTCACTGTCATTGACGGTGCTCATGCATCAACTGAGCTCGCAACCATTAACTGCGATGTTGTAGTCAATGGCATAACAGGATCAATTGGGCTTGGACCAACACTTGCAGCTTTAGATGCTGGCAATTCTTTGGCACTTGCCAATAAGGAGTCATTGGTTGCTGGGGGAGCTCTAGTTATGAGTCGGGCCAGAGAACACCAGATAATCCCTGTTGACTCAGAGCACAGTGCGATTTTTCAGTCGGCTTTAGCTGGCAAGAAATCTGAGATTAAAAAGATTATCTTAACTGCAAGCGGGGGTGCTTTTAGAGATCGCTCAAACCTAGATGGAATTACTGTTGAAGATGCACTTAAACACCCAACGTGGTCTATGGGAGCAGTTGTAACTATCAATTCAGCAACTCTTGTCAATAAAGGTCTTGAAATCATAGAGGCACATTACTTATTTGGTTTGCCATACTCTGATATTGAAGCCGTTATACACCCACAGTCGGTCGTTCACTCCCTTGTTGAATTCAATGATGGCTCAACGATTGCTCAAGCCAGTCCCCCGAACATGAAAGGCGCAATTGCCTATGCAATGAACTGGCCAAATAGACTAAGCAAATCAACAGTGCCAATAGATTGGTCACTCCAACACAGTTGGACATTTGTACCTATTGACGCCAAACAATTTCCAAGCATTGATCTAGCACGCCATTGTGGTGAAATAGGTGGGGGATTACCTGCGATATTTAACGCTGCTAATGAAGTGGCAGTGGCTGCATTTATATCCAAAAAGCTTGATTTCAAATCAATTGTTGGAGTGATAGCTGGCGTTGTTGCAGATTTAGAGAAAGATTCACCGAAAACTCTGCGAGATTTAGCCGATGTCAGTGCCATAGAAGATGATGCTCGCACTCGTGCACAAGCACATCTACTACGATTGGCCCCATAATGCAGATCATCGGAATCCTTGGCTTTGTTGTCGCTTTACTAGTCTCTGTAATGATTCACGAGTTTGGCCATTACTTAACAGCAAAGCGCTACGGCATGAAAGTCAGTGAATTCTTTTTAGGCTTCGGTACACGAATATGGTCAACCAAGCGCGGTGAGACTGAGTTCGGTCTTAAAGCTATACCTGCAGGTGGATATTGCAAGATTGAAGGTATGACACCAGGTGATGTAATGCCTGAAGGTGAGGAGTCACGCGCTTTCTACACTGCAAAATCTTCGCAAAAGTTAATTGTCCTTGGTGCCGGCTCATTTCTTCATTTTGTTCTTGGCTACATTCTTCTCTTTGTTTTATTCGCAGGTATTGGTACTAATCAGTTATTGCCAACTATTAATGAAGTAGTCAAAGGATCAGCGGCTCAATCTGCTGGAATTCTTGCTGGAGATGAAGTTCTTGCAATTAATGGTAAGCAAGTTCAAAACTGGTATTCAGATGTTCAGATTATTCGTAACTCTAATGGTGCACCTCTCACTCTATTAATTAAGCGTGGCAGTGAGCAGCTCACGATAATCACCTCAGCAAAACTGGAAACCATTGAAGGATCTAAGCGCTATGTGCTTGGAATTATTAATGACGTTGGAATTAAGCGCTCTGATTTAGGAACTTCATTTAAGAATTCAGCGATTGTTACAAAGGATTTCTTAGCTCAAAGCGTTAGGTCACTCATTAATCTACCTTCAAAGATTCCAGCACTGTGGGGACAGGCTGTGGGTGGAGAAACTCGTGATCCCAATGGCTTAGTTGGCGTTGTCGGTGTCGCCCGTGTTTCAGGACAAGCAGTAGGTAGTGATGCATTAACAGTAACAGAGCGTTTATCAACATTTATTTTGATTATTGCTAGCTTAAATATCTTCGTTGGTTTGTTTAATTTATTACCGATATTGCCACTCGACGGTGGTCATATGGCTGTTGCTATTGCTGATGAGTTCCGCGCATTTATAGCGCGCCTTCGTGGTCGAGCACGCCCAGCAGCTATTGATGTGACTTTGCTGACCCCAGTAACCATGGTGGTCTTCGTGATTCTGGCTGCCCTTACGGTTCTGCTCCTAATTGCAGACATCGTTAATCCGGTCATACTTAATCTTTAGCACAACCTGCATTCTTACGGCACAATAGCGCTATGGTTGATTTAGGAATCCCGAGTGCACCACCTGTGACATTAAGTCCACGCCGAAAGACGCGTCAACTGATGGTGGGCAAGGTTGGCGTTGGAAGTGACTTTCCGTTAAGTGTGCAATCGATGTGCACAACACTTACTGCTGATGTGAATGCAACTTTACAGCAGATAGCAGAGTTAACCGCTTCTGGATGCCAGATTGTTCGTGTGGCAGTTCCGAGTCAAGATGATGCTGATGCATTGGCTCAGATTGCTAAGAAATCACAGATACCAGTTATTGCAGATATTCACTTTCAACCAAAGTACATTTTCGCGGCAATAGATGCTGGCTGTGCCGCGGTGCGTGTTAATCCCGGCAACATCAAGCAATTTGATGACAAAGTAAAAGAAGTTGCTAAAGCTGCAGGAGATGCAGGAATTCCAATTCGTATTGGCGTTAACGCAGGTTCATTAGATCCACGCCTTCTAGCAAAGTATGGCAAGGCAACACCCGAAGCGTTAGCTGAGTCAGCTCTGTGGGAAGCATCATTATTTGAAGAGCATGGTTTTTCAGATATTAAAATCTCAGTAAAACACCATGACCCAGTAATCATGGTTAATGCATATCGAATTCTTGCTGCAAAGTGTGATTATCCATTGCACCTTGGCGTGACTGAGGCAGGACCTCTTTTCCAGGGAACAATCAAGTCTGCAACTGCATTTGGAATTTTGTTAGCAGAGGGAATTGGCGACACTATTCGTGTTTCCCTTTCAGCTCCTCCAGTGGAGGAAGTCAAAGTTGGAATCTCAATTCTTGAATCTCTCAACCTGCGCCAACGTAAATTAGAAATTGTCTCTTGTCCTTCATGTGGTCGTGCACAAGTTGATGTGTATACATTGGCTGAGAAGGTGCAAGCAGGGTTGCAAGGAATGACTGTTCCTCTTCGCGTTGCTGTAATGGGCTGCGTTGTTAATGGCCCAGGTGAAGCACGTGAAGCAGATCTTGGTGTTGCATCAGGAAATGGCAAGGGCCAGATATTTGTTAAGGGTCAAGTAATTAAAACGGTACCTGAAGCCCAAATTGTTGAAACTTTAATTGAAGAAGCTATGAGATTGGCCGAAGAAATGGAAGCTGCTGGCGTTGCTTCAGGGCAACCATCTGTTGATGTTCGATAGGCTCACTCCATGCTAAAAATGTCTACGCTCTTTTTGCGTACACTGCGCGATGATCCAGCAGATGCTGAAGTTGCTAGCCATCGCTTATTAGTGAGAGCGGGATATATTCGCAGAATTGCAGCTGGAATTTACTCATGGCTTCCTCTTGGAGTTATCACTCTTCGTAATGTTGAAAACGTTATTCGCCAAGAGATGGATCAAGCAGGATTTCAAGAAGTTCACTTCCCAGCACTTTTGCCACGCGAGGCATATGAGGCAACAAATCGTTGGCAAGAGTACGGTCCATCCCTATTTCGCCTTCAAGATCGCCGTGGCGCAGATTATTTATTAGGACCAACACACGAAGAGATGTTCACTTTGATGGTTAAGGGTGAGTATTCATCCTATAAAGATCTACCACTTTCTATCTATCAAATTCAAACGAAGTATCGCGATGAAGCACGACCACGTAGTGGAATTATTCGCGGGCGTGAGTTTGTGATGAAGGATTCATATTCATTTGATGTTGATGATGCTGGTTTAGAAATCTCCTATCAAAAGCATCGTGATGCCTATATCAGTTGTTTTAATCGCTTAGGATTGAAATACAACATTGTCAAAGCAGTCTCAGGGGCTATGGGTGGCTCGAGGTCAGAAGAGTTCTTAGCTCCATGTGCAACTGGTGAGGACACATATGTGCTTTGTCCTAAGTGTGGCTTTGCTGCAAATGTTGAAGCGATGGTTACTAAAGTTCCTGCCGGTGATGCATCAGCTACACCTGCACTTGAAGTATTGAACACTCCAAATACACCAACTATTGATTCACTTGTCGATCTGATGAATGAGAAATTTGGTGGGGGATATAGCGCAGCTGATACCTTGAAAAACATTATGTTTATGGCAGATGGCACACCAATCGCTGTTTTAGTTCCAGGTGATCGTGAGGTTGATTTGAAGCGCCTGCAGGAAAACCTAGGTGGCGTTCATGAGCTTCGTGTATTTGAAGAAGCAGACTTTGCTAAATATCCTTCACTTGTCAAGGGATACATCGGACCACAAGATGCCGCAAAATCTGGAATTAAGGTTTTAGCCGATCCACGCGTAGCACCAGGAACTTCATGGATTAGTGGTGCAAATAAGAAAGATCACCACGCTCGCTATGTTGTTAATGGTCGAGACTTCACTCCAGATGCATACGTTGAAGCTGCTGAAGTTCGAGCAGGAGACAGCTGTCCTGAGTGCAACACTGAAATTGTTATTGATCGCGCAATTGAAATTGGTCATATTTTCCAACTTGGTCGCAAGTATGCAGAGGCCCTGAGCCTTACGGTCTTAGATCAAAACGGTAAATCTCAAGTAGTAACAATGGGTTCTTATGGAATCGGTGTTTCACGCGCAGTTGCAGCAATTGCTGAGCAGACTAGCGATGAGATTGGCCTTAACTGGCCGGCAGAAATCGCTCCGGCCAAGGTGCATATTGTTGCAACGGGCAAAGAGAATCTTCCATTTGATACAGCTCTTGATATTAGCCAAAAGCTTGAAGCATCGGGAATAACTGTCATGCTCGATGATCGCCGTGATGTAAGTGCTGGGGTGAAGTTTAAAGATGCCGAATTGATTGGTAACCCAATCATTGTGGTGATTGGAAAAGCTTTGGCTGAAGGCAAAGTCGAAGTTCGCGTACGCAAGAGCGGGCATAAGAGTGAAGTTTTACTTGCTGATGCAGCCTCAACAATTACCAAGTTGCTAGCTTAGAAAAGTGTTTGCTGAGATAACGCTTGCCACGGTTTTATTTCTAATATCTGCATCATTTTTCGCTGGATTTGTTGATTCCATTGCAGGTGGTGGGGGATTAATTCAACTTCCAGCTCTTTTAATAGGGCTACCTAAAACAGATACCGTCACGGTTCTTGGTACTAACAAATTGGGCTCAGTTTTTGGGACAACAACGGCAGCAGCTCTCTATCGCAGGCAGATAAAACCCGACATTAAAGTTCTAGCCGCCATGGCAATTCCAGCTTTTATTGGATCTGCTATTGGGGCATCTCTTGCCTCGCGTATTCCTACACAATCCATGCGCCCAATTGTTCTGGTGCTTCTTATCGTTGTTGCGATTTATACTTGGATAAAGCCAGATTTAGGAAAAATAGAATTACTGCGCCATGCATCAAAGCGTCGAATCCAGATATCAATTGCTGCTGGCCTCATTATCGGTTTCTATGATGGAATCTTTGGACCAGGTACAGGCTCATTTCTGATGTTGATTTTGGTGGCATCACTTGGGTATGCCTTCATCACTGCATCTGCAATTGCAAAAGTTGTAAATGTTTCAACAAATGTAGGAGCAATCATGATTTTCGGTCTAAATGGTGAAATTATTTGGAAGCTCGGATTGATGTTAGGCGCGGCCAATGTTGCTGGGGCAATTTTAGGTTCACGCCTGGCTATCCGAGGTGGATCAGTGCTGGTGCGCAAGGTATTCCTCATAGTCACGGTGGCATTAATCGTAAAAGTAGGAATTGATACTTTCTCATCTTTCTAGTTACAATTGCGCTTACAACTTAATAAGAAAGTAGAAATACTCATGGCGCTCAAGGATTCATTAACCGAACTTCTCACCCCAGTTGTTGAAAATGCGGGATTTTTCTTAGAAGAAGTTCAAATACAAAGAGCCGGTAATCACAGCACTGTTATATGTGTCGTTGATGGAATAAAGCCGCTCAACATGGATGAAGTAACTTCAGTTTCACGCGTAATCTCAGAGCTTCTAGATAATGAACCTACATTGGGTGATAAGCCATTTACACTAGAGGTCACTTCTCCAGGTGTTGATCGTCCACTAACTTTGCCCCGCCACTGGACTAAAAACCTCTCTCGATTAATCAAAATAACTCTCAACGATGGAACGGTAGTTACTGCCAGACTTGGTGAATTTAACGATACCCATGCCCAGTTAGTTGAAAACATTAAAGGTCGCATGAAAAACCATGAGATTGCCTTTGCAGATATCAAGCGTGCTGTGGTTGAAATTGAATTTAATCGAAAGGATGACAACTAATGCATGTTGAGATGTCAGCCTTGGTAGAACTAACTAACGAAAAAGGCATTCCATTGGAGCAGTTGATTCAAGCAATTGAGGTAGGCGTTCTTACAGCCTATAACCAGACCGATGATGCTAAGCGGCATGCTCATGCTGTTCTAAATCGTGAGTCAGGTGAAATTCAAATATTGATTCCTCAGTTCAATGAGATTGGCGAGAAAATCGGTGATGAGCAAGATATGCCTGAGGGTTTCTCACGTGTTGCCACATCAACAGCCAGACAAGTAATCAAGATGAAGATGCGTGAAACCAATGATGCATCAATCGTTGCAGAGTTCACTGCCAATGTTGGTGATGTTATTTCTGGTGTTGTTCAGCAAGGCCGAGATCCAAAAATGATTCTAGTTAATCTCGGGCGATTTGAAGGACGAATTCCGCCACAAGAACAAGTACCAGGTGAGATATATAACCACGGTGATCGCATCAAATGTTTTGTTGTTGAAGTAAAACAGGGATTAAAAGGACCTGAGATCATGTTATCTCGCAGCCACCCAGCACTTGTGAAGCAGTTGTTTGCTCTAGAAGTTCCTGAGATTAATGATCGTATTGTTGAAATCATGGCAGTCGCACGCGAAGCAGGACATCGCACAAAGATTGCAGTTCGCTCACACCGAGCAGGAGTTAGTCCTAAGGGTTCACTCATTGGACCAATGGGTGCTCGTGCTCGCGCAGTGATGGATGAATTACATGGTGAGAAAATCGATATTGTTGATTGGTCAGAAGATCCTGCAACATTTGTTGGACATTCACTCGCGCCGGCAAAAGTTGCATCGGTTCAAATCACAGACCTAGCTGGGCGCTCTGCCAAGGTGGTTGTGCCTGATTACCAACTCTCACTTGCCATAGGAAAAGACGGGCAAAATGCACGCTTAGCGGCCCGCTTAACTGGCTGGCGAATCGATATTCACCCAGACAATCCGATTGAGACTTAAGGCCATTATGTATTCAGGCCTTGGATTCGATACCATGGGGCATTGCTTTAACCGAAGAAATGGAAAAGAAAGATATGAAACTCAAATGAGCTCGTTAGAACTATGAGGTCGTACAACTAGGGCTTGCATGTGAAGTTTCATGCGGGCCAAGACAGGGGAAAAAGTGTCAAAGGTCCGCGTACACGAGTTAGCAAAGCAACTCGGTATGGAGAGCAAGGTTGTCCTTGCAAAGCTCCAAGAAATGGGCGAATTCGTCCGATCAGCATCATCGACAGTAGAAGCGCCTGTTGTGCGCAAGCTCATCGAGATGTATCCCGATGCAAAACCTGCAGAGGAAAAAAAGCCTGTCAAGAAGGCCGTAGCAAAAAAGGCTGCGGCAAAAACAAAGAGTGAAGTAAGTGCTGAACAAGCTGCAGAGTTAGCGGCAGAACTAGGTGTTGATATCAACGCACTTAAGGCACAACAAGAGCGAGTTGAAGCAGCAAAGGCAGAATCTGTAAAGACACATGCTGCAGAAGCTAGCGCTGAAGAAAAATTAGAGCTTCCAAAACCTGCACCACGTCCAGGTAATAATCCATTTTCAACTGGTGGCGCAGTGCCACGTCCACCACGTCCAGGTAATAATCCATTTTCAACTGGTGGAACAACACCACGTCCACCACAACGACCAGGCGGTGCACCTCAACGTCCTGGAATGTCAGGACCACGTCCAGGTTCAGTTCGTCCAGGATTTGCAGCACGTCCATCAGGATCTCGTCCACCAGCCGGTGCAGGTTTTCCTCCACGCACTGGAGCGCCATCAACTGGTGCACCAGCATCTCCATATAAATCAAATGCAGTCGGAGCAGCAGCAGGTGGTCCACAACGTCCAGGTGGCGGTCGTCAACCACAACGTGGCGGTGCAGGCGGAGCATTTGGAAAGAATGCAAGCAAGAAGTCAGGACGTAAATCTAAATCGAGAAAAGCATTGCGCGATGAATTCGACAATATGCAAGCACCACAACTTGGTGGAGCAGTTATTCCACACGGTGATGGTAAGACACCTATTCGTATGCGTCGTGGTGCTTCATTGGCAGACTTTGCAGACAAGATCAATGCCGATCCAGCAGCATTAGTTGCAGCGCTATTTCACTTAGGTGAGATGGTTACAGCAACACAATCTGTTGATGCTGATACTTTTGAAATTCTTGGAGTTCAACTTGGTTACGACATTCAAATTGTTAGCCCAGAAGATGAAGATCGTGAACTTCTCCAAGGCTTCGATATTGATTTAACTGATGAGCTCAGTGATATCGATCCAGATACATTGGTTGCACGCCCACCAGTAGTCACTGTTATGGGTCACGTTGACCACGGTAAAACTTCGCTCTTGGATGCAATCCGTAAGAGCGAAGTTATGAAGTCTGAAGCTGGTGGAATTACTCAGCATATTGGTGCATACCAAATTCACCATGACCATGATGGAATTAATCGTGCAATTACCTTCATTGATACACCAGGTCACGAGGCTTTTACAGCTATGCGTGCTCGCGGTGCCAAGGTGACTGACATTGCAGTTCTTGTTGTGGCTGCAGATGATGGAATTATGCCTCAGACAATAGAAGCGCTAAACCATGCTCAAGCAGCCGATGTTCCAATAGTTGTTGCAGTGAACAAGATGGATAAAGAGGGTGCGAACCCAGATAAGGTTCGACAGCAATTAACTGAGTACAACTTAATCGCAGAAGAGTACGGTGGAGAGACAATCTTCGTAAACGTCTCTGCCAAGTCAGGTCAAGGCGTTCAAGATTTGATCGAATCAATTCTTCTTACTGCCGATGCAGCTATTGATCTACGCGCTGTTGCAGATGATTCTGCTCGTGGTGTGGCAATTGAAGCTCACCTCGATCGTGGTCGTGGCCCAGTTACGACCGTGCTAGTGCAACGTGGAACGCTACGAATTGGTGATCCTATTGTTGCTGGTGGTGCATTTGGTCGCGTTCGTGCAATGTTGGATGAGAATGGTGATTCAGTAGAAATCGCTGGTCCATCACGTCCAGTTCAGGTTCTTGGTTTCACATCTGTTCCAAGTGCTGGAGATACATTCTTAGTTGCCGATGAAGATCGCACCGCTCGTCAGATCGCTGAAAAGCGTCAAGCTGCAGAGCGAAACGCCCAACTTGCTAAGGCACGCAAGAAAGTCTCACTTGAAGACTTTATGGAGCAATCCAAGATCACTACTCTTAATTTGATTCTTAAGGGTGACGTGAGTGGATCTGTAGAAGCTCTAGAAGAAGCATTAATGCAGCTAGATGTTGGCGCAGAAGTTGACCTTCGTGTTATTCACCGTGGTGTTGGTGCAATTACTAAGAGTGATATTACATTGGCATCTGCTTCAACTGCAGTAGTAATTGGTTTTAACGTTAAGCCAGAACCACAAACTGCCATCTTTGCTGATCAAGAAGGCGTTGAAGTTCGCTTCTACTCAGTCATCTATCAAGCAATTGAAGAGATTGAGCTCTCACTTAAGGGTCTGCTCAAGCCAATCTATGAAGAAGTTATCACTGGTAATGCGGAAGTTCGTGAGATCTTCAAATCTTCTAAGGCTGGAAACATCGCAGGTTCACTTGTTAAGGATGGAGTCATCCGTCGCAACGCAAAGGCACGCATTTTGCGCGGTGAAACCCTCATTCTTGATAATCTCACAATCGATTCACTCAAGCGCTTTAAAGATGATGCAACTGAAGTCAAAGAAGGCTTCGAATGCGGAATTGGTCTTGGCAATATGAAGGATCTTCAAATTGGCGACACCATTCAAGTCTTTGAGATGCGCGAGACAAAGCGGGTATAGCAATGGCAGCATCACACCGCAGCCAAAAGGTTGCAGACCGAATCAAAGTAATTGTGGCGCAATTGCTTGAGACAAAAATTAAAGACCCACGTCTTGGCTTTGTCACAGTTACTGATGCACGCGTAACTGGAGATCTACAACAGGCCTCTATTTTCTACACAGTCCTTGGCGATATCGACCAACGTGCTGCAACAACTGCTGCTCTAGAGAGTGCAAACGGTGCAATCAGATCAGCACTTGGGCGTGAATTAGGTTTGCGTATTACACCAACGATTGCTTTTTTTGAAGATGGTTTACCAGAAAGTGCTAAAGCACTTGATTCATTGCTCTCAAAAGTACATGAATTAGATGCTGAGGTAGCTGCGCTTCGTGCAAATGCAACATATGCAGGGGGCGAAGATCCATATAAAGCTCCTCGTGTAATTGACGAGGATTAATCATCGAGCACGGTTTTCTGGTTGTAGATAAAGAACCAGGTATGACAAGCCACGATGTCGTGGCTATCGCGCGGCGCGCACTTGGTACTCGCAAAGTGGGTCATGCAGGAACTCTTGATCCGATGGCTACAGGTATTTTGGTTTTAGGGTTTAACAATGGAACGCGCTTACTTCAATATATTACAAATGGCGACAAGACATATGAAGCGACTGTTGTTTTAGGTGCTGCAACAGTCACAGATGATGTTGAAGGTGAAGTGATTTCACGCGCCGATGTCTCGGCAGTTACTGATGAGCAAATAGAAGCAGAAATGGCAAAAATGCGTGGAACCATCATGCAGCGCCCAAGTTCAGTCTCTGCCGTGAAAGTTGATGGTGAGCGAGCATATAATCGCGTGCGAGCAGGAGAAAGAGTTGAACTTGCTGCCCGTGAAGTAACAATCTCTCAATTAGATATCAAAGAGGTGCGCCGAATTGAAAATGTGATTGAAGTTGATATTGAAGTAATGTGCTCTGCTGGAACATTTATTCGCGCTATTGCTCGAGATTGTGGAAATGCACTTGCAGTAGGCGGACATTTGAATTCCCTGCGTCGCACACGCGTCGCTGGCTTTGGTTTAGACAAATCAATCTCTCTCACAGCCCTTAAGGCGGGGGAGTTTTCAACCCTTGGATTAGTAGATGTCGCACGAACAACATTTAGTACGCGTGAGCTGGAACCTAATGAAATCAATGAGCTTTCCTTTGGGCGCCCGTTAAGTGCTAACCCAGATGAAGCTATCTATGCAGCAATTTTTGGTCAAGATCTTGTTGCACTGCTGTGCAACAAGGATGGTTTAGCTAAGCCCATCGCCGTATTCGCGGCAGCTAACTAGGTCTGAGAGAATAAGGCCATGAGCGTTGTAGTCATTGGAGTCTTTGACGGTGTCCATAAGGGCCACCAAGAAGTACTCAATCAGGCTAAAAAGATTGCTGGTGATGAAAAGATTATTGCGCTGACCTTTGATCCACATCCAACAACTGTTTTTGCACCTGATCGAGCTCCAACTTTGCTCAACATTTTGACTGACCGGATTGAGTTACTAAAGATTCATAACGCCGATCAAGTAGCCGTTTTGAAATTCACTCCAGAATTTGCCGCTATGACACCTGAGGATTTTGTGAATAAAGTTTTAGTAGACCAGTTGGGTGCCACCAAAGTTGTCGTGGGTAAGAACTTCACGTATGGATCAAAGGCTGCAGGAAATGTTGATTCACTCAAATCATATTCCCAGTTTGAAACTATCGTTCTAGATCTCGAACCCTCTGAGGGAGAAGTTATTTCTTCTACTCGAATCCGCAAGTTAATTGTTGAAGGAAAAGTTGAACTTGCACGCACACTTTTGACAAGACCACATCGTTTAGATGGAATTGTGGTTCATGGTGAAAAGCGAGGTCGTGAAATTGGTTATCCAACTGCAAATCTGGGAGATCTCGAAAATCAAACAGTTCCAGCTGATGGTGTATATGCAGGATGGTTAACTGTTGGTATTGATAGATGGCCTGCTGCTATTTCAATTGGAACTAATCCAACATTTGATGGAGTCCGGGGCCGCCAAGTTGAGGCATATGCAATTGACCAAGTTGGTTTAGAGCTCTATTCAAAACGAGCAACAATTGAATTTGGTTGGCGACTTCGTGAAACTTTAAAATTTGATGGACTTGAGCCATTGCTTGAGCAGATGGCTAAAGACTGTGCAAAAGCCCGTGAATTAACCGAGCTTTAGGCTCAGGATTTCTCCTTATTCGCCCCCGCTGGTAATCTTGTCCAGTCCAGCGAGAAAGCGAGCTTTCGTGAGGCAAACCGAAAGCCCTCGTAATCAGAAACCAAGGAGTACTAAAGAATGGCACTAACACCAGAAGTAACAAAGCAAGTTGTCGCGCAGTTCGGATCTACTCCTACTGACACGGGAAGTCCTGAAACTCAGGTCGCTTTGCTATCTAAGCGTATTGAAGAAATCACATTACATTTAAAGACCAATCCACATGACCATCACAACCGTCGAGGTCTGTTGTTGCTAGTTGGTCGTCGTCGTCGCATTCTTCAATATCTTGCTAAGACAGATATCAACCGTTACCGCGTGATTATCGAGAAGCTCGGTATTCGCCGCTAATTAAGTAATACCTACACCACTTCAAGGCAAATGGTCCTCGGTAGTGGTTTCCGCACAGATTACTGTGCGTGAACTTCGATCGAAGATTCATTTCTCCTTTAAGTGGGTAGTAACCACGATGTGACTTGCAATGAGTCGCGTCCATAGTAATAAAGGAGGACCCATGGAGGGTCAAGAGGTTCAGTCAGCCGTTGCAGTTATTGATAACGGAAAATTTGGAAAACGAGAGATTCGTTTTGAAACAGGTCGCCTAGCGCGCCAAGCAGCAGGAGCTGCATCAGTTTACTTAGATGATCAAACAATGATCTTCTCAGCAACAACTGCATCAAAGACTCCTAAAGATCAATTTGATTTCTTTCCCTTAACAGTTGATGTTGAAGAGAAGATGTATGCAGTTGGTCGTATTCCAGGATCGTTCTTTCGTCGTGAAGGGCGTCCATCAGAAGATGCAATTCTTACGTGTCGTTTAATCGACCGTCCGTTGCGTCCTTCATTTGTTAAGGGACTTCGAAATGAAGTTCAAATCGTTGTGACAGTAATGGCACTTGATCCAGACCACATGTATGACGTAATCGCCATAAATGCGGCTTCAATGTCAACACAGCTTGCAGGCTTGCCTTTCTCTGGTCCAATCGGTGGCGTTCGCGTTGCTTTAATTGATGGACAGTGGGTTGCTTTCCCAAACCATTCACAGGTTGCAAACGCAGTCTTTGACATGGTTGTTGCTGGTCGCATTAGCGATGGCGATGTTGCAATAATGATGGTTGAAGCAGAAGCCACCGAGCGCACAATTGAACTCATCAGGGGTGGTGCTCCAACTCCTACTGAAGAAGTTGTTGCACAAGGTCTCGATGCTGCAAAGCCATTTATCAAGATTCTCTGTGAAGCACAGTCAAAGCTTGCAAAGGTAGCTGCAAAGCCAACTGCTGAGTTCCCAGTCTTTCTTGATTACCAAGATGATGTATATGAAGCTGTTGAAAAGGCAGCAAGTGCAGATCTTGCAAAGGCGCTAACAATTTCTGGCAAGCAAGAGCGCGAAACAATGATCGATGAGATTTCTGCGACAACAAAGGAATCACTTTCTGCTGCCTTTGAAGGCCGCGAAAAGGAAATTCCTGCAGCGTTTCGCTCTTTAACGAAGAAGCTTGTTCGTCAGCGAGTTTTGCGTGACAAGATCCGTATCGATGGACGTGGTTTGCGAGATATCCGTGCACTCTCTGCAGAGGTAGAAGTAATTCCTCGTGTTCACGGTTCAGCAATCTTTGAACGTGGTGAGACACAGATTCTTGGAATCACGACTCTTAACATGCTCAAGATGGAACAGCAGCTAGATACGTTGAATCCTGAAAACCATAAGCGTTATATGCACAACTACAACTTCCCACCATATTCAACTGGCGAGACTGGTCGAGTTGGTACACCTAAGCGTCGTGAAATCGGCCACGGTGCACTTGCAGAGCGAGCTTTGATTCCAGTAATTCCAACACGTGAAGAGTTCCCTTACGCAATCCGTCAGGTCTCAGAAGCACTTGGTTCAAATGGATCAACATCTATGGGATCTGTGTGTGCATCAACTCTTGCGCTTTATAACGCAGGTGTTCCACTACGCGCACCAGTTGCAGGTATTGCAATGGGTCTTATCTCTGACACTGTCGATGGCAAGGTCGAGTATGTAGCACTTACGGACATTCTTGGTGCAGAAGATGCATTTGGCGATATGGACTTTAAGGTCGCCGGAACAAAGGACTTCGTTACAGCGCTGCAGTTAGATACAAAGCTTGATGGAATTCCTGCTTCAGTTTTAGCCGGTGCTCTGCACCAAGCTAAGGAAGCACGTCTTGCAATTTTAGATGTAATGAATGAAGCAATTGACGGCCCAGATGAGATGAGCCCATTTGCTCCACGCATTATCTCTGTAAAGATTCCAGTTGATCAGATTGGTGCGGTAATCGGGCCTAAGGGCAAGATTATTAATCAGATTCAAGATGAAACTGGTGCAGAAATTTCAATTGAAGATGACGGCACGATCTATATCGGCGCAGTTGATGGTCCATCAGCTGAAGCTGCACGTGCTCAAATCAATGCAATTGCTAATCCGCAGATGCCAGAAGTTGGAGAGCGCTACCTCGGTACCGTTGTAAAGCTTGCAGCATTTGGTGCCTTTGTCTCATTAATGCCAGGTAAAGATGGCTTGCTCCACGTATCTCAGATTCGCAAGATGCATGGTGGAAAGCGCATTGAGAACTTGGAAGAGGTCATGAAGGTTGGCGACAAGATTCAAGTTGAAATCGGCGAGATTGATCCAAAGGGTAAGTTGTCTTTGGTTCCAGTTCTTGAAGATGGAACAACTGGTTCTGCTGAATAAATGAGCGTTCGTCGTTCGGTCTTACCTAGCGGTCTGCGCATCGTTACTGAAGAAGTCTCTTCGGTGCGCAGTGCCGCAATTGGTATCTGGGTAAATGTTGGATCTCGTGATGAATCCCCGGCAACTGCTGGGGCTTCTCACTTTCTAGAGCATTTACTCTTTAAAGGAACGCAGCGACGCAGCGCACTAGAAATCTCATCATCGATTGAATCAGTCGGTGGCGAGATGAACGCCTTCACCTCAAAGGAATACACCTGCTTTTATGCACGTGTGATTGATACAGATTTGCCTATGGCAATCGATGTGATTTCAGATTTGATTACATCATCAGTTATCTCAGCCCCAGATGTTGATGCTGAGCGTAAGGTTGTTTTAGAAGAGATCGCAATGCGCGATGATGATCCAAGTGATTTAGTGCATGATCTCTATGCCGAGACTTATTACGGGGATACTCCTCTAGGGCGTCCAATTCTTGGCACTGTTGCATCAATAAAGGGAATGTCTCGCAGCACAGTTAATAACTACTATAAGAAGCGTTATTTGCCTCAGGACTTAGTAGTTGCAGTTGCTGGAAACATTAAGCACAAGAAAGTGGTTGCTATGGTTGAAGCAGCCCTTTCAGTTGATGGTTTTCTAGATGAAATGGGCGCACCAGTTATTCGCTCAAATGCACAAGATAAGAAAGTTAAGCAACAGAGCGTTGGTTTGATTTCTCGCAAAACTGAGCAAGCACACATGTTCTATGGCATGGAGGGTGTTGCCCGTCATGATGATCGCCGCTTTGCCATGAGCGTTCTAGCTTCAGCACTTGGCGGAGGAATGTCTTCACGTTTATTTCAAGAGATTCGTGAAAAGCGTGGTCTTGCATACTCGGTCTATGCCTATGCCCAGCAGTATGCAGGCAGTGGTCAAATTGGTTTTTATGCAGGTTGTAATCCAACAAAGGCTCTAGAAGTTGTGGAAATCATCCGCGAAGTTCTATCTGATGTTGTTGATAATGCAATGACGCATGAAGAGATTGAACGCGCTAAGGGCGCAGTTCGCGGTTCATTAGTTTTGAGCCAAGAAGACTCAGGCTCGCGCATGTTTAGAATTGGTAAAAATGAGATTGTCTATGGCCAAGTGATGGGCTTTGACGACATCTTGAAATCAATTTCACGCGTAAATGAGCAGGACATACGCGAAATTGCTAGCGCCTTTTTGACCAAAACGCCTACGCTTGCTCTTGTAGGCCCCTTTAAGAACACGTCGAAATTTGAAAAGGTGTTGAAATGATTAAGGT
>RGHD01000013.1 GCA_010024385.1 Actinomycetota bacterium | reverse complement strand
ATCTTCAGGTAAATCAGCAAGTAAGCGACGATTTAATACGCGCACCGCAGCGACTGCGCCCATGACAGATACTTCAGCAGTTGGCCATGCAAATACTTTTGATGCACCGAGGGATTTAGAGTTCATTGCAACGTATGCACCACCGTATGCACGGCGAGTAATCAGAGTGACGCGAGGGACAACTGCTTCACCAAATGCATGCAAGAGCTTTGCACCGCGTCGAACGGCACCTTCCCACTCTTGTCCAGCGCCCGGTAAGAATCCTTGGACATCTGCAATAACAATGAGTGGAATACCAAATGCATCACAAGTGCGAACAAAGCGTGCAGCTTTTTCCCCCGCAGCTGCATCAAGTGCGCCCGCAATATGTGCTGGATTACTTGCCAACACACCAACAGTTGCACCACCCAAGCGACCAAGAACTGTTGTCATGTTGGGTGCCCACATTGAAAGAAGTTCAACGTGTTCTGCATCGGTATCTAGAATCGCTTCAACTAAGGGATGTACTTCATATGTGCGCACTTTTGATTGCGGCACAAAGGCTGCTAGATCAATGTCTTTAACTTGTGCGTTCATGAAGCCTTGATTAGCAAAAAGATCGGTCAATGTGCGGATGTCAGTTATTGCTTCATCTTCATCTGCTGCGATGATATGTGCAAGGCCGCTGTTTTTACGATGTGCCTCTGGTCCTCCTAATACGGCCATATCTGTATCTTCACCCGTAACGCTCTTAACAACATCAGGACCAGTTACAAAGATTCGCCCCTCGGGAGATAGAACAACAATGTCAGTAAGTGCTGGACCGTATGCACCGCCTCCAGCTGTGGGTCCAAGAACAAGTGATAACTGAGGGATGCGTCCGCTTGCAGAGATCATTGATTGGAAAACTTCTCCGAAGGCATCAAGGGATGCAACACCATCACTTAATCGCGCACCGCCAGAGTGCCAGATACCAATGATGGGAACTTGAGCACCCATCGCAGCTTTATATGCCGTAACTATTACTTTTGAGCCTTCAACACCTAATGCTCCACTTTTTATTGTGGCATCGGATGCAAAGACGACAACTTTATTTCCTTTGATATCACCCGTAACGGCAACTATTCCACAATCTGTGCGGGGGATAAGGAATTCAAACTTTCCACCATCGAGTAAGCGAGCAATTCGGTTTTCTGGATTGCGTGGGTCTAACTGCGCAGTTAGCATTTATATGCTCTTAAATACCAATACGACGTTGTGGCCGCCGAAACCAAAAGAGTCATTAAGAGCTGCGATGTCACCGCCAGGGAGTCCACGGGGCTTATCGCGAACAACGTCAACAGTGACGGCTGGATCTAAATCATCAATATTAATTGTTGGGGGAGCTAAACGATCTTGCAAAGTCTTAACAATAAAGACAGATTCAATGGCACCTGCGCCACCGAGCAAGTGCCCGGTCATTGATTTCGTAGCAGAAACTGCAACATGATCTGCATCTGCTCCAAGTGCTGCGCGCAAAGCATTAGCTTCGGCAACATCGCCGGCTGGTGTGGAAGTGGCGTGGGCATTTAAGTGCACGATGTCCTTAGTCGTTAAACCTGAATCACGAAGAGCAAACTTAACTGCTCTTTGAACACCAACTCCATCTGGATCTGGTGCTGCAATGTGATAACCATCAGAAGTTAAGCCTTGTCCTGCAATTTCGCAGTAAATCTTGGCACCACGTGCCACCGCATGCTCATACTCTTCTAGAACTAAAATTCCGCCACCTTCGCCCAAAACAAAGCCATCTCGATTTAAATCATAAGGACGAGAAGCTCGCTGCGGTTCATCATTTCTAGTTGATAGAGCTTTCATGGCAGCAAAACCCGACATCGGCATTGCGTGAATTGCTGCCTCAACTCCGCCGCTAACAACGATATCTGCGCGATTATTTCTAATCATCTCTAGCGCATAACCAATTGCTTCAGCACCTGATGCACAGGCACTTACAGGTGTGTGAACTCCAGCTCGGGCTTGAAGTTCAAGACCAACATTTGCTGCTGGACCATTAGGCATCAACATAGGAACAGTGTGTGGGCTAACTAGACGTGCACCCTTTTCGCGCAAAATGTCATATTGGTCAAGAAGAGTTGTTACACCGCCAATTCCGGAAGCGATTACAACACCAAGACGCTCTTTATCAATATCAGGTGAACCAGAATCTTTCCACGCTTCACGTGATGCAATTATTGCAAATTGTTCAGATCTATCTAAGCGCCGTAGTTCAACGCGCTCCATCTGCTCAGATGGTTCAACTGCTACTCGAGCGGCAAAGTGAACTGGAAGAGTTTGCGCCCATTCCTCAGTCAGGTTTCGCACACCACTTGTGCCAGCAAGAAGGGCTGACCAAGATGTTGTTACATCCCCACCAATAGGAGTTGTGGCACCAAGTCCGGTGACGACAACGCGGCGACGAGACATGAAAGTTAAGTTCTTACTACTTACTTAGCTGCGTTGACGATGAAATTAACTGCATCGCCAACTGTGACAAGGTCAGTAACAGCCTCATCAGGAATCTTCACGCCAAAGCGCTCTTCTGCAGCAACTACTACTTCAACCATGCTCAGTGAATCTACTTCTAGATCCTCAGTGAAGTTCTTATCAAGCTCAATTGATGCAGCTGGAATTCCAGCTACTTCTTCAACAATCTCTTTAAGTCCTGCTAGTACATCTGCTGGTGCAAGTGCCATGTGATGTGTTCCTTTTCTTGGGCGAATAGTTCAATTGATCAACAAGTGGTCATTGTCTATGAAAGTAGTGCTTACTTACGAGTATTTACAAGCGTGAGTGTCATAAATCTCAGGGCGCAGGCGGAAGTTGTACCACCTGGCCCGCATAAACCAGGCCAGCTCCATAGCCAATGAGCAATGCTAATTTGCCGTGCATTTCGGGATGTTTTTCAAGCAATATATCCATTGCAAGTGGAATTGATGCTGCAGATGTATTTCCATTTATGCGAATATCATCGGCAACTAAAACTGAATCTGGCAAGTTCATTTCCTTCACCATGGTTTCAATGATGCGAATATTTGCTTGGTGCGGAATAAAAACATCAAGATCATTAACGCCCAACCCTGCAGACTCAAGCGCTTTAAGGCCAACCTTGCTCATGGAATACACAGCCCAACGAAAAACAGTTTGACCTTGCTGTGAAATATTTGGCCACCCCAATTGTGCAACACCTTTATCAGGGGCATTTCTAAACTCTGTGTATGCAGGGTTCAATGTAATTGCATCACGTGAATCTGCATCTGAACCCCAAATTGTTGGACCAATCTTTGCTTCTGTACTTTGTCCTATGACAATTGCGCCTGCACCATCGGCAAAAATAAATGCAGTTGCGCGATCATCTGGGTCAGTAAAGTCAGAGAGCTTCTCAACGCCAACGACTAAGACATTTTTCGATGTTCCACCACGCACCAAATCGCTGGCCATGCCAACGCCGTAACAAAAGCCAGCACACGCTGCACTGATATCAAAAGCTGCAGCTTTTGGATTACCAAGTTCGTTTATGAGTTCAGTTGCAGCACTAGGTGCCTGATAAGGATAAGAAATAGTAGAAAGAATCAAGGTGTCGATATCGGCCATAGTGAGGTTGGCTCGCTTGAGCGCACTCTCACATGCAGCCTTGGCCATTGTGATGACAGTTTCATCAGGGCCAGCAAAGCGCCGTGATTCGATACCCGTGCGCTGCTGAATCCATTCATCACTTGATTCAATACGATCAACAATTTCAGAGTTAGGAACTAAACGCTTTGGGCGATATGAACCGACTGAGAGAATGGCACTATTAGTTGTTGGTGGTGTCTTGATAATCATGCGTGCCTTCCTGCAAATTCCTTAGCAGCAGATAGGTCATCTGCACTCTTAAGGGCGAATGTTTCGATCTCGGGAGCACCGCGCTTGAGTAAGCCAACCAGAGTTCCTGCCGGTGGCAATTCAATGACACCCGTAACTCCCAAGTTTTTAAGTGTTTGCATACATAAATCCCACCGCACTGGATTAGCAATCTGATTAACGATACGTGTGAGCACCTGCGCACCATCGCTCACAACTTCACCATCTTTATTAGAAATGACTGAGATTGTCATTGGAGCAGTAGGAACGGTTGCTGCAAGTGTTCGCAAAGGCTCAACGGCAGGTTCCATAAAACTTGTGTGAAATGCGCCGGCAACTGCTAACCCGCGAACTCGAGCCCCTTCGGGAGGATTCTCAGATAGTGCGGCAAGTGCTGCTAAGTCACCGGCTGCAACTATTTGACCGCCACCATTATCGTTCGCAGCTACAAGTTTAAGTTCTCCTAATTTTTTTAAAACAACTTCGCGATCCCCACCCAATACCGCAGACATACCAGTAGGAGAGAGCGCTGCAGCTTTTGCCATCTCTATTCCACGTGCTCTCACTAAACGTAAGGCATCTTCATCACAGATTGCACCGCTAATAGCCGCTGCTGCAAGTTCACCAACTGAGTGACCTGATGTGTAGGCAAAATTCTTGATTCCAAGTGCATGAGCGCCTAATAGTGATGCAGCAACGATAAGCGGCTGGGCATTGGCAGTATCTTTGATTTCATCAGCATCTGCTTTTGTACCAAGTCCAATTAAATCTAAATCAATTCGCATTGACCATTGAGAGAGTAGTTCATGAAATATGGGATTTATCACCCAAGAGTTAAATATTCCTGGAGTTTGGGATCCTTGTCCCGGAGCAATAATTGCTAACACGTTTATTACTTTACTCGAATGGGTTGCTTACTACCTAGTACGAGTAACTAGCCAGACTTGAGCACTGTGTTGAGCAACTGTGATTTTTGCTTGCGGAGCTGCAATTGCAGGCTCATAGGTTGCAACATCTTTGGCGGCATCAAAGATGCATCGGAAAGATTCGCCCCACGTTTGATCAGGCAGCGTGAATACAGTTTCAGCATTAGATGAATTCATGAGAAGTAACAGACCTCGGTTTGGATCCGCTTCAACAAAAACAGTGATGCTGCGCTTTTCCTCATCCTGCCAGTGATCATCACCCATTTCGTGACCACCTAATGAAAACCAGGCAATATCTTTACGCTTTGTTCCTTCATCAACGATTCCAGTAAAGAACTCTGAAGTCACATCAGCTAGATAGGTTGCACGAATCTTTGCCAACTCTTGGACTGAAGCCAAAATATCTTTACCTTGTTCATTTAATTCCCAAGGCAATGCCCAACCACCGCCTAAAGTCGCTTCACTTTCATCCTTAAAATTAATTGGTAATGAGTAGCCGTTATTTGAACCGTTTTGTGTGCGACTTACTTCATCGCCCATATTGAGCATCGGAACACCGGATGAGAGCATCAGAGTTGCAAGCATCGATTTCTTGAGCCAATGCCTAATTGTGTTCACACCCAAATCATCAGTTTCACCTTCAATACCAACATTCCATGATCTATTAGAGTCACTTCCATCGGTATTGTTTTCTAAGTTAGCTTCATTGTGTTTAGTGTTATAGGTGACCATGTCATGCAGGGTGAAGCCATCATGGGCTGCAATGAAGTTAATGGATGAAGTTGGACCGCGGTAATAAAAAATTGAACTAGAACCACTAATACTGTTGGCAATATCAGCTACACCTTCACCATAACCTCGCTCTAAATCTCCGAGCCAGAACTGGCGCACTGAGTCACGATAGGCATCATTCCACTCGCGCCATGGATGTGGGAAATCACCGAGTGAGTAGCGAGAGATATCCCAAGGCTCTGCAATCATCTTGAGGTTTCGCAGCACTGAATCGGATTCAATGGCAGACATGAGGGATGAATTAAAGGCGCTATTGCTTGTGTAGAGAGCTGTGGCTAAATCAAAGCGGAATCCATCAACTCCAATTACTTCTACCCACCAACGCAGTGAATCAATGATTTGTCGAACAGAGTGGGGATTACTTGCCGCAAAGGTATTGCCACAACCAGTGACATCAATGTAATTTCCATTGGCATCTTGACGATAGTAAGCCTTGTTATCAATTCCTTTGTAAGAAAGTGTTGGTCCGCCCACTCCACCTTCAGCCGTGTGGTTATAAACAACATCTAAAATCACTTCAATGCCTGCGTTATGGAGGTGATCAACTGCAACTTGCAGTTCTGAGATAGGATCACTAGTTGATGCGTAATTAGCATTAGGAGCGCTAAATGCTAAAGAGTTATAGCCCCAATAATTCTTTCTTCCTCGTGCGTAGATACCGGGCTCAGTGATCGATGCTGCTATTGGTAAAAGCTCTAGTGCAGTTGTTCCAATTGATTTTAAATGTGCAATCGTTGAAGGATGACCGAGAGCTTTATAAGTGCCCCGCTCATGTTCTGGGATTTCTACATTCTTAGCCGTGAGGCCTTGCACATGTGCTTCATAAATTATTGTCTTAGCCCACGGCACAAGTGGACGATTGATCTCACGAGCACGATGATCAGTAACAACGCTAAAAGGAACCTTTCCTGCACTATCGCGATCATCGCGAGTAGTGAGATCTCCATTTCCCACACCATCAGTTGCAACATGGCCATAGATTTCAGGGACGTAATGAAGTTGCCCATCGAGTGAGTGCGTATAGGGATCAATCAAAAGCTTAGAAGCGTTAAAGCGAACTCCATGCTCTGGTTGCCATGGCCCATAGACTCGGTAGCCATAGCGCTGACCTGGGCGTACGCCTGCTAAGTAGCCGTGCCAAATTGGTCCGTTGCGATGTGACATTGCAAATCGGGTTTCTACTAACTTGCCATTGACCTCGTTGAATAGGCAGAGCTCAACTGCATCGGCGGCATTGGACCAGATAGCAAAGTTTGTTCCGCCTTCAGTGACGGTGGCACCAAGGGTTCGGGGATCAGCAGGAAGCACGGCGCAATACTGCCCTTAATAGACTGTATTTACTCGCACATTTAATTGGCCTTTCGGGTTACTGGCCAGTAACCTTGGCCACATGAAGATCGCTGTCTGCATCAAACAGGTCCCAGATTCATGGGCTGAGAAGAAGATGATTGGTGGATTACTTGATCGCGCCAATGTGGATGCAGTTCTCAATGACTTAGATGAATACGCTGTTGAAGAAGCACTTCGAATTGCAGAAGCTCATGGCGGCAATGAAGAAGGTGGAGCTAACACAGTCACAGTTATTTCAATGGGACCAGAGCGTGCCACTGAAGCAGTTCGAAAAGCTCTATCTATGGGTGCAAATGATGCGATTTTGATTAGTGACGCTGCTCTAGTTGGAGCAGATGCCGTTGTAACTGCTGAGGTTTTAGCCAATGTAATCTCTCAAGGTGGGTATGACTTGGTTATCTGCGGAACTGAATCAACTGATGCTCGTATGAGTGTGGTTCCGGCGATGATGAGCGAGAAGCTGGGATGTGCTCAATTAACTTTCGCCTCCAAAGTCACAGTAGATCCAGCAGCGAAGAAGGTCTCGATTACCCGCGTTACCGAAGCTGGTGTTGATGAAGTCCATGGAGAATATCCTTGCGTAATCAGCGTCGTTGAAAAGATTAATGAACCTCGCTACCCATCCTTCAAAGGCATTATGGCAGCCAAGAAAAAAACAATCGATATTCGCAACTTCGCCAGCACAGGTGCCCAGTTTACAAAGTCATGGTCTGCAGTCATAGATGCAGCTCCTCGACCACCGCGTGCTACAGGTGTTGTCATTACAGATGATGGCTCAGCTGGTCAAAAACTTGTTGATTTTTTGAGTGAGAAGAAGTTGATATGAGCACTGTGTTAATTCTGGCTGATTTTGCTAGCGAAAAGGCCACCAAAGCTACGGTGGAAATAGCAACTGCTGGCGCAGTTATTGGAGAAGTGACCGCCCTAGTTTTAGCACCTGTTGGAAAAGGCGCAGCGTATGCAGCCACAATTAATCAGGGGCCTGTCACAAAAGTATTAGTGATTGAATCAGATGATTTTACAAAGCATGGCGTTGCAGCATACGCAGATGCGCTCGCACATGTGATTAGACAAACCACGCCATCGGCAGTTCTAGTTGTTTCAAACGCATTTGGCAAAGAAGTTGCTGGACGTGTGGCGATGAAGCTAAAGATTGGCATCATTACTGATGCTGTAGATATTGCGCCAGATTGCACAGCAACTCAATTAGTTTTTGGTGGATCTACAACAGTTCACTCAAAGGTAGCCGAAGGAACTGGGATTATCACTATGCGCCCAAACACCATCGCTGCAAACTTTGCCGTGGCTACGCCTTTAATTGAAAATACAACAGCGCCAATTTCTGATAGTTCTAAAAAGGCAACTATTACTTCCTCGCAACCTCCAATTAAGGGCGGTCGTCCAGAGTTAACTGAAGCTAACATTGTTGTTTCAGGTGGTCGAGGAACAAATGGAGATTTTGCAACAGTTGAAGCATTTGCAGATTCACTAGGGGCAGCCGTTGGTGCATCACGCGCAGCAACTGATGCTGGTTGGTACCCACATTCTCATCAAGTTGGTCAGACTGGAAAAACTGTGAGCCCACAGCTCTATGTTGCATGCGGAATCTCTGGGGCAATTCAGCACCGTGCAGGTATGCAAACAAGCAAGAACATTGTGGTTGTTAACAAAGATCCAGAAGCCCCGCTCTTTGAATTAGCTGATTTTGGTGTTGTGGGCGATCTCTTTGCCGTGCTGCCTCCAGCCACTGAAGGCGTTAAAGCCCGCAAAGCCTAAGATTGGACCTATGTCCTCTATCTACCTAGACCATGCGGCAACAACGCCCATGGTTGAAGAAGCCTTAATTGCGATGACTGCGCAGTTAGCACGCTTAGGTAATCCTTCAAGTCTGCACACACATGGACGTGCAACGAGAAAAACTCTAGAAGATGCCCGTGAAGTTATTGCCAAAGAAGTAGGCTGCTTGCCTAGCGAAGTTATTTTCACCGCATCAGGCACTGAAGCAAATAACACGGCACTTAAAGGTTTGTATTGGCAGGGCCGGGATAAAGGTAAGCATGTTGTGGTTATTAGTTCCATTGAACACCATGCAATCTTGGATCCGGCACATTGGTTAGAAGTTCATGAAGGTGCCGAAGTAATTCAAATCCCTGTCACCCATGATGGAGTTGTTGATCTTGAATTTCTTACTCACTTAGTAGCAACTCGAGGAAATGAGATTGCAGTAATCAGTGTGATGCATGCTAATAATGAGACTGGAGTAATTCAGCCGATTGGCAAAGTTGTTGATATTGCTGGAGAGATTCCAGTTCACACAGATGCTGCCCAAAGCTTCAAAAAAGTTCCACTTTCATTTGCAGAACTTGGTGTTTATGCAATGTCATTGAGCGCCCATAAAACGGGTGGGCCTCTTGGAATTGGCGCTCTCATTTTGCGCAGAGCAGTTGAAATTCCAGCTTTACTACATGGCGGGGGTCAAGAGCGAGAAATTAGGAGTGGAACTTTAAATGCACCAGCAATTGTTGCCTTTGCTGCAGCTGCTAAAAGTAAATATTACGATTCTGCAAAAGTAAGTGCATTAAGAGACTCTTTCATTACAGGTATAACCTCAGCTTTGCCTGAAGTTATTGTCAATGGATTAAAAGCTGATCGCTTACCTGGAATCGTCAATATTACTTTTCCTGGAACACAAAGTGACACTTTGCTACTGCTCATGGATGCACAAAACATCTCCTGTTCTACAGGGTCAGCATGTAGCGCTGGGGTTCATGAAGCTAGCCATGTGCTCCTAGCTATGGGACACGATGAAGTCAGTGCGCAGTCTTCATTACGCTTTTCATTTGGGGCGACAAGTACAAGCGCAGATGTGGATTTCGCAGTGTCAGTACTGCCTGATGTAATTAATCGTGGAAGGGCGGCAAATCTTTCATGAAGTTGATTGCAGCAATGAGTGGTGGTGTTGATTCTGCAGTGGCTGCTGCCCGAGCAGTTGAAGCAGGCCATGATGTTATTGGAGTGCACTTAGCACTCTCTTCTAATCCACAAAAGTATCGTTCAGGTGCACGAGGCTGTTGCACCATTGAAGATTCCCACGATGCTCGCCGAGCCGCAGATGTGATTGGTATTCCTTTTTATATCTGGGACATGGCAGAGGAGTTTCATGATGGTGTTGTTGAAGATTTCTTAGCCGAATATGCAGCTGGCAGGACACCTAATCCATGCTTGCGTTGTAATGAAAAGATTAAATTTGCTGCGGTTCTAGATCGCGCACGAGCTATGGGGTTTGATGGTGTTGTCACTGGTCATTATGCAAGAACACAAATATCTGATTCTAGGAAAACACTTCACCGAGCAGTTGATCACTCTAAAGATCAGTCTTATGTTTTATCGGTTTTAACAGTTGAACAAATTGAAGGCGCAATTTTTCCACTAGGGGACACAACCAAGGTTGATATTCGCAAAGAGGCTGAGGCGCGTGGCTTAGCCGTTGCACAAAAGCCAGACAGTCACGATATTTGCTTTGTGCCATCTGGTGATAACGCAGGATGGTTGCGAGATCGATTGGGAAGTGAAGTTGGCCCAATAGTGGATCAAGATGGTGTAAAAATCGGAGAGCACAAGGGTGCTTACACATACACGATTGGTCAACGCAAAGGTTTAGGACTAACTGTTCCAACTGCAGATGGTTCACCGCGATTTGTATTAAAGATTGAACCAGTGAGCAACACTGTTGTAGTTGGTGCACGTGAAGATTTAGCGGTGTCAACTATGCGTGGAGAGAGAGCGGTGTGGTGTGGACCTGCTGTTACAGCACAACTACAACGCGGCTTTGTTCAAGTACGTGCGCATGGCGCAGCACTTCCTTGTTCATACTTCTTCGATGGAACTTTGCTCACTGCTCTCCTAGATGAACCACTTTTAGGGTTAGCAACAGGGCAGGCGATGGTTATTTATGATGGTGATCGCGTCGTAGGTTCAGCCACAATTTGTGAGACTGAGTAATGAGTAATCAAGCTCGCCACCGCATGAGTGAACTCATGAAGCAAATTCGAGATCACCAATTTAAATATTATGTCTTGGATGAACCAACTATTACAGATGCTGAATTTGATGGTTTACTCAAGGAGTTATCAGCCTTAGAAGCTCAACACCCAGAACTACGAGAGGCTGATTCACCCACACAACATGTTGGTGGAGGCTTTGCCACTCAATTTGAACAACGCGATCACATTGAAAAGATGATGAGCTTAGATAACGTTTTTGATAGTGATGAGCTTTCAAACTGGTTTGATCGCATTGAAAAAGAAGTTTCACAACCTACGTATTTGTGCGAACTTAAAGTCGACGGTTTAGCAATTAATTTGACTTATGAAAAAGGTCAGTTAGTGCGAGGACTTACTCGTGGCAATGGTGTAACAGGTGAAGATGTGACACTGAACGTTAAAACAATCAAGAATCTGCCACATGTTCTTAAAGGCGAGAAGCTTCCGGATTTGATTGAAGTTCGCGGTGAAGTTTACTTTCCCATCGCAGCTTTTCAGGAACTCAATGAGTCGCTAGAGGAATCAGGTAAGGCCCTCTTTGCTAATCCGCGCAACGGTGCCGCTGGGTCTCTTCGACAAAAAGATCCACGTGTAACTGCATCACGCCCACTTTCAGTCGTAGTTCATGGTGTCGGTGCGCGAGAGGGTATTTCATTTGATTCCCAAAGCAATGCCTATGAAGTTTTAGCTTCACTTGGTCTTCCAACAAGTGATCGCTACAAAGTCTGCAAGAGCAGAGCTGAGGTTGAGAAGTTCATTAAGTTTTACGAAGAGCACCGCCACGATGTAGAGCATGAAATTGATGGAGTGGTAATTAAAGTTGATTCACTGATTGAGCAGGCGCAGTTGGGCTTTACATCTCGCGCACCTAAGTGGGCTATTGCATTTAAATATCCGCCAGAGGAAGTCACGACAAAGCTTCTAGACATAAAGGTGAGTATTGGTCGCACGGGTCGTGTAACACCTTTTGCTTTTATGGAGCCGGTAAAAGTCGCAGGCTCAACAGTTACCAATGCAACTCTGCACAACGCTGAGGAGATTGTTCGCAAAGGAGTATTAATCGGTGATGTTGTGGTTATTCGCAAAGCTGGCGATGTCATTCCTGAAGTCTTAGGACCTGTAATTGAGCATCGCACAGGTAATGAGCGTGCATTTGTTATGCCAACAAAGTGTCCAGAGTGCGGGTCAAAGCTTCGAGCAATGTCTGAAGCTGATGTTGATATTCGCTGCCCAAATGCACAAACCTGTCCTGCTCAGCTACGTGAGCGCATTTACTACATCGGATCGCGCGCAGCCTTAGATATTGATGTTCTAGGTTATGAAGCAGCCGTGGCTTTACTTGAATCCAAAATAATTACAGATGAGTCGGATCTTTTTGATCTCAATGAGGACAAACTTGCAAAGAGTGAGTTCTTTACAAAAAAAGATGGCACACCTGGCGCTAATGTTGCCAAGCTTCTTGGTGCACTAGAGCAAGCAAAGAAGCAACCGTTGTGGAGAACTTTAGTTGCACTATCAATTCGACATGTTGGACCAACAGCCGCGCAGGCATTAGCTACAAACTTTGCATCAATTGCAAAGATTTCAACATCATCGGCAGAGGAGTTAGCTGCAGTTGATGGCGTGGGTTCAACAATTGCGCAGTCAATAGTTGAGTGGTTTGCCGTTGATTGGCACCGTGAAATTATTCGAAAGTGGAGTGAAGCCGGTGTGACTGTTGTGCAGCAGAAAACTGCGCAGATGCCACAAACTCTTGCTGGTTTAACCTTTGTAGTAACAGGCGGATTGGAATCTTTCACTCGTGATGGCATCTCTGAAGCCATCACTTCTCATGGAGGAAAGGCTGCTAGCGCAGTCTCGAAGAAGACCGATTACGTATTGGTGGGCACCGACCCAGGGTCGAAGTTAGCTAAAGCACAAGAGCTTGGCATACCAGTCATTGATGAGGCTCGATTTAAGCAATTACTCAATGGCTTGGCATAGTAGGATTTCAACCATGATGAACTTAGCAAATGAAGCTGTGCGTGAACTTCCAATGCCCCCTTATGCATTTGGCATAATTGGTTTCGCAGTTCTTTCACTACTTCTTTACTTAACTCTTCGCCTAGACCGGGACTAATTTGTCCCGCGTTGGAATTTACGGCGGAACATTTGACCCAATTCACCGAGGTCATCTCCACGTAATCACGCAGCTTTTTAAAAAAAATCTTATTGATCAATTACTTCTCATCCCTGCAGGCAATCCGCTACTTCGCAGTTGCGAGCCAAGTGCATCTGCGCAGCAACGTCGCACGATGTGTGAGCTAGCCGTCTCAACATTGCCAGAAGCAATCAAGAACAAAGTGCAGGTCAACCCCATTGAGATATTGCGTCAAGGTCCAAGCTATGCAATTGATACCGTTGAAGCGGTTAGATCCACATTTCCAGAGGATCAAATTTATTTAATCGTGGGAGCAGATGCTTTCTCAAAGATAGAACAATGGCACAGAGCAGAAGAATTACAAAAGATGGTTTCAGTATTGTGCATTAATCGACCAGGTTATCCAGCAACTGGAATTGATATTGGGGCTCTAGATTACGCAGCAACAACAATTCGCCAGGGATTGAGCGCTGATGTGCCGGAAGTTGTGGCTGAATTTATAAGAGAGAATGGGCTCTATGACAATCAGTAGCAAAACCCGCGAGATAACCCAAGTAGCCGCCCATGCAATCATTGAAAAGATTGGCACCGATTTAATCGCTATTGATCTGTCAGACCAATTAGTTCTCAGTGAAGTATTTTTGATTGCTACAGGCCAGAACTCTGCGCAAGTTGATTCAATTGCCGATGAAGTTGAACGTAAGCTTCAAGCTATTGGAGAAAAACCAGCACGCCGTGAAAAAGGTGCTGAGTGGATTTTGCTTGATTATTCAGATTTAGTTGTTCATATTCAAAGCGTTCAGCTTCGAAATTACTACATGCTTGACCGTCTATGGAATGATTGCCCAACAATTGAACTAGATGCCGTGAAGGAAGCCTCAATAAATGGTAGGTAATCGCATTGTTATTTGGCGGCATGGACAAACTGACTGGAACAAAATCAACCGATTTCAAGGCCATTCGGATATCCCGCTTAATGAAGTTGGAAAAATGCAAGTAACTCGTGCTGCACAAGTTTTGGCAGGGATGAATCCAACTCAGATTATTTCAAGTGATTTAGGACGTGCTGTTGAAACTGCGCAAGCTCTTGCAGATTTAACTGGGTTAAGTTTCACTAGGCATGAGACTTTGCGTGAAACTAATGGTGGTTTGTGGGAAGGTAAAACTGGTTCGCAAAATCGCGCAGAAGATTTTCATAATTTTATTCGCTGGATAGACGGTGATGATAGTCCTGCTGGCACTACAGGGGAGCGACGCAGTGAAGTTGCATCTCGTGCAGTCCGTGAAATCCTAAAAGCTTTAGAAGGAAAAACTGAACAGCTCTTAGTTGTTGCAACCCATGGCGGAACAGCCAGATGCGTTCTAGGTGAATTACTTCAACTTCCACTTTCACATTGGGGAGTTTTGGGTGGACTTTCAAATGCATCATGGTCTGTCCTTCAAAGAAATCCCCGTCAGTGGAATTTAGTCGAACACAACGCTGGATCTATTCCAGAACCTGTCTATGGCGAAGAAAGTGGCGCAACTTTCGTTTAAAGCCACCGCGCATGTATGCGGTAAGGTCTGCACTTGAAGTAAATGGGGCTATAGCGCAGCTGGTAGCGCACCTGCATGGCATGCAGGGGGTCAGGGGTTCAAATCCCCTTAGCTCCACGTATGAATAACAACATGCCGAGGCATATGCATTAGGTGATGTGATTGCCCGTTACTGGGTACAAAAAGGTTTTAACGTTATGCACCCAATTGCTTGGGATGCCTTTGGTTTACCTGCAGAAAATGCTGCCATTAAACGCAATTCTGATCCACGCATCTGGACCTATGAAAACATTGCTGTGCAAAAAGCATCGATGCGACGATTTGCATGTTCATTTGACTGGGACCGTGTCTTCAACACGTGCGATCCTGAATACTATAAATGGAATCAGTGGCTATTTTTAAAATTGCACGAGCGCGGACTTGCTTATCGAAAAGATTCAGCAGTGAATTGGTGTCCTGGGTGCCAAACCGTTTTAGCTAACGAGCAAGTAGTTGCAGGACTTTGTGAACGTTGTGATACAGCTGTGACAAAAAAGAAGTTAAATCAGTGGTATTTCAAAATCACTGATTATGCCGATCGCTTACTAGATGACATGGCTCAACTTGAGGGTAAATGGCCTGAAAAAGTCTTAATGATGCAGCGTAACTGGATTGGTCGTTCAACTGGTGCCAATGTTTCATTTGTTATTGAAGGCCGCAGCGCACCCGTAACCATCTACACAACCCGCCCAGATACTTTGTATGGGGCAACTTTTATGGTTGTTGCTGCCGATAGTGAACTTGCTGCTGAGTTAGTAGTTGGTACAGGAATCGAAACAGAGTTCAATGCTTATCTTGAAAAAATTAAGGCTGATAGCGATATTGATCGTCTAGCGACGGATCGTCCCAAGAGTGGAGTTTTCTTAAATCGATATGCAATTAACCCTGTAAATGGAGCAAAACTACCTATCTGGGCAAGTGATTATGTTTTAGCCGATTACGGCACTGGTGCAATTATGGCTGTTCCAGCACATGATCAGCGCGATTTAGATTTTGCTAAAGCATTTAAGTTGCCTGTAGTTGTTGTTGTTGAAACCGGGGAGGAAGATCCTAATACAAGTGGTGTTGCAATAACTGGAGATGGTAAATTAGTTAATTCAGGCGCCCTCAATGGTCTTAACAAGGCTGAGGCAATTGCTTCCATCAATGCCCAACTTGAAAAAGATGGACTTGGAAAATCAGCCCGCAACTATCGTTTGCGTGATTGGCTAGTTTCACGCCAGCGCTACTGGGGAACACCAATTCCAATTATTCACTGCCCATCGTGTGGTGAAGTCCCAGTTCCAGCAGATCAACTTCCACTTACTCTGCCTGATGCAAAGGGTTTAGATTTAAAGCCAAAGGGAACATCACCCCTGGGCGCTGCAACCGACTGGGTTAATGTTGCATGTCCTAAGTGTGGGGCTGCATCAAAGAGAGATACCGACACAATGGATACTTTTGTAGATTCTTCTTGGTATTACCTACGTTATCCATCATCTACCGTGCACGATGAACCATTTTCAAAGAAAGATATTGAAACCTGGTTACCTGTTGATCAATATGTCGGTGGAGTAACACACGCGATTTTGCATCTTCTCTACAGCCGCTTCTTTACTAAGGTATTAAACGACATGGGTATGGTCAATTTTAATGAACCATTTACCCGTTTGCTTAACCAAGGAATGGTTCTCATGGATGGCTCTGCGATGTCAAAGAGTCGTGGCAACCTTGTTGCACTCTCTGATGAACTTGAAAAGCATGGTGTTGATGCAATTCGCTTGTCTATGGTTTTTGCTGGTCCTCCCGAAGATGACGTTGACTGGTCAGATGTATCACCATCTGGTTCAGTCAAATTCTTAACTCGTGCTTGGCGTTTATCTGGAGATGTAACAAGTGCTCCAGGGGTAGATTTTTCTAAGGGAGATGTCTCACTTCGTAAAGCGACTCACAAAGCATTAAATGATGCAGGATTTGCAGTTGAATCATTTCGATTCAACGTTGCAGTCGCACGTGTCATGGAGTTAGTAAATGCAACGCGTAAGGCAATTGATTCTGGTTGTGGAGGCTCTGATCCGGCAGTTCGTGAAGCCGTCGAAGCAGTTGCAATTATGATCTCACTTGTTGCACCGTTTACCGCAGAAGAGATGTGGGAGCGCTTAGGTCATAAGCCCTCTGTGGCACTTGCAGGCTGGCCAGCGGTGGACCCAAAACTTCTTGTGGCTGATTCAGTGGAAGCTGTTATTCAAATTAACGGCAAGATTAAGGAGCGCATTGATGTCTCACCAACGATTAGTGATGCAGAACTTGAGGCGTTGGCTCTTGCACACCCAACAATTGTCGCCGAACTAGCTGCAAAAGCACCGAAAAAGGTCATTGCGCGCGCGCCAAAACTAGTTAATATCGTCGCTTAATACTCGCGCGAGTGGTTCCACAATATGAAAGGCCCTGTCAATGAAGACAATCTTAGATGCCATCGGAAATACGCCTTTAATAAATATTGAAGGAATCTGGGTCAAGATGGAGTTTATGAATCCATCTGGTTCTATCAAAGCGCGAATTGCTAAATACATGATTGAACGTGCAGAAGCTGAAGGTTTGTTAAAACCTGGTGACACGATTGTTGAAGCAAGTAGCGGTAACACTGGTAACGCTATGAGTATGGTTGCAGCAGTTAAGGGTTACAAAATGTTGGTGATCATGCCTGATGGAATGAGTCCAGAGCGCACAGCAATCTCACAAGCATTTGGCGCAGAAGTTCATACCATGGGGGATTTCCATGTTAATGATGCATTAGAAGAGGCACGTCGCCGCGGAGCAATTCCAGGATTTTTCTCACCACAACAATTCGATAATGAATGGAACGTGGAAGAGAACCGTCAATGGCTAGGTCAAGAGATTTTGCAACAGATGCCAGTTCTGCCAGATCTAGTAATCGGTGGAGTGGGAACAGGCGGCACAATTGTCGGTGTGGGACAAGCGTTCAAAGCTGCAAATCCCAACTGCAAGGTTATTGCCCTAGAGCCATCAGAATCTTGCACAATTTTGTGTGGAGAAGTCTCAAAGCATTTAATTGAAGGTATTGCCGATGGCTTCATTCCAGGCATTGTTAATCGCCATCATCATGAATTAGATGGAGTTATTGACGTGGGCTCAGAGGAGTCAATTGCTGAGATGCGCCGCATCGCACGCGTGCATGGCATCTTTGTGGGGCCATCCTCAGGGGCGCACTTAATTGCCGCCAAGAGATTGAAGGAGCAGTACGGTGTTGAAAACGTCGTTACTTTCTTCTGCGATGAGGGCGAAAAATACATCAACGATTACTGGATTAAGTAGTAAATATCCACACCCTCTAGCTTGAAGTAATCCTGTTTTGTCATTGCCCTCAACTATTGAGGCATGGAATATTTCTCACAGATCTTTGAAAAGCTAGCAACCTGGTGGTTTGAGCTCAATTTCACCACCATTCAAAAACGAGCCCTACTTGCCATTTCGGCAGTAGTCGTTGTTATCTCGGTATTTATTGTCATTAGAGGAAATACGGCTGAGGTAACTGCGCCGCCAATAATTGTGGAGCAAGTCCAAGCCCCACAGATATTTGTAGATGTGACTGGCGCAGTTAATACACCAGGTGTTTACACACTCGCTGCTAGCTCTCGTGTAATCGATGCAATTAAGGCCGCTGGAGGATCAGCTACTGGCGCAGACCTGAGCACTATTAATCTGGCAAGAGTGTTGGCAGATGGTGAGCAGATTTACGTGGATGCTGCAGTTACAAATAGTAAAGGCATTAGAGTCAATGCGACAAAGCGCAGCGGACCAATAAGTATTAACCGCGCAACAGTGAGTGATTTTGATTCACTCGATGGAATTGGTCCTGTCATTGCGCGGCGCATATTCGAGTATAGGAAAACACACGGTCCATTCATGACAATTGAAGATTTGCAAAAAGTGAGCGGAATCGGTGAGGCAAAATTCGCACAAATCAAAAGCAAAATACGCATTTAACCGACTACAGAGCAGTTGCTTTGGGTGGTGCTATCTGGACAGGTGCGTTGCTACAGAGTGCGCGCCCCCCATGGCAAATCTCATTTGCCGCATTAGCCTTAGGCGCACTTTCTTTGCTCAGTAGAAAAGCACGCTTTAGCGTCATCATCTGTGCACTTCTACTAGGTTCAACGGTAATGTCTATTCGCCAGGCATCTTTGGCCAATAGCCAAATAACTAGATTCTTTATGCAGAGTGCAACGGTCACAGCTGAAGTAGTTACAGATCCGAGTAAAACTAGCACTGGAAACTATTCATTTATTGCACGTGCGATATTGGTCAATAACAGTTCGATTCAGTACAAATTGCGAGTGCCGATACGTGTGATGACATCACATCGTGGCGTGACAAAACTCTTGCCTGGGCAAAGATTTAGTGCCCAAGGGCGAATTGTGTCAAGCAAAGAGGCGCGGGTTGCTGCCTTAGTTGTTATAAAAGATGACATCCACATTCATACACAGCCTTCGCGTTGGGCAAGTGTGTTGGGTGCAATTCGCTTAGGTCTTCGCTCACTTTCCGGTGATGGAAATGCAGGTGCACTCATACCTGGCATGGTGCTGGGGGATACATCCAAACAAAGCGCGCAGTTCAAAGAGTCTATGAAGCGATCTGGCTTAACTCACTTAGTTGCAGTAAGTGGTGCCAATTTTGCACTAGTTTCAGCTTTTGTCTTATGGCTCATGCAGTTTCTATTCTCAAAAATGAAGTTCCGCCTCTCTGCAACTGCTATCTCTCTGATTGCATTTATTGCTCTTGTTCGACCGTCGCCATCAGTACTACGAGCTGCCGCCATGGCAGCAGTTCTACTTATTGCACAAAGCACCAAACGTGGACGCGATTCACTTCCTGCTCTGGGTTTTGCTATGGCAGCTGTTGTCATAGTGGATCCATGGCAGGCGCGTGATGCAGGTTTTGCTCTCTCTGTCTTAGCAACCGCAGGTCTTCTTCTTTTTGCACCTGTTTTGATTGAAAAACTTTCATCTCATATGCCACTTAAGTTGGCTCAAGCCCTATCTCCACCAATTGCAGCAACAGTTTTCTGCTCACCCATCATCGTTGCACTCTCTGGTTATCTAGCCCCTTTGAGCATCATTGCTAATTTATTAGCAGCTCCCTTTGTTGCCCCCATCACGATTGTTGGCTTTATTGCCGCTCTTGTTTCACCTTTTGCCCCATTGATCTCCTCAGTATTGATTTGGCTCATTCGTATTCCTGCAGGGGCAATTGCACTCATTGCACATTGGGCATCTAGCTTTCCAGTTCTCACGATGCAAACAGGAAGGGTTGGCTTTCTTATAGTTGCCAGCTTCACCCTGCTGGCTTGGTTGTTTAAGAAATGGTTTAAATACATCGTGACCTTTACCTTGATAATTCTTATCTCCATTACGTGGTTGCAACGTTGGCCAGGAGGGGATTGGCAGGTGGCTAATTGTGATATCGGCCAGGGAGATTCGATGGTCATTAACTTAGGTAATCACAGGGGGATAGTTATAGATGTTGGCCCCGATGCCGTTGCAGAAGATCGATGTTTGAAAGCCTTAGAGATAAAAGAGATTCCACTACTTATTCTTTCCCACTTTCATGCAGATCACGTTGCAGGATTACCAGGAGCATTAAACAAGCGCACTGTTGGACAAGTTTGGGTTAGCGTTAATTCAGCACCGCTTATGGAAAGCGCTAAGGCTCAATCAGCTCTCAAAGGAGTGGAAATAGTTAAGGCTGTTCGGGGAATGAGTTCAAGGGTTGGAGCATTAAATATAAAAGTTCTTTGGCCAACTTTAAATGCAACTAGTTTTGAAGCTATGCCTGGTGATGGTTCTCAAATAAATAACTCCAGTATTGCCACTTTAATTACAAGTGATGAGTTTTCAATTTTTGCAGGTGGGGATATAGAGCCTCCAGTTCAGCAAATTTTGGTCAAAGATGTATCCCCTGTTGATATATATAAGGTCAGTCACCACGGTTCTAGATATCAGGATTTAGCATTCATGGCTGCCCTTCAACCGCGTATTTCAATCATCTCGGTGGGGATGGGTAATACTTATGGGCACCCAGCGGTGCAAACTCTGGATGCGCTGGCTAGACTCGGCTCAGCGGTTTTACGTACGGATATAGATGGTGCGATTGCAGTTCAAGTGCGAAATCACCAATTCACGGTGCGAAAAGCCAAAGGACTATTCAATCTCATTAGATGGGGGTAGATACAGAGTGAATTCCTTCTACCTCATCTTGGGATCAGAGGCTGCTCTTGCGGATAGAGCACTTGCAAAGCTCACTGCTCAATTTAATGATGAGAAATGTGAGATTTCAACTCTCTTTGCACCAGAAGCAATCGTTGGTGATATCGCAGATGCACTTGCTCCATCACTTTTTTCAGAGCGCCGAGGATTAATAATCCGCGATCTCCAAGATTTACCTGAAGATTCTAAAGATGAATTGATAAGATATTTAGATTCGCCAGATCCAACAATGACTGTAGTTTTTGTTCATAAAGGTGGTGTTAAAGGCAAAGCATTATTGGATGCGATTAAAAAGGTAAAACCGGAGATAATTGCTTGCGAGCCAATTAAGAAAGAAGCTGAGAAGGAGGAGTTTGTTCGAAACCTTTTTCTTGATTTAAAGCGAAAGGCCACCCCAGGTGCAATTACTGCATTAGTTGGGGCATTGGGAAATGATTTGCGCGAACTTCAATCAGCTGTGGGGCAGATTGCAGCGGATGCACCATCTGGAACTATCGATGAAGTAATGATCGACAAGTTCCATCAAGGCAGAGTGGAAACAACAGGTTTTGATGTTGCTGATGCAACGTTAGATGGTAATTTGCCGGCAGCACTGATTGCACTTCGTAGCGCGTTAGAGACTGGAACTGATCCAGTGATGATTACAAGTGCTATTGCTTCATCTCTTCGCTCACTTGCCAAAGTTTCAGGTGCCAATCGAGCTGCTAAATCTTTTGAACTTGCAGGACAATTGGGAGTGGCTCCATGGCAAATAGATAAGGCCCGCAGACAGTTAATTCGTTGGACGCCAGCTCAAATAGCTGATGCCGTTGGGGCCATTGCCCTCGCCGATGCCCAAGTTAAAGGCGCGGCTAGTGATCCCATTTACGCCCTAGAGAAGGCATTGACCCGTATTGCCCAAAAGGGCTAGAAATAGCAATTTGACCCTGGCCTAGAGGCTGCGTACCCTTAACCTCTGCCCGAAGGAACCTTTGGTTCTTGCCATGGGCTAAAAATGAACTGGAGTTACACGTGTACGCAATCGTTAAAGCTGGCGGCCATCAGGAGAAAGTGGCAGTTGGGGACACAGTCACTGTCGATCGTATCGACGCTGCTGTTGGAGCAACTGTTTCATTTCCTGCAGTGCTCCTAGTAGATGGTGCATCTGTTACTTCAGATCCAAAGCTTCTCTCTGGCGTTAAGGTCACTGGCGAAGTACTTGAAGAGACTAAGGGCCCAAAAATCGATATTTTGCGTTACAAGAACAAGACAGGTCACCGTCGTCGTCAGGGATTTCGCGCTAAGCAGACTCTCGTTAAAATTACCGCCATTAACGGCGCGAAGTAAGGGATAAATAAATGGCAAGTAAGAAGGGTGTCTCCTCGACACGAAACGGTCGCGATTCAAATGCGCAGTACCTCGGCATCAAGCGCTTTGGCGGACAAGAAGTTAATGCAGGCGAAATTCTAGTTCGCCAACGCGGAACACATTTTCACCCAGGCAAGAACGTTGGACGCGGTAAGGACGACACACTGTTTGCATTAGCAGCTGGTGCAGTCGAATATGGTCGCGCTCGCGGACGCCGTGTAGTGAATGTTGTGGTTCCGGTAGCTCTATAAAAGGTTTCTCTATAAAGGGCGAGCCGTAATCACACGGCTCGCTTTTTTATTTTCTGCACTGAAGGGAGTTTATGACATGACAACATTTGTTGATCGTGTGACTCTCTATGCCTGCGCCGGAAAAGGTGGAGATGGTTGTGTCTCTGTTAAACGTGAAAAATTTAAGCCACTTGGTGGACCAGATGGCGGTAACGGTGGACGCGGCGGCGATGTAATTCTTGTTGTTGACCCAAGCGTTACAACTCTGCTTGATTTCCACCATTCACCACACCGTAAAGCAACATCAGGTCATCAAGGTTATGGTGATCGCAAAGATGGACATCAGGGTGAAGACTTAATCCTGGGAGTCCCAAACGGAACAGTTATTTTTGATGCTGACGGTGAACAGATTGCTGACCTTGTTGGAACTGGCACAACTTTTATTGCAGCTCAAGGTGGTTTTGGTGGCCTTGGAAACATGGCTCTGGCATCATCAAAGCGACGTGCACCAGGCTTTGCATTATTGGGTGAACCAGGTGAAGAGCGGACACTTTTCCTTGAACTTAAATCAGTTGCAGACATCGCACTTGTTGGTTATCCAAGTGCTGGAAAGTCATCTCTTATTGCAGCTATATCTGCAGCACGTCCAAAAATTGCTGATTATCCATTTACTACCCTTGCGCCAAATTTAGGCGTTGTTCAAGCAGGGGACACTCGTTTCACAGTTGCTGATGTTCCAGGCTTGATTCCAGGTGCTAGCCAAGGAAAGGGCTTGGGCCTTGAATTCTTGCGCCATGTTGAGCGCTGCGTTGCACTCGTGCATGTTCTGGACTGTGGAACTTTAGAAACAGATCGTAATCCAGTGCAAGATCTTGAAGTCATTGAGAACGAATTAGCTATTTATGGTGGTTTAGAAGATCGAATAAGAATCATTGCGCTGAACAAGACTGATATTCCAGATGGCAAAGCTATGGCAGATATGGTTGAAGGTGAATTGCGCGAGCGAGGCTATGAGGTTTACCAAGTCTCTGCTGCATCACGTGCTGGATTACAAGATTTGACTTATGCCATGGCTCGTCAGATTCAAAAAGATCGTGCTGCTGCGGCTGCCACAGAAGTTCGCACACGCATTATCTTGCGCCCAGTTGCCGTTGATGATTCTGGCTTTGAAGTTAAAGCAAATGCAGATGGTTCTTTTAATGTGCGTGGTAAGAAGGTTGAGCGTTGGGTTCGTCAAACTAACTTTAAAAATGCTGAAGCGATTGGTTACCTAGCCGATCGATTAGCTCAATTAGGTGTTGAAAAGGAGCTCTTTAAAAAAGGCGCAGTTGCTGGAAGTGAAGTCCGTATTGGTGATGGCCTTACTCAAGTTGTATTTGATTGGGAGCCAACAATTGAAGCTGGGGCAGAGCAGTTAGCAGGACACTTGCATCGTCGTGGCGAAGATTCACGACTTGAATCAACGTGGCAGCAGACCGAGCGTGTTGATGATGTTCTTAGCGATGATGAGATTGCAAGGCAGTGGGAATACAACGTTGAAGACCCACATACACCTAAGATTTCAGGAGTTGAAGTGAGTAAGTCAGAGGTTGGAGATGATAAATGAGCCGCGCACAGATTACTTCTGCAAAGCGCATCGTCATCAAGATTGGCTCGTCCTCTCTTACTGGTAAAGCCGGTTCTGCACTAGATACACATGCAGTCAATAAACTTGTAGACCTTGTTGCAGCATGTAGGGCACGTGGATCTGAAGTAGTCGTTGTTTCCTCAGGAGCTATCGCTGCTGGCCTTGCTCCATTGGGTCTGACTACGCGTCCAACAGATTTAGCAACACAACAGGCAGCAGCCTCCGTGGGCCAAGGCCTTCTTATTGCTCAATACACACAAAGTTTCAATCGACACTCAATTACAGCTTCACAGGTTTTGCTCACTACTGAAGATGTAGTGCGCCGATCACATTATCAAAATGCGCAACGCACTCTTTATCGCCTACTCCAGTTAGGCGTTGTTCCAATCATTAATGAAAATGACACAGTCGGAACTGGCGAAATCCGTTTTGGTGATAATGATCGCCTTGCAGCATTAGTGTCACTTTTGATCAGTGCAGATTTATTAGTTCTTGTATCTGATATAGATGGCTTATATGACGCTCCTCCAAAGCAAGCAGGGGCTAAGCGTATTTATGAAATTGCAAATGTTGCAGAAATTGAGAATCAAACTCTTGGTGGGGCAGGATCTTCAGGAGTTGGCAGCGGGGGAATGGTCACTAAAGTTGAAGCTGCACGTATTGCAACCTCGGCTGGCATTGCAATGCTTTTAACATCTTTAGAAGATGCTGATAAAACTTTGGCTGGAGAGGAATTGGGTACGTACTTTCATGCACATGCAAGTAAAACAACTTCAAGACTGTTATGGCTTGCTCATGCAACAAAACCTCAAGGCAAGTTAATTCTGGATGCTGGAGCAGTTAAAGCAATCCTTGAACGTGGAGTGTCTTTGCTTCCAGCAGGAGTCACCGCCATAGAGGGTGAATTTATCGCTGGAGATGCCATTGAATTAGTGGGACCTGACGGCGTCATAATTGCTCGTGGTTTAGTTGCCTTTGATTCAGAGGATCTACCAAAGATGTTGGGTCGTTCGACAAAGGAATTAGCTGCAGAAATGGGCGCTGAGTATGAGCGCGAGTTAGTTCATCGCGATGATTTAGTGCTAATTTAAATCAATAAATAGCTTTTACAACAGACTTACCTATTGCTTTATTTGTGAGATAGCCAATAACCTAGCGCGCATTAATTACCCTTGAGAAAGAGCCGACATGAATCCTGTAAAAATCGCTGATTATGGTCTATCTGAAGAGTTTGGTTACTTGCCGCATAATGACCCAGCGCAAAAACTCTCTCCTGGAAATGAAGAATGGGATCACTTTGCTTCGCAAATCCCTAAGCTTTTAATGGGTATTGATTTCCGTAAGCGGGTGAAAGCTCTTCCAGATTTCAATGTTGCTGCTCTTAAAACACAAGCAGACAAATCACGGGCAATGATGATTTTAAGTTATATCGGCCAGGCTTATCAGTGGAGTGATAATTCTCCAGCAACAATTTTTCCAAAAAAGCTAGCCTTACCTTGGTATGAAGTTGGACTTTTAGTTGGCCGGCCTCCAATACTTTCTTATCAAAGTTATGCCTCGGATAATTGGCGACGCCTTGATCCCAATGGTCCTATCGAATGTGGAAATATTGCGCTACTCCAATGCTTCCTTGGTGGTCAGGATGAAGAATGGTTCATTTTGATTCATATAGATATTGAGAAAAAAGCTGGAAAGGCACTTAAAGCTATTGAACTGGCTCAAGCAAGTGTTGTGGATAGAGATTCTGATTCCCTTGAAAAAGCTTTAATCCAATTAAGGGATGCACTTCAATCGATGTATGACGTTTTATGTCGGATGCCAGAGCGATGTGATCCATATATTTATTTCCACCGAGTTCGCCCATACATTTTTGGTTGGAGAAATAATCCCTCACTTCCCAACGGTGTTATTTATGAAGGGGTGGATGCTTATGGTTCTAAGGGTCAAGTATTTCGAGGTGAGACTGGTGCACAAAGTGCAATCATTCCAGCTATGGATGCAATCCTTGGAATCACCCATGAGAAGGATGAACTCCGAGATTACTTAATGGAGATGCGCGGTTACATGCCGCCGATGCATGTGAAGTTCATTGAGGCCGTAGAAGCTGGCCCTTCTGTGCGAAATATGGTCACCTCACTTGCCGATACAAAATTGAAAACAATCTTTAATGAATGCGTCAGTATTGTTGGTGACTTCAGAGCTAAACATTTGGAATATGCAGGCACATATATCCATGCACAAGCACAAGCCACTCCGGGAAATCCATCTGCAGTGGGAACCGGTGGAACACCATTCATGGTCTATTTACGCAAGCACAGGGACGAATCAAAGCAACAACTCATTAGTTGATTGAGGGGCTGTAAGAATTATTCAATGCGAATAATGCCTGGCTCCCGATAGGCTTTGCTTTATGAGCGCAACAAAATTGGTCAATGGCTTGGCAGATACTGCACGCCTTGCTGCACGCACTTTGAGTTCTGCCTCAGGAGCTGAACGTAGTGCAGCCCTTAATGCAATAGCTGACGCTGTACTCGCCCGAAGTGCTGAAATCCTTGCAGCCAATGAAGAGGATATGGCGCGAGCTAGATTGGCAAAAATTAATGATTCTTTACTTGATCGACTACTACTCACACCTGCCAGAATTGAAGGAATTGCCAAGAGTGCTCGTGAAGTAAGTAAGTTACCTGATCCACTTGGCATTACACTGCGGCACTCAACTTTGCCAAATGGAATCGATCTACGACAAATCACAGTGCCATTTGGTGTTATTGGAATGATTTATGAAGCTCGACCAAATGTCACTATCGATGCCGCTGCAATCTTGCTGATGTCTGGTAATGCAGCACTGTTGCGCGGATCTTCAAGTGCAGCTTCTAGTAACCAGATTTTAGTTACAGTGATTCGAGATGCACTCAAAAAGACGGAGATTTCCCCAGAGGTTGTGCAACTAGTTCCTTCTGGAGATCGTGAAACTGTTACAGCTTTGCTTAATGCCCGCGGAAAAGTTGATCTTGTCATTCCTCGCGGGAGTGCATCATTGATTCGTGCAGTTGTGGATGAGTCAAAAGTTCCAACAATTGAAACTGGAGCTGGAGTTTGCCATGTCTATGTTGATGAGTTTGCAGATCTGTCTAAGGCTGTCCCAATTATCATTAACTCAAAGACCCAACGTCCAAGTGTGTGTAATGCTGCCGAGACATTGTTAATACATGAATCTATTGCCAAGAATTTTGCACCGGTTGCCTTGAAAGCACTTCATGATGCAGGCGTAGTTCTTCATGGAGATGCGCGCACGCTTGCATTGGCTGGATCAATACCAATCAAATTGGCAAATGAAGAGAATTTCTGCACAGAGTATGGAACTCTAGAGATGAATGTAGCAATCGTAGATTCTGTTGATGATGCCAGTGCTCACATTGCAAAGTACGGAACCAAGCACACTGAAGCGATTCTTACTGAAAATAAATCAAATGCTCAGAGATTTATTGAACTGAGTGATTGTGCCGCAGTCATGGTGAATGCATCCACACGGTTTACAGATGGTGGTCAAATGGGATTTGGTGCAGAAATTGGAATTTCAAATCAAAAACTCCATGCCCGTGGGCCTATGGGTCTAGAAGCTATGACAACTACTACCTGGATTGTTACTGGAGACGGGCAAATTCGCAGTTAAGTGCGAAATTAATTAGACTGATCCCATGACCAGCCTTTCCCGCGATGATGTAGCAAAACTTGCTGGTCTTGCTCGAATTGAAATGAGCGATGAAGAGCTAGTTTCACTCTCTAATGAATTTACTGTCATCTTGGATGCAGTTGCTCGTGTTCAAGAAGTCGCTGGTGCTGATGTAGTTGCTACTTCGCACCCACTTCCACTTCGTAACGTTTTTCGCCCCGACGTAGTGATTCCCTCACTTTCACCAGCAGAAGCGTTATCTGGTGCACCTGCTCAGGAAGAACAGCGTTTTCGTGTTCCTCAGATTCTGGGTGAAGAATGATTCGCAACTCAGCCTCAGAAATGGCTAGCAAGTTAGCAAGTGGAGAAGTTACTTCAGTTGCACTAACTCAAGCACACCTAGATCAAATCTCGGCAGTTGATAAAGATGTTCATGCTTTCTTACATGTCGATACTGAAGGCGCACTTGCTCAAGCTGCAGCCGTTGATGCGAAGCGCAAAAGTGGAGAGAAGCTCTCGCCATTAGCGGGAGTCCCACTTGCCCTTAAAGATGTGATGACGCAAAAAGGAATTCCAACAACGTGTGGCTCCAAGATACTTGAAGGTTGGCGTCCACCTTATGATTCAACTGTTGTAACAAATTTGAAGAAAAATGGCATTGTTATTTTAGGTAAGACCAATATGGATGAATTTGCAATGGGTTCATCCACCGAAAACTCAGCTTACGGTCCAACACATAATCCTTGGGATTTAACGCGCATCCCTGGCGGTTCAGGTGGTGGATCAGCTGCGGCATTGGCTGCATTTGAGGCACCTCTTGCAATTGGAACTGATACTGGTGGATCTATTCGCCAACCTGCAGCTGTTACTGGAACTGTTGGAGTAAAACCAACTTATGGTGGCGTCTCTAGATATGGCCTTGTTGCTTTCTCTTCATCCCTTGATCAAGCAGGACCATGTGCTCGTACGGTTCTAGATGCTGCCCTGTTGCACGAAGCCATTGCAGGTCACGATCCAAAAGATTCAACATCAATTAACGCTCCTGTTCCTGCAGTTGTTGCGGCGGCTAAGTCAGGAAATGTTAAGGGAATGAAAATTGGTGTTGTTAAGGAACTTAATGGTGATGGCTACCAAAAGGGAGTGCGCACTCGTTTTGAAGAATCACTCGAATTACTTGCAGCTGCCGGTGCTGAAATCGTTGAAGTATCTGCGCCTAACTTTGAATATGCCCTTGCTGCCTATTACTTAATCGCTCCATCTGAATGCTCATCTAACCTAGCTCGCTTTGATGCTATGCGTTATGGCCTTCGAGTTGGTGATAACGATGGCGCATCTGCTGAATCAGTTATGAATCTAACTCGTGAGGTTGGTTTTGGTCGTGAAGTAAAGCGCCGCATTATTCTTGGAACATACGCACTGTCATCTGGTTATTACGATGCTTATTACGGTAGTGCGCAAAAAGTGCGCACTCTAATTACTCAAGAC
>RGHD01000012.1 GCA_010024385.1 Actinomycetota bacterium | reverse complement strand
ACCCCTTGAGCGCACAGCAAGACTATTAGATCTCGTTCCTTATATAAGTTCTCATCAGGGAATCTCATTAAAAGAGCTTGCAGCCGTGTTTAAAGTTGACCAAGCTCAGATGACTAGTGATCTCACGACCCTGTGGATGTGCGGACTACCTGGATACACACCTCTAGAACTGATGGATTTAGAGTTCGAATCTGGTTTCGTGACAATTCACAACGCTCAGACTTTATCGAGGCCTCGTGCGATTTCCTTTGATGAAGGAGTTGCTCTAGTTCTTGGTTTAGATTTGTTGCGTTCGTCAATTTCACCAGATAGAACTGATCTCTTAGAAAGAATCGATTTGTTATTAGTACGACTGGCCGAACTCATCAATCTTCCGACGGCGCTATCGGCAACTCCGCTAGTCAACCAAGAAGTTTCTGAAGCAATTTCTGATGCGCTCAAATCCAGAATGGGACTTGAGATTACCTACCAATCACTCTATCGGGATGAGATTAGTACCCGAACGATTCTTCCAATCGCAATTTCTGAAAGAGATGGACATGTTTATCTCAGTTCATATTGTTTTAAGGCATCAGATTTTAGGCAGTTTCGTTTAGAACGCATTCAAAATGCAGTTCTTAAAACCGTACCACAAGAGATTCCACAATCGAGCATCGAGCAGTCCAGCTACACCTGCACCATCAAGGTTCTCACTCCAACTCGTGCGATAGCCGAGCGCTTCAAGAGAGATGATCTATCGATTAACACCGAGTTTGATTTCCAGACATACTCACTACAGTGGATTGAGCGATCCATCATGGCCTCAGGAAGAGCACTCTGCTTGAAGTCACCCCCTGATGTTAGAAAATCGATAGCAACGATGGCTCAAACGATGCTGGATCGTTACAAAGCACGCTGAAATCGCCTACCCATTCATAGAGATCTGATGTAACCTAGGCTTAAATATTAGCCAAGGAGTTAACGTTATGAATTTGGGTCCAAGAGAGATCGTCATCCTTCTCATTGTTGTACTTGTTTTGTTCGGCGCAAAGCGTTTGCCGGATTCAGCCCGCTCACTTGGTCGCTCTATGCGTATTTTCAAGAGCGAAATGAAGGAAATGAAAGCTGACGACACCGCGATCGAAGAAGACGGCAAAACCGAGAAGTAGATAAATGGCATCTGTAAACGAAGCACGGATGCCCCTTCTAGACCACTTACGCGAACTGCGAAAACGAGTTCTTCGTTCTGCTATAGCTGTACTGGTTGCATTTGCTGGAGGGTGGTATTTCTACGATTCAATTATCGTCACCCTGGCTAAGCCTGTTTGCGATTTAAAAACTGCGCAGCAATCTGGGGCGGCAAGTTGTGGAGCTCTCTACATCAGCGGTGTTCTTGGTCCGCTAGATTTACAGATCAAGGTTGCTCTACTTGCAGGCATTATCGCTTCGGCTCCATTTTGGCTTTACCAGCTTTGGGCTTTTATAGCCCCTGCGCTCCATAGAAAAGAAAAACGTACGAGTGTTCTCTTCGTTGCTTCAGCGACACCTTTTTTTGCAATGGGAGCCACGCTTGGATATCTCATCCTTCCTGTTGCAATAAAAGCTCTTTTTGGATTTACACCAAGTTCAATTAGTAACTTGGTGCGCTTTGATGACTATTTAGATTTTGTGCTCCGAGTAATTCTCTTTGTGGGGCTTGCTTTCGAACTACCAATTTTTCTGCTTACCTTCAATTTAATTGGCTTCCTTCGCGGGAAAACTATTCTCAAACCTTGGAGAATATGGATTTTCACAATCTTCTTTTTTGTTGCAGCGCTCTCACCAACAGCCGACCCCTTGAGCATGATTTTGTTATCAGGACCCCTGATTCTTTTCTACTTTGTGGCTGGATTAATTGCGGTATTGGTCGATAGGCGACGTGATAAGAAAGCTATATCTGTCGAAACAGGAAGTGCCGCCATTGATGCACCAACATCTATAAAGGAATAGCCGATAGGGTCCTCCCATGTGGGCTTTGGTTATTAACCCTGTTTCTGGTCAGGGAAGAGGAGCCAGCGTTGGAACATATGTTGCTGGATGGCTTTCTCAAAGAAATATTCCATACACAATCGTTACAGGAAACTCATCCCTGGTATTGGATGATCACCTTTCATCATTTATTCAAAAGTTTCCGGACACGAGAGGAGTTATCGCAGTAGGTGGAGATGGTCTCCTACACAACGTTTTACAACGTCTTGTTCCTGCTCAAATTGCACTTGCAATGATTCCGGCTGGCACCGGAAATGATTTTGTTCGAACTTTGGGCTGGGATCTTGACTCAATCGATGCACAGCTTGAGGCGATTACAATGCGGCCTCCAACATCAGTGGACTTGGGCTTAGTTGATGGAGAATGGTTCGCCGCGATACTTTCTACAGGCTTTGATTCTTTGGTGAACGAAAAGGCTAACACAATGAGTTGGCCTAGGGGACCAATGAAGTACAACGCAGCAATTGCTATTGAACTGCCTCGATTTAGACCACGTCACTACGAGATCACCCTCGATGAGAGAACAATCTCGACTGAGGCGATGCTGATTGCAGTTGCAAATGGGCGTTCCTACGGCGGCGGAATGTTGGTGTGCCCAGATGCAGATGTCGTAGATGGTTTATTCGATGTGATGGTTTTATACCCGGTTTCAAAATTTGAATTCATAAAGGTATTTCCCCGAGTTTTCAAAGGAACACACATCACTCATCCAGCGGTTGAGATTGTTCGAAGTAAAAGGGTGAGAATTACATCTGATGCCGTGGGATATGCCGATGGCGAACGAATCGGTCAATTACCAGTAAATGCCGAGTGTGTCCCAAATGCGTTGAAGACGTGGCGGCCGTGACAACTCCAGCAGAGAAATTCGCAGCCGCTAAAGTTCGCAATCAATACAAAGAGACTACAGCTTTCGTTCAAAGTTTTGATTTCGAGTTTGATCCTTTTCAGGTAGCTGCTTGCCACGCAGTGGAAGAGGGCAGTGGAGTCTTAGTAGCTGCCCCAACTGGTGCTGGAAAGACTGTGGTTGGCGAATTTGCTGCGCACTTAGCTCTCAAACTTGGAAAGAAGTGTTTTTACACCACACCAATTAAGGCACTCTCCAATCAGAAATATTCGGAGTTCGTAGCAATGTTTGGTGAAGATCGAGTAGGACTGCTCACGGGAGATACCAGCATTAATGGTGAAGCCGACGTATTAGTGATGACGACCGAGGTTTTGCGCAACATGCTCTATGCCGGCTCAAATACCCTAATCAATTTGGGTTATGTCGTCATGGATGAAGTTCACTACTTGGCAGATAAATTCCGAGGAGCCGTCTGGGAAGAAGTTCTGATCCATCTGATGGAGAGTGTGCAGGTTATTTCGCTATCCGCAACGGTTTCTAACGCAGAAGAGTTTGGTGAGTGGCTTGGTGAAGTGCGGGGCAATACGCAAGTCATCGTGAGTGAAATCCGACCTATTCCGCTATATCAGCATGTTCTTATCGGAAATCGACTTTTAGATCTTTTTGATAAACCAGGACAGATAAATCCTGAAATCCTTCGGCGCGAGAGGGAAGCAGTACGCAAAGCCTCCATCAGTAGACATCGCCGAGGACGCTTTAGCGAGGCACAAGATCGATTGTCTCGAGCCGACATCATCGAAAAACTAGCTAATCAAAACTTACTTCCGGCAATCACTTTTATCTTCTCGAGAATTGGTTGCGACGCAGCAGTTAAGCAATGTCTGCACGCCGGCCTTCGTTTGACTTCAACTGCTGAGCGCGAGGAGATTCGCTCTACAGCTCTTAAGTACACACAAAATATTGCAGAAGAAGACCTTGTGGTTTTGGGCTTTGATGAGTGGCTGAGCGCACTAGAGCGCGGAATTGCCGCACACCATGCTGGATTGCTACCTAGCTTTAAATCAGCAGTCGAGGAGTTATTCCAAAAAGGATTGATCAAAGCTGTTTTTGCAACCGAGACACTTGCACTTGGTATAAACATGCCGGCAAGGACAGTTGTTCTAGAGAAATTAATTAAATACAACGGCGAATCTCATGTTCCAATAACACCAGGTGAGTACACGCAGTTAACTGGACGCGCAGGCCGACGTGGAATTGATATTGAGGGTAATGCTGTCATCCAATGGTCACCAACTGTTGATTCAGCATCTGCTGCAGGTTTGGCATCCACTCGTACATATCCACTGCGTTCATCTTTTGCACCCACATACAATATGTCAATCAATCTCATAGCAAGGTTTGGTCGCGAACGCGCACGTCGATCCCTCGAGTCATCATTTGCACAGTTCCAAGCAGATCGCGCCGTCGTTGGTTTATCGCGACAGATTGCAAAAAATGAAGCTGCAATAGAGGAGCTACTTTCACAGGCGGTGTGTCACTTGGGAGATTTTCTTGAGTACGCGAGAATTCGTCGTGAGATTAAGGAAGTTGAATCTCTTCTCTCAAGGCGAGATCACAAAAAAACTTTCGACAATAAACAACGAGCACGCCTTGAGGCAGACCTTACGGATTTACGTAAGGGTCTTAGAAATCACAGCTGCCATTCATGTGCCCAGCGCGAAGACCATTCACGTTTTGCAGAAAAAGCTGGTCGCCTTAACCGCGAGAATGATGGACTTCGAACTCGCGTGCAAAGTCGCACACACGTTATTGCAAAGACCTTTGATCAAATCTGTCAGGTTCTGACTCATCTTGGTTACATCGAAGGGGAAAAACCAACTGCACAGGGCAAGATCCTTACCAAAATTTATGCGGAATCGGATCTTCTCTTGACAGAGGCAATTCGTCGAGGAGTTTTGGATGAATTAAATGCCCCAGAGCTGCTATCAGTTGTCTCAACGATGATTTTCGAATCTCGCAACGCCGACAATGTTGCTCCCAAGATGCCAAGTCCGCGAGTTTCTAGCGCGCTTGCCGATGTGATTTCTATTTGGGCCGAGTTAGAAGAACTTGAAACTGAGTATGGAGTCAAAACACAGCGCCAACCAGATGCTGGTTTCTGCTGGGTTTCATATCGTTGGGCTAATGGAAATTCGCTACAAAGCGTGCTCAAGGGCACAGATATGTCTGTCGGAGACTTTGTGCGCAGTACTAAGCAACTATCGGATCTTCTCAATCAAATTGCTGCGGCGAGTGAAAAGCTTCGCCCAGTATGCAAAGATGCCGTTAAGCGCATCGACAGGGGAGTGGTCGCATTTCTCATGGGAGATCTATGACATTAATGCTTCTAGATAGTGCATCTCTTTGGTATCGCGCCTATTACGGAATGCCGGACACATTAACCGCACCTGATGGAACTCCTGTTAATGCGATTCGTGGCTACATCGACATGACTTCACGATTGTTATCTGTCTATAAACCCAATCGCTTGGTTGCTTGTCTTGATGGAGATTGGCGTCCTAGTTGGAGAGTAGAACTTTTCCCAGATTACAAGGCAAATCGTTTAGAAGAAGAGGGCGACGAGGAAGAAGAGCCAGAGACGCTCACGCCGCAAATTCCTATTCTCTTGGACTTGTTAGATCTTTTCGGGATACCTGTGGTGGGCGTTGATGACTATGAAGCAGATGATGTGATGGCAACCTATGCCGAAACTGAAAAGGGTCCGATTCGAATAGTTACTGGAGATAGAGATCTCTTTCAGATGGTAGATGATAAACGCGATATTAAGGTTGTGTATTTAGCTAAGGGTATTTCTCAACACGATCTAGTTGACTACGCCTATGTTGCAAATAAGTATGCAATCCCGGGTGATCGCTATGCATTATTTGCGATGTTTCGCGGTGATCCCTCTGATGGTTTACCAGGTGTGAAAGGTATTGGCGAAAAGGGTGCTGCTCTGATTGCTAACAATTTCGCAACTGTTAAGGACGCGTTAGCCGGAGCACATGCTGCCCATGAATCTTTGCCTGCAGCATTGGCAAAGAAGATTATCGCTGGGTCTGATTACCTGAAGGTGGCTCCAAGAGTTGTTCAGGTTGCTCGCGATGCACCGCTTCCTCAAGTTGATCTAAAAATGCCCAAAGCTCCCAAAGATCTCTCTGAGATTTATCAATTCAAGGAACGCTATGGATTAGGTGCCAGCGTTGATCGTTTGATCAGTGCACTAGGTTGGTAAATCTACTTTTATCGGCGTTCAGCGGGCTACTTCTAAGCGCTGCTTTCGAACCAATATCCCTGTGGTGGATTGCACCAATCGCACTTGCTCTAGAAATGTTTGCACTCTCTCAAAGTGAGCGGAAGTATCTGAGCGTTCTAGCTTTCGCACTTACCTTCAACCTTGTTTTACTTCACTGGACGAGCACGTATGTGGGATCTGTGCCGTGGGTAATTCTTGCTGTGGGGTTAACTCTTTTCTACCTACCCTTGGTAGCTGTAAAGCGTCTGGGGATAGCCTTTTTCCCGCTGATATTCATCGTCATGGAAGAGGTTCGTAACAGATTTCCTTTTCAAGGTTTTGGCTGGGCCAGAATTGCTTATTCACAGGCCGATGCTCCCTATGCCAAGATTGCAGCTAACGGGGGAGCGGTTGCACTTTCTGCCATTACGGTACTGGCTGGACTTGTTATCTTCTATTTATCTCAAAAGCAATTGAGAATTCTCGTACTGTTTCCAATAGTTATTGTTGCAATACCAATTAATGTTCAAATGAACCAAACAACACAGGCGTTTCTGATACAGGGAAATGTGCCAAAGTTGGGTTTGGATTTTAACTCTAGGGCAAAAGAAGTTTTCTATAATCACGTTAATGAAACAGATATTGCATTGAAAGAAAATAAGAAAGTCGACTTTATTCTTTGGCCTGAAAATTCAGTTGATGTAGATCCATTTCGTAATCCAGAAGTATTCGAGGCACTTAATCGCTACAGAGTTCCACTCATAGTTGGAGCTATTGTTGGTAGAGCCGATGATATTTTGAATACATCTATATTGTGGACAAAAGAGGTTCAAAATGTCTACATAAAGCAACACCTCACGCCATTTGGTGAATACATTCCTTTGCGTTCCTTGGCCTCCAAAATCTCACCATTTGTAGATGATGTGCGGGATTTTTCACCAGGAAGTGAGTCGACAGTATTTACAGTTGCTAAGGCAAAAATTGCGCCAGTTATCTGTTATGAATTACTTGATGATGACATTCTTGAAAAGGCAGCAAAATCATCAAATCTTCTTGTTGTTCAAACTAACAATGCAACATTTGGAGATTCGGCTCAAAGCGCCCAGCAGCTGCAGATCACTCGCATTAGAGCGATAGAACATTCACGAAATATTCTCTCGGTGTCGACAACGGGTTATTCAGCCGTCATTGATTACAAGGGAAAAGTTCTGCAAAAGAGTGACATGGCAAGTGCGCAGCATCTCTATGCTGAAGTAGGAGTAATTTCCAGCGTTTCGCCACGAGATAGATATGGGGATTGGGCCCTGGTAGTGACGCTGATCTGGCTGCTGATGGTTACCCGTGGAGCGTATATATATCGCCGATAAGTAACATTATGTAAAGTTAAGCGAACTCAGATATTGGTGGGCAGGAGCAAATCAGATTCCTATCCCCGTGCGCTCCATCGATTCGACCCACCGTCGGCCAGTACTTGCCCTGCATTCCCATGATTTCACCATTCACCAAGCCAGTTCGAAGCGATGGAGTTCCGCCCACTTCACGCGAATAAGAGCGCTCCCAGTTAGCTGCCAGAACACTTTCAATGGTGTGCGGTGCATGGCGCAGAGCTGACTCCTCCACCGAAATCTTGCCCTCCATGATTTCCTGGATTTCTCCGTGAATTGCAGTCATCGCGGCTATAAAACGATCAATCTCAGCAATGTCTTCACTCTCAGTTGGCTCGATCATCAGCGTTCCTGCGACAGGAAAACTCATAGTCGGTGCATGGAAACCGTAATCCATTAAACGCTTTGCGATGTCATCAACACTTACTCCGCTGAGCTTTGTTATCTCTCTTATATCCAAAATACATTCATGGGCAACACGACCATGTTCACCTCTATAGAGAACTGGGAACATTGGATTTAATTTTGCTGCCATGTAATTAGCGGACAAAATAGCTATAGATGTTGCAAGCGTGAGGCCTTCCCCACCCATCATGCGGATGTAAGCCCATGAGATCGGCAAAATACTTGCCGAACCAAACGGCGCAGCACTAATTGGTCCGGGACCCGTTGCAGGTCCTGCTAGTTCATCCAATGGATGATTGGGTAGAAATGGCGCTAGGTGAGCTCGGCAGATAACTGGACCAACACCTGGTCCCCCGCCACCATGCGGAATACAAAATGTTTTATGCAAATTCAAGTGCGAAACATCTGCACCGAATTTTCCTGGTTGCGATAAACCAACTAGCGCATTTAAATTTGCACCGTCAACATAAACCTGACCACCAGCATCGTGTACCAGTCCACACAAATCAGTGATAGCCGACTCAAAAACACCATGTGTGGACGGATATGTGACCATCATGGCAGCTAAAGTGGATGAATATTGCGCGATTTTAGCCTTCAAATCTTCGATACTCACGTTTCCGTGTTCATCGCACTCAATAACCACAACCTGCATTCCAGCCATTACGGCACTTGCAGCATTAGTTCCATGAGCTGAGGAGGGAATCAAGCAAATTGTGCGACCCTTGTCACCGCGTGAATCGTGGTAGTTGCGAATTGCCAATAAACCAGCGAACTCCCCTTGGCTTCCAGCATTTGGTTGCAAGGAAACTGCGTCATAACCAGTAATTTTGATTAGCCAATCAGAGAGTTGCTCAATAAGTTCGCGAGAACCCGCATTCTGTTGAGCTGGTGCAAATGGGTGAAGTGATGAGAACTCTGGCCAGGTTACGGCTTGCATCTCAGTTGTGGCATTGAGCTTCATCGTGCAAGAACCCAAGGGAATCATTGTGCGATCAAGGGCTAAATCGCGATCCGAGAGCGTGCGCAGATAGCGAAGCATCGATGTTTCAGAACGCATGGTGTTAAAGATTGGGTGACGAAGATAAGTTGATGAGCGGAGCGCCCAATCCGGAATGGATTTACCGGCAACCCCCACTTCCCCACCACCGAAGATGTCGGATAAGTCTTTAAGCATCTTTGCATCCGTTGTTTCATCGAGTGAAACACCCACATGTGTTGCATCAATTTTCTTCAGGTTTATCTTCTTTGCATCGGCTCTCTTGTGAAGCTCTGCTGCATCTTTGACTTCAATTACTAGGGTGTCAAAATAATTTTGGTGCACAACCCTGTGACCAGAAGCTGTGACGGAACTGGCAAGTTCCTGTGTTTGTCGATTCACTCTGGAGGCAATTGTTTTCAAACCTGCTGGACCATGCCACATCGCATAGAAGGCACTCATTACAGCTAGGAGAACTTGAGCAGTACAAATGTTACTTGTCGCTTTATCACGGCGAATATGTTGCTCACGTGTTTGTAGAGCTAAGCGAAAGGCAGGGTTGCCATGAGCATCCACACTTTGACCAACTAAACGTCCAGGAAGTGAGCGCTCTAAACCTTCACGCACTGAGATGAAACCTGCGTGCGGCCCACCAAAGCCCATCGGAACTCCAAAGCGCTGAGCTGATCCAACTGCAATATCTGCCCCCCACTCCCCTGGTGCTTTTAAGAGTGTGAGTGCAAGTAGATCAGTTGCAGCAACTACCAAAGCATCTTTTGAATGGGCCCAAGTTGCAACTGCACTGTAATCAACTATTTCACCACGTGTATTTGGATACTGAACAAGAACTCCAAATACTTCGCTATGTGAAGGAATCTTTGAAAGATCAAGAACTTCAACAGTAATTCCCTGAGGCTTAGCGCGAGTTTGAATCACTGCAATTGTTTGGGGATGCACATTGATGTCAATCAAAAAGATTGCATCCTCACTGCCTTTATAAACACGGCGGGCCAAGGTCATAGCCTCTGCTGCAGCTGTGCCTTCATCTAGCATGGAGGCATTTGCAATAGAGAGCGCAGTTAAATCACAAACTGCGGTTTGAAACGCAAATAGCGCCTCTAACCTACCTTGAGAAATCTCTGGCTGATAGGGCGTGTAAGCGGTGTACCAGGCTGGGTTTTCTAAAACATTTCGCAAAATAACCGGCGGCGTAATGGTTCCGTAATATCCAGTTCCAATCACATTGCGATAAACATCATTTTTATCTGCCAGCGCTCGTAGCTCTGCGATCACGTCTACTTCATTGAGCGCTGTTGGCAATGTTTCGCTCAACCGTTTTGTCATTGCGATATTTTGAGGAACTACATCGGCTATAAAATCTGCCATGGAGGAATAACCAAGTTCCATCAACATGGTCTGTGCTTGATCCTCAGAAGGACCGATGTGTCGACGTGAGAACGCGTCGTAATCAACCATGGACTAACATCCCCTACCCATACAGACAGACCTTCATTGGTCCGTATGAGTTAAGAATATGTCCTTTTAAGCGCCTTTGCTCTTTCGGCGTAGGGAAAGTTCATCGTTAGATTCAACACCCACATTTTGAGCGCTCATTTCGCCCTGCAACAGTGAGAGAGAGCCCTCAAGCTCGTGCCAAACTTTTCCAACAGCGATACCGAAAACCCCTTGGCCACCTGCCAGCAAGTCGATGATCTCATCGGGGCTAGCGCACTCATAGATAGATGCACCATCACTCATTAACGTCATGCTCTCAAGCTCTGTCACTCCCCTGCTACGAAGGTGGTCAACGGCTGTGCGAATGTTTTGAAGTGATACGCCAGCATCTAAAAGGCGTTTAACAATTTTTAAAACAAGGATGTCTCTAAATCCATACAGGCGTTGCGTTCCAGATCCACTTGCAGTTCTAATGCTTGGTTCAACTAAACCCGTGCGTGCCCAATAATCAAGCTGGCGGTAAGTAATACCAGCCGCAGAGCATGCTGTAGCTCCACGGTATCCAATTTCTAATTCCTGGGAAGTCACGGGGAAACTCGTTTCTCTCGGGGAGTGATTAAATCTAGGGCAGCAAGGCTCAGCCTTCAATGACCGACACGGTCGAAACCTCTACTAGAGATTGAGGGTTTGGGCCTCTACCCTGCAAAATCCTCAGGGTTGATCTGGTCTAGAAACTCTCTAAAGCGCTCGACTTCCTGGTTCTCATCCCCTGGCGCTGCCTCTGATGGAATCTCAATTCCGATTTCATCGAGTAGTTCCGAACTAGCCAAAATGTTGGCAGAGGCTCGAAGGGCTAGCGCAATAGCATCTGAAGGCCTGGCTGAGATGGTGTGGGTAGTTTGAGAGCTATCTCTGACAATGAGATTGGCATAGAAGACTCCCTCATCAATGTGGGTCACATGAACTGCAGTAAGAGTCGCATTGAGTTGTTCAACGATGTTCTTCGTCAAATCGTGGGTCAGCGGTCTTGGTGGTTGAACCCCTTGTTGGGCAAAGGCGATAGCTGTGGCTTCAACGGCCCCCACCCAAATTGGCAGAAAACGTGAACCGTCAATCTCCTTGAGTAAGACGATGGGCTGGTTGGAAGGCATTTCGACTCGAACGCCGATGACCTCCATGGAAATCATCATTAATTATGAGCGAAGGCGATGAAGCCCGCCGCGAACAAGTGCTGCATGCAGACGAATGGAAAGGGAAGCGATCTCCTTTTGAACTTCTTCAGCACGGGCCTTTGACTCTGCGCCCTTTTGTCTCGTCAAAGGCGTGATGACTTGTTCGATTAATCCAATTTCGCGATCTGCTGCTGATTTAAATGATCGCAAATGGCGTGCTTCGATTCCAAAACCGGCCATCTCTGTTACCGCCCTTGCGATGGCTAGCGCATCACCATCGTAGTGACGACCACGAATTGTGATTAGGCCATAGCCCTCTAATTCCACAAGTTGATCTTCTTTCAGTCCTGAGTTCTTTAATAGTTCATCGCGAGATAGACGCATCTCTGAGACTTCACCAAATGTGCTCGGTGCCATTTCGCCATCAATTGTTGCCAGGCCAATAGTTGGACGCGGTGCTGGAACTGAACCAGCAGCTGCCGGAACAAGACCGCGATCTATTGCATCTAAATTATCTTTTATTACTTTAAGTGGCAGGTATTGATCACGCTGTGCAAGTAAGACGTAGCGCAGACGCTCTAAATCAGAAGTCGTAAATTTGCGATAACCCGATGGTGTTCGTTGCGGCTCAATCAAACCTTCAGATTCAAGGAAGCGAATCTTAGAGATTGTTATATCTGCAAAATCTGGGCGAAGCCTATTAAGTACTTCACCAATGCTCAGATACGCGCGAGCTGGAACTGCCATTGTAATTCTCCCCTAATTATTTTCTGCCAGAAACAAAAAGCAGATGGAATTTGCCAATTTGAATCTGATCTCCGGAATGTAATGCGTGTTCTGTTATTGAAGAGTTGTTGACGTATGTGCCATTTAGGGAACCACTGTCTTTGAGAGAAAATCCTGAAGCAGTACTTTCAATCTTTGCGTGAGTCCTCGAGACTGTTACATCGTCTAAGAAAACATCACTGCCAGATGAGCGACCAATGCTTGCACCTTGTGCAGTAACTAAAAATCTCGAACCAAGATTTGATCCTCGATTGATAATCAACATTGCCTTCTCTGATGACTGTGCGATCTCTTTGATAATGCTGCGATCTTCCGCTGAGACAGTCGCTAGAAACTCATCAAGAGCCCCTGCTGGGGAATTACTGGCTGAGCGAAGACCTAGGTGCAAAGTGGTGGTGAGTTCGCTGGGCCTTTGTTCTGGCTTCACTTATCTCTCCTCCTTCACCGTCAACCTGAGGCTGACACTAAAGGGGTGAGCCGCTTTGGTCAAGCCGTAATTTGGGCGTAACCGGCGGCATCGAGTAGGTCAGATGGAACTGCTGAAACCTCAACTTTGACCAACCATCCAGCGCCATAAGGATCGCTGTTGACTAGCTCTGGTGTTTGAGAGAGGGCAACATTGACTTCACTTACTACGCCGCTAACAGCTGCGAAAATCTCAGATACAGATTTTGTGGATTCAATTTCTCCGCAAACTTTGCCCGCAGTGATCGTTTCGCCCACTTTAGGAAGTTGAACATAAACAATGTCACCTAGTGCGGCTTGTGCGAAGTCAGTAATTCCCATTGTGAAGAGATTTCCAGTTGAACTTACCCATTCATGATCTTTTGTGTAGTGCAAACTTTCAGGGATTACTGACACGTTTTCCTCTCATCTGCGATAAACCTTCGCGTCCATAACTTATACCTGTAGCAATGTAGAGGGCAATCCCCCAGATGGCAAAACTCCACCCTAGAACGAAGGCTACAGTGCCAAGAGGTGAGTCGTTTTTAGCCAAGAGTAAAAAAGGGAAGGCATACATGAGGTTAAAGGTTGCGGCCTTGCCCAAATAAGTAACTGTAAAAGGTGCTAGACCTTTTGACTTCATTATAAGAGTGATGATCCCAAGCATGAGGTCGCGGGAAATGAGCAGAAGGATAATCCAGGCCGGAACAATGTCTCGGATTAAAAAGACAATCAGAATCGTCAAGATATAGAGGCGATCGATAGCTGGATCGGCTAACTCACCAAAACGGGATGTTTGATTCCAGGCTCTTGCTAACTTTCCATCAAAATAATCGGTGGCTCCACCAATGGCTAAAACTATGATCGCCCAGCCATCAGCCTGAATTGAAAGAGTCAGATAGACAAATAGCGGAATTCCTAATAAGCGCAAAAGAGTTAATGCATTTGGAATTGATAGAAGTGATGAATTCATTGCTTATTCGCGCTCTTTTACCCTAATAGCTACTTGCACTGGCGTGCCAGGAAAGGAGAACTCCTCACGCAACCTGCGTTCGATGAATCGGCGATAGGAAGCCTCAATCCAGCCATTAGAAAAGACAACGAACTTGGGGGGTGCGATGCCAGCCTGAGTGGCGTAGTAAACCTTTGGTTGTTTTCCGCCTCGAACCGGAGGCGGCGTAGCACCGATAAGAGCGCCCAGGAATGAGTTGAGCTTGGCCGTAGGAACTCTCTTTTCCCAACTGTCCAGTGCTGTGCGAAGGGCCGGTGCCAGCCGATCTCGGTGCCAGCCAGTTTTAGCTGCCACGTTCACACGTTGGGCCCACTCAACTTGATCTAGGTGTCTATCTATTTCACGGTCCAACTGATCACGGCGATCTTCATCGACTAAGTCCCACTTATTCATCACGATGACCATGGCTTTTCCAGCTTCTTCCACCATGGTGATTACTCGCAAATCCTGCTCAGTGATGGGCTCTGATGCATCTAGTACTACAACTGCAACCTCGCAGCGCTCTAACGCTGTTTGCGTGCGAAGGGATGCATAGTAATCAGTACCTGATGCTTGGTTAGCACGCTTTTTCAGTCCTGCAGTGTCGATAAATCTCCAGATCGATCCACCAAATTCGATTAACTCATCAACTGGATCTCTCGTTGTTCCTGCAACATCATCAACGATTGACCTGTTCTCTCCAGCTAGAGCATTTAGCAGCGATGACTTTCCAACATTTGGTCGACCAATGAGTGCGACTTTGCGATAACCATCTTGTGTCTGTGCTCCGCCAACTTCAGGTAACTCGGCAACAATATGATCAAGTAGATCTCCAGAACCGCGACCGTGAAGTGCTGAAACAAAATAAGGCTCACCAAGTCCCAATGACCACAAGCCATGAGCTTCTGATTCTTCACGCTCTCCATCAACTTTGTTACCAATTAGTATCAGAGGTTTCTTAGCCTTGCGCAGATGTTGCACTAAAATGTCATCTTCATCTAAGGCACCAACTTGTGCGTCAACAACAAATGCCAAGACATCAGCTTCTTGCATTGCAATTTCAGCACCGGCACTTACTTGAACAGAGATACCGTCAGGTTTTGCTTCCCAACCGCCAGTGTCCATAATGATGAAACGACGTCCACCCCACTCGCATTCATATTGCACACGATCGCGTGTAACACCAGGTGTGTCTTCTACAATTGCTTCTCTGCGTCCTAAGAATCTGTTAATCAATGTTGATTTGCCAACGTTAGGTCGACCTAATATCGCAACAATTGGAAGTCCAAGAAGTGAGCGTTGACGAAGCAGCTCCCAAATTCGCTCAACAGTTTCATCTAAATCTAGATTTGTTGAATCCACTTCTACTGCATCAAATGCCATGGCTAAAGGTGAAACTGTGCGCGTAGAGTCAATGGAATCACGGTTTTCAAGCGAACTCTTCACGTCAAAAGATTTATCATCCATCTCATTCTCGCGTCGATAAGCGCGAGCATCTAAATCAGCTGTTAAATATATCTTTAGGGCCGCATCAGGAACTACAACCGTTCCAATATCGCGTCCCTCTACAACTATTCCACGCTGTGCCTGAGCAATAATTTTGCGTTGGATGACGAGTAGCTCTTCGCGTATCTGTGGCATTGCACTTATGCGACTAACATTTTCAGTCACTGAAGTTCCGCGGATTGCATGGGTAATCTGTGTGTCACCTGCAAATACCTCTGGCGAATTCGGATCAGATACAAATCTGATTGGTAGGCTCTTGAGCGCTTTAAGAATTTCTGCAGCTTCAATGCATTTGTTTTCTAAAGCAACCCAAGTAACTGCGCGATAGAGCGCACCTGTATCTAAATAATTCCAGCCTGCACGTATTGCGATTGCTTTAGATGTGCTTGATTTACCTGCGCCACTTGGGCCATCAATTGCTACAACTATGCCCATGTGATGAGCCTACTTCTATTTACGAACCGGGTGAACGTTCCACCCGATTGAAGAGAGATGATTTGATAACTTAACTGCATCATCTGCAGAAAGTGCCAAAGTGATTAGAGCATTGAGTTGTCCTGGTGAGTGCTCGATTACTAAATCTTCAACGTTGACAGACATTGCAGCGCATTCATTGAAAATTGCACCTAACTGACCTGGCTTATCGTCGATAACAATTGGAACGTAGGTGTATTCACGTGCTTTTCCACCATGTTTACCTGGGATCAGATTTCTTCCATCACGACCTTTGCGCATAAAGGCGGCGATTTTCTCTGGACTATCAACTGCATCAATGATTGTGCCTAACTCGTCATGCAATTTTGTGAGCAACCCCTTTATCTCTTGAGAATTTGAGTTAATGATTTCTTTCCATAAATTCTCATCAGATGCTGCAATTCGCGTGGTGTCTCGAAGTCCAGCACCAGCAAGGTCAAGCCACTCAGGGGAAACACCATGCAATGAGCTAGCCAAAAGAGTGGCAGTGATCTGTGGCAGGTGGGAAACTCTGGCTACCGCGGCATCATGGGAAATCGCATCCAATTCCACGCAAGTAGCCCCGAGCAGTTGAATAAGTGATTTGACCTTGGCTACAGCATCCGGATCACTTTGAGCATCCGGGGTGATGATCCAACTTCTGGAGAGGAAGAGATCGGCTCGAGCTGACTCCGCTCCCCCGACTTCCCGGCCGGCCATCGGGTGAGTGCCTACAAATTGCTTCAATGGCAGCTTAGAAGCCTTAACCTTTGCTAAAGGTTCATTTTTAACACTGCAAACATCCATGAATGTTGAGTTTGGGTTTAGTTCATACTGCTCATTTATGACCTGGGAAAGGGCTCTGAGAGGAGTTGCCAGAATTATCAGCTCCGGGTCGGCAATGCTGACTCCCCCTGTTAAATCCTGTGCCAAAGCCTGATTTCGGCTATCTATGTCGATCATTTCGACTGCTATGTTTTTAGCTGCCAGAGCCAATCCAATGGAGGTGCCGATAAGGCCTGCCCCCACTATTCGAACTGAGCGCACCATTACTGGGCTATATCTCGGCGCAGTGCTACCGCCCCGTGTAGATAGATATGAGAAATCTCGTCACGGCTCTTGCTACTTTCAACGTGGAGCATCGTACGGATGACCATGGCTAAAGCCCCTGGTACATCAACCTCGACTGAGCCAATAAGTGGCACTGCGGCAAAGCCGATTTCCCGACACGCAGCCGCCGGGAAAGAGGCCGTCAAATCGGGGGTCGAAGTGAAAAAGACCGAGACAACATCGTTAGGTGTCAGGCTGTTGGCTTCCAAAATCGCCTGAATCAGCTCTTGAACCCCTGTGGCTATTGCTTCTTGGGTATTTGCGCTCACTTGAGTGGCGCCACGTATAGCTCTGATCGGCATGGGATAAGGGTACCTTTCTTGGTCACTTTTTCGCTTAATTTTGAATGCTTCTAAGGCCGTTTAAATGTTTATCGATAAAACCTTTTCACGATTTTTTTTCAATGGATCCGTTCTACGCTCCTCGTTGCCGTGAAATATAGAATATCGATTTGTCGGTATGCAGAGCCGTCTCTGAGCGTGGCAAAAATCGATAAATAAATATTTTAGTTCTTTTTGTCGATATATCTACTAACCGATATTTGTCGTATTATCGATTAATAGTAAAGCCGCTAAAGCCTTAAAACCTTACGTAGATTTGTTAGTTCTCCCTCATTGAGGTTTCTCCACCGTCCTTCCGGGGTGTCTCCCAATGAGATGGGCCCGAAGTTAGTGCGGATCAATCGAAGGACTTGCACATCAACGGCCTCCATTAGGCGGCGAATGATGTGATACCTACCCTCGTGAATTGACACCTCAAGCCATGTAGGAGATAGCTCTTTATAGGTCAAAACTCGACCCATTCCATCTTCGAGTTCGATGCCTTTAAGCAGAATTTTGTCGACTCCCGCCGGCAGTTTCCCTTCGTGTTCGATGATGTAGGTTTTCTGCAGGCCGAAAGATGGGTGCGTAGCTCGGAAAGTAAGGTCGCCATCATTGGTCAAAAGGATTAATCCTTCGGAGTCTTTATCCAAGCGCCCAACATGGAAAAGTCGTTCTTTTCGAAGGTCAATGAAATCACTAAGCGAAGGTCGTCCATCTGGGTCATACATGGTAGACAAAACCCCTTTAGGTTTATGAAGTACTAAATAAGACTTAGACATTGAGCGTCTTATTGTCTCACCATCTACCATGACTTCAACTAAATCAGGGTCGAATTTGGAGCCCATCTCGCGAATTGTGATTCCATCGACTGAGACTCGGCCAGATTCAATAAGTTCATCCGCGCCTCGACGGCTAGTAATACCCGCATCTGCAATTATCTTGTTGAGGCGCATTTGGCCCATGGCTATCCTCCCGACAGTCAGAGGTAAAGGATAGCGCGGGAGTTAGTCAGTTAGCGAATCAAGGATTTCATCTAGCCCATCAAGATTTGGAAGGTATGGAGCCAGGGCTGGAAGATCTTCTAGGGAGTTAAGGCCTAGGCGCTCTAGGAAGTAGCTCGTGGTTTTGTAAAGGATCGCACCGCTCTCATGCTCAATCCCAGACTCCTCCACTAAACCTCTGGTGATTAAAGTCTTCATAACCGCCTCCACGTTCACGCCACGGATGGCCGAAACGCGGGCGCGGGAAACGGGCTGGCGATAGGCAATAACTGAAAGCGTCTCAAGGGCAGCTTGGGTCAATCGGTTTTGCTGCCCATCTAAGACGAACTTCTCAACGGCTGCGTGATAGTCAGGGTTGCTATAAAAGCGCCATCCCCCGTTGATTTTACGTAATGAAAATCCACGATCATCGTAGGTAGTTACCAAGTGAGCAAGAGCTGACTCAACCTCTTCGACTGTTTTTTCAAGGACTTGAGCCAAGATGATCTCTGAAACCGGCTCATCTACGACCATCAGGATCGCCTCGATAGAACGCTCAACTTCTACATTAGACATTCGTACTACCTTCTGTCGGCTCGTCATCCTCTAAAACAACGGGGATATCAAACTCATCGGTGACTTCCACCTCCCCGGACTCAGATCCAGTCCAGGAGATCTGCAGTTCGCCAAGGGCCATGACTTGGTCAAAGCGCAGAACCCCTTGGCGATAGAGATCGAGAAGGGCTAGGAATCTGGCAACGATGACCATTGTGTTTTCAGCATCTGAGACCAGGTTTCTAAAGCTCATAGATTTAGATCGGCGTAAAGCCTCAACTACAACTCGAGACTCTTGCGCAACGCTCACCAAGGCTAAGTGCAGATGCTCCACATTAACTACCGGTGCCACCTTTGGAGTCAGGACTCGCTCTGCAATTGCGGCAAATCGCTGTGGCCCTACTCCTATTAACACTTCAGGCAATAACGCGCTCAGAGTTGGATCCAGTGCGACAACACGTGGGAAGAACTTATCGGCCAATGTGATGCGCTCGCTAAAAGTCGCCGCGATCTCTTTGAATGCTCGATATTGCAACAGGCGGGCAAAGAGAATATCTCGAGCCTCAAGTAGAGCTAGGTCTTCCTCATCATCGACTTCTCCACTCGGCAATAATCTCGCAGCTTTCAAATCTAACAAGGTTGCAGCCACAACTAGGAATTCAGTGGCCTGGTCCAAGCGCCAACCCTCTCCTGAAGCCTCCAAGGCCCTAATGAAGGCTATGAATTCATCGGTGACAAGACTCAGAGATATCTCAGTGATATCCATTTTGTGGCGCGAAATAAGCTGTAGGAGCAGGTCGAAAGGACCATCGAAGTTATCGAGGTGGACGGAGAATGCACCGGCTACGGCGTTGACATCCTTTGATTCCTCTAGTGATAAATCCATGGCGCCACCCTACTTCACAGTTGCTCCAGTTCTAGGTAGCGCGTAGGCTCGCGCTCACTTCACGGAAAAGAGGTTTGACGCTTGAACGCTAAATCGACAAAGCAAGAAGATGTAGCCACTACTGCAACTCTTCTGGGCAAAAACGCGGCAAATATCCCCACGCCACCTCCGATCACAGAACATGGAAATGCAAAAGTTGTAGCGATCTTCAACCAAAAAGGTGGGGTCGGTAAAACAACTACAACAATCAATCTGGGTGCATCCCTTGCCGAGATGGGTCGTCGTGTTCTGCTTGTAGATTTTGATCCTCAAGGTGGCCTCTCCCTTGGTCTTGGTGTTAACGCCCACTCACTTCCGTTAGAACAAACTGTTTATTACGCACTCATGACTCCAACAGCCAATGTGGATTCAATCGTTCTCAAATCTGCAGTGCCAGGCCTTGATTTCTTGCCCGCAAACCGCGACCTTGGAACAGCTGAAACAACGCTGGGTGCAGAAATTGGTGGTCAGCAATATCTCAAGCGCGCCCTAGGTTCACTGCGCGATTACTACGACGTTATCTTGATCGATTGCCAACCAACGATGGGACAGTTAACAATCAACGCACTTGTTGCCGCTGATGAAGTAATTGTTCCGTTGCAATGTGAATATTTTGCACTCCACGGCTTTATTGAACTTAAAGGTAACTTGGACAAGGTAAAGAACTTCCTCAATCCGAATCTAAAACTGATTGGCATTTTGGCAACCATGTATGACAAGAAAACTTCACACAATCGCCAAGTATTGGAGCGCATTCTTGAGCAGTTCCCACAAGATGTCTTTGAAACAATTATTGCCAAAACAATTCGTTTCCCTGAAACAACTGTTGTTGGCGAACCAATCACAACGTATGCAACCAGCTCAGGTGGCGCAGCTTCATATCGTCGACTAGCTAGAGAACTCATTGCCCGAGGAGGCGCACGATGACACGCAGAGCAAATCTTCCAGGTGCCGATGAACTATTTCGTTCAACGGCCCCAGCGCTAAGCGCAGTTCCAGCGCAAAATGAAACGCCTGCACAACTTGTGCCACCAGCTATTGCAACACCAAAGGCACCATCTAGTAAAAAGGGCGTTCGCACAATCGCACGACGTCGTGTCACAACAGTTGACCGTTCACCTTCTGGTCGTGAGCGCCATGATGAAAAAATCACTGTCTATCTCTCACCTGATGAACTCTTTGAACTAGATCAAGCTCGTTTGCAACTTCGTGGTGATCTTGGACTTGCAGTTGATCGCGGCCGTATTGTTCGCGAATCAATCGCTGTCATCATCGCTGATCTTGAAGCTAAAGGTGATCAAAGTATTCTTGCCCGTCGACTACGCGGCCTCTAGGAACAACTAACCGCGTGCTCGCGGATGAGCAAGTGAATAACTCTCACGCACTTTATCGATAGTAATAAGGGTATATATCTGCGTTGTAGTCACCGAGGCATGCCCTAGTAGTTCTTGAACGACGCGAATGTCTGCCCCACCATCTAAAAGATGTGTTGCATAGGAGTGTCTAAAAACATGGGGTGAAACGTGGGCTTCAATACCTGCATCTTTTGCTGCTCTTATCACGATATTCCAGGCAGACTGGCGAGTTAAGCGTGCTCCCCTTGAGTTTAGAAAAAGCGCGGTATTGGTTTTCGAATTTTTGGCTGCAAGCATGGGACGTATACGTACTAAATAATCAGCAATGGCCTTTGTTGCAAAGGAACCAAGGGGAACTATGCGCTCCTTTGATCCCTTACCGCGCAGCTTTAAAGTCGTGATCTCACCGTCTGCACTTTGCGCATTAGAAATATCTGCAATATTGATTCCCACCAATTCTGAAACACGCGCACCACTGCTGTAGAGCAGTTCGACCATTGCCTGGTCGCGAAGAGTTATGGGTTCACTCTCTCTGTAGGCGGCGTTAATTAAGGACATAATCTGATCGATTGTTAAAGCCTTTGGAAGTCTGCGCTTTGACTGATTTGGCAACATTTCAGAAGTTGGATTAGCTATCCCAAACTCGCTCATTGCATGTTTAAAAAAAGTACGAAGTGTTGAGTTGATTCGACTGATGCTGGCAGGTGATGCTTGTGCACTTTTAAGCGATACTTCAAAATCAGAAATGATTTGCGGGTCAACATCTGCCAAAGCTCTCCCATTTAGAAAGTTTTCAAACTTTCCTAAATCTCTGCGATATGCAGCAAGGGTATGAACAGATAAGCCGCGTTCAATCGTTAAGTGATTAAGAAAAGACGTAGCAACTAAATCAAAGTTCAACGCTGTCATATCCATGTGCCTTGGCTACGGCTTGATAGTAAATCTTCCCATCATGAACATTAAGACCCTTAGCTAAGTTGGAATCCTCTTTGCATGCTTTCTCCCAACCCACATTCGCAATCGATAGTGCATATGGCAAAGTTGCATTTGTGAGCGCATATGTGCTGGAAACTGGAACAGCCCCTGGCATATTTGCAACGCAATAAAAGATGGAGTTATGAACTTGATAGGTTGGTTCGGCATGAGTTGTTGGATGTGAATCTTCAAAACATCCACCCTGATCAATTGCAATATCTACTAAAACTGACCCTGATTTCATCTGAGCGACTAGTGCATTTGAAACTAACTTTGGCGCTCTTGCCCCATGAACCAACACCGCGCCGATAACAAGATCAGCTTCTTTGGCTTCGCGCTCAATTGCATGTTGGGAAGAAGTTAGAGTCTTGATTCGTCCCCCATAGATAGTGTCTATGTATTGCAGACGTGCGACAGAGCGATCAATGATTATGACATCAGCACCCATCCCCATTGCAATAACTGCAGCGTTGAGTCCTGCGACTCCGCCACCAATCACCAACACTCTTCCTGGCGCTACTCCTGGAACACCTCCGAGCAAAACTCCACGGCCACCCTGGGGTTTTTGCAGAGCAGTTGCGCCAACTTGTGTTGCAAGGCGCCCAGCAACTTCACTCATTGGAGCAAGTAACGGCAACTGTCCATCAACTTCAACAGTCTCATAAGCAATAGCAGTCGTTTTACTAGATAAGAGTGCATCAGTGCAAGCCTTAGAAGCGGCAAGATGTAAATATGTAAACAAAACCTGGTCTTTGCGAAGAAGTGAATATTCACTTTCAATTGGTTCTTTTACTTTCAGTAGCAGGTCAGCTTTTGCCCACACATCACTTGGTTTAGCAACAATAGTTGCACCTACGGAACTAAAATCCTGATCTGTGATCGCAGAGCCCAGTCCTGCGCCAGTTTCAATAACTACTTGATGGCCGGCAGTTACAAACTCTGACACTCCTTCAGGAGTGATTGCTACTCGTGATTCGTGGACCTTTATCTCTTTAGGTATTCCAACGATCATTTACTTACCTTTCGCGTCTACCGCCGCTTTAATCAATCCAACAAAGAGTGGGTGTGGCTTAGTTGGACGTGAACGTAGCTCTGGGTGAGCTTGTGTTCCTACGTAGTAAGGATGCACCTCTGGCGGCAGTTCCACAAACTCCACCAAGTCACGCTCGGCAAACATGCCTGAGAAAACTAAACCAGCCTTTGAAATCTGATCGCGATAGAGATTGTTGACTTCGTATCGGTGTCGGTGTCGCTCTGATATTTCGGCTAAGCCATAAGTATTAGCAACAACTGAACCTTTGAGCAGCTCTGCCTTATAGAGACCTAGACGCATCGTTCCGCCCATGTCACCTTCTCCTGCTACTACATGCTTTTGATCATCCATAGTTGCAATCACTGGAGTTCCAGCATCTGAAAACTCTGCTGAATTTGCATCTTTCATGCCGGCTAAGTTTCTAGCGGCTTCTATGACCATGCATTGCAATCCTAAACACAGACCCAGCGTTGGAATCTTGTTCTCTCGCGCAAATTTAAGTGCGCCGACTTTTCCTTCGATTCCACGAATTCCAAAGCCACCCGGAACAACAATTGCATGGAGTCCACTCAAGTGCTTCTTGGCGCCTTCTGCACTTTCACATTCATCACTTGGAATCCAAACAATTTCAATCTTTGCCTCATTGGCAAAACCACCAGCGCGTAATGCCTCTGATACGGAAAGATAGGCATCAGGAAGATCAATATATTTTCCAACAAGGCCGACTCGAACAAGATGCTTTGGGTGATGAACTTTCTGCAAGAGAGTATCCCACTCTCCCCACACAACTTCATGACCTCCTAAGTCAAGGCGCTTAACTACGTAGGAATCTAAACCTTCAGAGTGCAACACCTTTGGAATGTCATAGATTGAAGGTGCATCCATGGCTGCCACAACTGCTTCTAAATCAACGTCACACATCAGTGAAATCTTCTTCTTCACTCCTAATGGAATTGCGCGATCTGAGCGAAGCACGATGGCATCTGGAGCAATACCGATACTACGAAGGGCAGCAACTGAGTGCTGTGTTGGTTTTGTCTTTAACTCTCCCGATGGACCAATGTATGGAACAAGAGAGATGTGCAAATAGAAAACGTTATCGCGACCAACTTCTTGGCGAATCTGGCGAATAGATTCAAGAAATGGTTGAGACTCAATATCCCCAACAGTTCCGCCAACCTCTGTGATTACTAAATCAATGTCTGGTGCTGCCATAGCGCGAATGCGCTCTTTAATCTCATTGGTGATGTGTGGAATAACTTGAACAGTTTCACCTAAATACTCACCACGACGCTCACGAGCAATCACTCGTGAATACACCTGACCTGTAGTCACATTTGCAGATCCGTGCAAATCAGTGTCCAGGAATCTTTCATAGTGACCAATATCTAAATCTGTCTCAGCCCCATCATCTGTAACGAAAACTTCGCCATGTTGGAATGGGTTCATGGTTCCTGGATCTACATTGAGATAAGGATCGAGCTTTTGCATCGTTACACGTATGCCACGGGCTACTAACAACCTGCCTAGTGATGAGGCGGTGAGTCCTTTGCCAAGTGATGAGGCGACTCCGCCAGTTACAAATAAGTGTTTAGTCACATGAGGTTGGCCCATGGGAGACCAACCTATCATTGAATTTCCTATCGCTTCGACAGGGGCAGTTCTAGGAGTTCGGTGGCGTGTTCACGCGCGCTTGTTGAGCTCTCCATTCCCGCCAACATGCGGGCAATCTCCTCAACTCGATCCTCTTTAACCACTTTTCGCACATTGCTTTCAGTTACTGAGCCATCAGAGTTCTTAGTCACAACGAAATGTGAATCCGCCCAGGCCGCAACTTGAGGAAGATGCGTTACCACAATAACTTGTGCGTGTTGAGAAAGCGCGTGCAATCGCCGACCCACTTCAATTGCTGCTTTGCCGCCAACTCCAGCATCTACCTCATCAAAAACATATGTTCCAACTGGATGCGTTGCGGCAAGAACTACTTCTAGCGCTAACATCACTCGTGACATTTCACCACCACTTGCGCCTTTAGCAAGTGGAACAAGTGGTCCATCCTTGTGTCCCTGAATAAGCATTGCAATCTCATCGCAACCAAGGGCTGTGAAATCAGATTCCTTTAATGAATTGTAGTCAGCGCTCTGCACCTGGCAGTGGAAAGAAGTATGTGGCATAGATAATTGCTGAATCTCTTTAGTAACTTCTTTAGATAACTTCGCAGCGCTTTCACTTCGAATACTTGTGAGAGATTTTGCAGCTATTACAAGTCTTTTCTTGATTCCAACCAGCTCAGTTTCAAGCTCCCTTAACCGCTCATCCCCACCTTCAAGGTCTGCAATGGCATTCTTTGAACTTTCAAAGCGTTCGATAAGAGAAACTAGTTCATCGTCGGCAGATTTTGAACCACCATATTTCTTAATCAGTGCATTAATCTCGGCTTTTCTAGAGTTTAAATAATCTAAGCGAGCAGGATCGGCCTCTAGATTGACAATATATGAAGCAAGAACTCCCTTTGCATCATCTACTAAGAAAAACGCCTCACTAACCTTTTGATAGAGCTCTTCAATTTGTGGATCTTTTGCCCGAACCGAATCCAAAGATTTCCTTATAATTCCAAGAGTTGTTAGCGAACCTGACTCTTCTTCTTCAATCACAGATGAGGCATTTTGGGCAGCCATGCGCAAATCTTCAACGCTAGATAGGCGGGCAATCTCAGAAGTGATCTCTTGCAGCTCACCGCGCTCTAACTTCAGTTTGCCCATAACAGCTGCAAACTCACGCAATTCAACTAATTGAGCATCTTTTGAATCAATGCTTTTCTTCATGGCAAAGATGCGCGACTTAAGCTCATGATAGTTAGCTAACTCACTTTGATAATTTATTAGTGCGCTATGTAACTCTTTGCCACCAAAACGATCCAGCAAATCTCTTTGCTTGGAAGCCTTGGTCATATTCAAATTAGCGGCTTGCGCGTGCACTTCTACCAAATTCTCACTTGCAGCTGCTAATGCACTCGAAGGAACAGAAATGGCGTTACTTGTTGCTTTGCTTTTCCCATCTGCATTCACCGTTCTTGTGAGAATTAACTGCCCATCTTCAACTTGCAAACCGTTTTCTTCAAAAGAATCCTTTAAAGAGTTTGGAACGCTAAAGCTTCCACTAGCAACTAATCTCTCACTCCCCTTGCGCACAAGCGAACTATCACTCTTTCCACCCAGGATTAGATTCAAAGCCGTCAAAATCATTGTCTTTCCCGCGCCGGTTTCACCCGTTAAAACAGTTAAACCCGGAGATATTTCAAGGGTGGAGTGTTCAATAACTCCTATAGAGCGAATAGATATTTCTTCTAGAAATGTGCGATCACTCACCGCGCCAGCCCTCAACGGGAAGTTTGAATTTGGCCACTAGTCGATCACTAAAGAGCGTGTTGGTTAGATGCGCCAACTTAACAACATGAGAATCCTTAGTGATGACTACTCGATCTCCAGCCAGTAAATCAAATTTGCGCAGTGAATCAGCAGATAAGACCGCCTCTTTGGACTCAACTTTCACAACAATTTCAGATTGAGGAGAAATAACAAGTGGACGTGAGAACAACGCATGTGCCGAAATTGGCAAAACAACGAGTGCATCTACTTCTGGCCACACAACTGGGCCCCCTGCAGAGAAAGCATAGGCAGTTGAGCCAGTAGGTGTGGAGCAGATCAATCCATCACAACCCCACCGAGAAATTGGGCGACCATCAATTTCAAGGAAAAGCTCAACCATTGATGTGCGCTCTCTTTCAACTGTTACTTCATTGAGCGCCCAACCTTGCGAAACAGTTTTGCCATCTCTCTTAACGGCATACTGCAGCACCATTCGTGAATCCAAAACATACTCACGCTTTGTTATAGCAGAGACAATTGCAGATAGTGGTGGTTTTTCAACCTCTGCTAAAAATCCAACATGGCCCAAATTCACGCCCAACAATGGAATTTGCTGCTCCCGAGTAACTTCTGCAGCTCGCAACATGGTCCCATCCCCGCCCAACACAACGGCGACTTCTAACGCTGGCAGCGAAGCGACATCACACTTAGATACTCCAGCGATTTCAACATCAGAGATTGTGTAGAGTGAAAAACCTTCAGCAGAAAAATCTTTGGCAAGGGCTTTGGCAGCATCAACTGCTTCCTGACGCGAAGGATTACAGACAAGTAATAGGTTGCGTGCACTCATTTACTGCGGTCCAATCGCTATCGCTTGATCTAACGTCTCATGATTAATCTCTGGTGCTCCTCGACGTAGCCACAAGAAATACTCGACATTTCCAGCAGGTCCTGGCAGTGGACTTGCTGCAATACCTAAAGTTCCAAGACCGACATCGTAAGCAGAATCTGCCACTTCAATGACTGCAGCTTTTCTAAGAGCAGGATCGCGCACAACTCCACCAGCTCCAAGCTTCTCGCGTCCAACTTCAAACTGAGGTTTAACCATCACAACGAAATCAGCTTCTGGCTTTGAAACAGCGGCTAAAGCTGGCAGAACCAGAGTCAATGATATGAAAGAAAGATCTGCAACTACCAAATCAATCGGATCTCCAATTACCTCACCTGTTAGATGACGAATATTGGTGCGATCATGAACCGTTACTCGTGGATCTTGTCGAAGTTCCCATGCCAATTGCCCATAGCCAACATCAACAGCTACAACATGATTGGCTCCTCTGCGCAATAAGACATCAGTAAATCCGCCAGTTGATGCTCCCGCATCCAGGCAGCGTTTTCCCTCAACAACAACGCCACTAAATGCATCAAGTGCCCCTGCTAATTTGTGACCGCCCCGAGAGACAAAATCATCGCGCTTGCCGTGAAGTTTTATTGAAGTTTCTGCATCGACCATAGTTGCTGGCTTTGAGGCTGGAATACCATTTACTAAAACTGAGCGTGCCTCAATTAAATCCGATGCATGCTCGCGCGAGCGGGCTAACTCCCGGCGAACTAATTCTGCATCAAGGCGAATCTTCACGTGTCCTACTTACAACCCATCAATGGAGGAGAGTGCAGTAGATAGTTTTTGGTGCAATTGTTCGTAGCGATCACCATGATCATTGATCTGCATGGAATCGATCTCAACTAATTCACTGCGAACTTCTTCTACTAAATTCTCACCCTGTGTCTGTTCAGAATTCGTTGTCATTTTTTGCTCGCTTTCTTAGTCGCAGATTTCTTCACAGTTTTCTTGGCTGGGGTAGCTTTCTTTACCGGCTTGTTCATTTTTATGCGCGCAACCTCCTCTTTGAGCGCTTCGAACTCACCGCGCTTAACAAAACCCATTTTGGAAACTGAGCGTTCAACTTCATCTTCAATCTTGATCTTTAGGGCCTCGCCACCTTCACGCAGCCATTGATTAACCGTAGAGGCCACTTCTGATGCGCTCTTATTCCCATCAGTTACATTGCTTAGATAGGTGCGAAGTGTTGAGAAAATGTCATTTGCCATAGCCACAAGCCTATCTAAATTCGAGAAATCTCAACGGCTTCAACCTGCCAACGGCTTGCAATTCCAGCAGCACCGCTCCAAAAACGCCTGTGAATAGCACCTGATACTTCAACCCACTCATCGGGCTTTAAAGACAGAGCAATGCGACGTGATTTTGCGCTCCAAGCGCCAATATCTAGGGTGTCAACACCATCGCGCCGCTCTCTAGAAACAATGAGGCGAAACTCTACAACCTTATCCCCCGACGGCAGTTCTTTCTCAAGTGCGGCAGCAGAAATGCGGCCTCTCAAAAGAAGATCATTGAGGGAAAAATCCTCGTCCTCTACTTCAAGTATTACCTTCTTTTTTTTGACTTTTTTTTCACTCATGCATCAACTCTTCTCTTCAATAAATCGGAAAGGATGATGATTACCAGAACGAGCGACAAAAAGTAGAAACCTAGAATTTTAGCTGTGGGTAACTAATTACAAACAACGCTCAGCAGCGTCAGTAAGCTCTTCTGTATCAATTTCTGCACACTTAGCAAACCACTTTTGTGATTCTTCCTTACGTCCTGCAGCCTCGAGAGCATCGGCATAGGCATAGCGCAATCGCACTGCCCACTCCTCTTGCTCATTTTTAAGCTCTTTGCATGTAAGTGTGACTACGGCTGCATCAAATTCACCAAGATCACGACGAGCACCAGATGCAACAATTCGCATTTCAATCTCTTCAGGTTTTGCCAATCGCTTGACCTCATCAGAACCAGCCAAATTCAATGCTTTCAGAGGGTTTCCAAGACCACGTTCACAATCAGCCATTACCGGCCACATTGAAACATCACCAGAAATTCGATGCGATGCACGAAGTTCTTTTAACGCAATCTCGTAATGGCCTGCGCGATATGCGGCATAGCCGGCAGATTCTCGGACAACAGCTAAGCGACCTGCGTGGTGAGCAGCTGCAACACCATGCTTGTGTGCACGCTGTGGGTCATCTTCTGCATACAAATTTACACACGCTAAATGTCTTGCAACTACTTTTGCATTTTCTGCAGAAAGAGAAAGAAGCTCTGCACGCAAAGATTTGTCTAACTCTTCACCAGTAATCTCATCGGGAATATCTGGTTCAAAAATTCGTTGACGAAGACGTGATTGTTCGCGATCAATAGGTGCAGAACGCGCACCACGTGAATCTGAACCATCACGAGTTTGGCGTGGAGCACCTGCGCGATTAGAAGAGCCTGCGCGAGCAGGCAAATCTTCACGCCGGCGTGCATTATTTGGCCCCGATGGGCGAGATGAAGCAGGACTTGATGGACGTTTGTTTTTATCTTCCATTGTCATACTCCAATCTTGATATGAGTAAATAAATGATAGAGAAATAAAAAAGGGGCGCTCGTGAAAGCGCCCCTTTTTATAAAAGAAGTCCGGCGACGTTCTACTCTCCCACAAGGTCACCCTTGCAGTACCATCGACGCTGAGAGGCTTAACT
>RGHD01000011.1 GCA_010024385.1 Actinomycetota bacterium | reverse complement strand
TTGCTTGGCCTAATGCTGAAGTATCAGTGATGGGCGCCGTTGCAGCAGTTCGAGTGTTGCATCGCCGTATTTTGGCCGACTTACCTGCAGAGCAACGTGAATCAATGGAGTTAGAGCTTGCCGCAGAACATGAGAAAATTTCAGGTGGTGTTGCTCGGGCCATTGAAATTGGAGCAGTGGACGAGATTATTGAGCCAGCAAAAACACGAAGTGCATTAGCAAAAGTCATTGCCGAGGCACCTCATCGCCGTGGTGCTCACGGCAATATCCCACTTTAGTTTGTATTAAAAGTTACTGAAACTGTAGCGCTCACAGTCTTATTGATTGTGCTTGTGTCATAAGCACCATAATCTGCAGTCATTGTTGAATCTGGGGTTGTGATCTGAATTGGGCCTGCTTTGACGTTTACCAATGAACCAAGTGAGCCACCCACAGCTTTAGTCAGTGATTCTGCGCGAAGTTTTGCATCTTTCATAGCTTCACTCATTAACTCTGGACGAAGCTCAGGCAAATTTGAGATGTAGTACTGAGGTCCATAGTTATTCACATTAATTCCAGTTTCTAACAATGAACCAATTCCTTGACTTAACTTTGACACTAATTGAACATCCTTGGTACGCACTGTGACGTCGCGTGTAGCACGATAAGAGAGGATGCGACCTGTTGCATTGCCGTTAACAAACTCTTCATTGGCAAACGTCGCAACTGGGCCAAGGGTTAAGGCATCAGCTGCAATGCCGCCTTGAGTTAAATAGGAGGAAAGAGCTGCAACATCTGAATCTACTTTCTTCACAGCCGCACCAACTGTTGGCGATGAAAGGCTTACAGAAAGTGTCCACACTGCATTATCTGCAACGGCACTTGTCTTAGCTGATCCTGTAACAGTAATTCCATTACCAGCGCGTGTTGCAAATCCTGTTCCAACTTGAGTTAATCCAACACCAAGTGCGAGCGCAATAATTACTGCTGACACAATGATTGTAATTGCCTTACGGCGCTCTACGGTGATAATTGGGGATTCATTTAGTTGGCTCATAGTTTTATTCTATCGGACTAAATTGCATGCAAGCGCGCAGGTTCGCCCATGCCAGCACTCCTAAATCTTTCCAGCTCTATATCCCAAGCAGTTCCCATAGCCTGCAAAAGACCTTGTCGTATTGAATCTTCATCAAAAGCCTTTTGCATCACATTATTAATTGCAAATTCATTCAGGAGTACTGCTCCACTTAAATCTGTGACTGCTCTGTGAAGTCCAAGCTCTGGCGTAAAGCGAAAGAGTTCGCCGCCATTCTCATTTTCCTCAAGAACTTCGAAGTTTAAGTAGTGCCAACTTCGCAATGTGCTGGCAACCTCTGCCGCAGATCCGCTGCGACCTCTCCATTGGCATTTCGTTTTAAATGTGCCGACCATCAAGCTCTGCGGCTGCCAGTTCACTTGTGCATCAGTGCCCACGATGTTTTGTATCGCCCAATCAATATGTCGGCGCAGCGCAGAAGGTGCTGAGTGAATAGTAAGTAAGCCCCGCACCGATAATTGGGCAGAAGGCGTGACAAGACGTTGCATGATGTTCTCCTAGCAAGGGCGCCAAATGCGACCTTCCCCAGCAGCATTTGCTCTTACTAGTGCCTTAATTGAACACCGTGCACGCTCAAACTGTCCAGCCCCACTTTAGGCATACGGCTCAGTAGGCGGTAGAGTTCACCCCAGTCGGACGCTTAATCAGTACCCGTTTCATGTAACACATATTCGGTATCGCTGGCGCAAGAGGAAGACCGTGATCCGAGGATTTCTCGGAACACCCACATATCGAAGGAAAAGTAAAAACATGGCAACAGGCACAGTTAAGTGGTTCAACTCTGAAAAGGGTTTCGGTTTCATTGCAGTTGATGGTGGCGGACAAGATGTATTCGTTCACTACTCAGCAATCCAAGGAAACGGTTACAAGTCCCTTGAAGAGGGTCAGGCAGTTTCATTTGAGGTCGTACAGGGTCCAAAGGGTCCTCAGGCTGATGCAGTTAATCCTGCCTAATTAAAACCGCTTTACAAATAGCCCTCACTGCCAAAAGCGGTGGGGGTTATTTATTTGGTTCAGGCGGAATCTCACCAACTTTTAATTTACGTGCATTGACTTCCTTTGCTGGAGATAAATCTTTTCCAGCCTTCCAAGCATCTAAATATTTCCATGGCAATACCTCCCCGCGACGCACCCACCATGTTTGAGGTGGGGTTGGCCACGAGATTCCAAAATGTAAATGTGGCGCAGTTCCACGAGCACTGCCCGTTGATCCAATACCACCCAACAACCGACCAGCTTTGACAACAACACCAGGTTGAATACTTGCTGGAATTGATCGCAAATGAGAACCGTAATAGCGCACACCATCTTCACCAATGATTGAAACGTAAAGTCCCCCACGATCAATTCCTAAGTTAGTTTTCCCGCTCCAACTATCTGTTCGATTTACTTCATCGACCACGCCATTGATGGGTGCCACAAACTTGCAACCAGCTTTTGCCAAAATGTCTGTGGCTGCATAATCATGATGAGCCCTGGCATAGTTGACTTCACAGCCTGCCACTGGGAATACATAAATAGGTGCAGCGTTTGCGCTACTGAGTGGAAGCAACATCAGAAGGGCAAGGAGCGTAGAAATAGGGCGCAGATTCATATGTCTGACCATATCTTTGCCAGCGCAGATTTAGCCCCGTAACATACGCATGCACTCAAAGAAGTTTTTAGGGGCGGTAGCTCAGTTGGTTAGAGCCCAGAACTCATAATTCTGTCGTCGTCGGTTCGAGCCCGACCCGCCCCACGTAATTGCTCTAAGAATTAGTTATGCAGATCAAAGCGATCAGCATTCATCACCTTGGTCCACACGGCAACAAAGTCTTTCACGAACTTTTCCTTATTATCGTTTTGGGCATAAACCTCAGCGTATGAACGAAGAATTGAGTTAGAGCCAAAGACGAGATCTACCCGAGTTGCAGTCCATTCAATGCTTCCGCTCTTTCGATCACGAATGTTATATAGGTTCTCCCCTGCTGGCTCCCACACGTACTTCATATCAGTAAGGTTGACAAAGAAATCAGTGGTTAGTGCGCCAATATTTTTTGTAAAGACTCCATGAGATGCGCCTGCATAATTTGTGCCAAGCACACGCATACCACCAATCAAGACTGTCATTTCAGGTGCGGTGAGCCCCAGAAGTTGAGCTTTATCTAAAAGTAACTCTTCAGGTGATACTGCATAATCTTTCTTCAACCAATTGCGGAAACCATCATGAATTGGCTCAAGAACACCATAGCTGGCAACATCGGTTTGCTCCTGCAATGCATCACCACGACCTGGTGAAAAAGGAACTGAAATCTTTACTCCTGCAGCAGCTGCAGCCTTTTCCACGCCAATATTTCCAGCCAAAACAATCACATCTGCGATGCTTGCACCAGATTCTTTTGCAATTGGCTCCAGAGCAGCAAGAACTTTGTTTAATCTCGCAGGCTCATTACCTTCCCAATGACGAGCAGGCTCTAAACGAATACGAGAACCATTTGCACCTCCGCGAAGGTCAGAACCACGGAATGTTCGCGCACTGTCCCAAGCAGTTGAAACCAACTCTGAAACAGATAACCCTGTTGCCTCAATCTTTGCCTTTAGCGCACCAACATCATAAGAAGATGTTCCTGCAGGTATTGGATCCTGCCAAATCAAATCTTCTTGTGGAACATCAGGTCCGATATAGCGAATCTTTGGACCCATATCGCGATGGGTTAACTTAAACCAAGCACGCGCAAATGCATCATCAAGGAGCGCAGGATTTTCATGGTACTTCTTAGAAATCTCAAGGTAAATCGGATCCTTGATCATCGCCATATCTGCATCAGTCATCATTGGGTTATAGCGAATTGATGAATCCTCAACATCTACTGGCTTATCTGCTTCAGCAATATTGGTTGGTTCCCATTGATGTGCACCAGCCGGAGATTTCACAAGTGCCCACTCGTGCTTAAATAACATTTCGAAGTAACCGGCATCCCACTTAGTTGGCTCAGATGTCCAAGCTCCCTCAATGCCACTTGTTACAGTGTTGCGACCAACTCCACGCTTTGTGTGGTTATTCCATCCCAAACCTTGCTCAAAAATTTCTGCAGCCTCTGGTGCTGGCCCCAATAGAGATGCATCGCCATTTCCATGGGCTTTACCGACTGTGTGTCCGCCTGCAGTTAATGCAACTGTTTCCTCATCATTCATCGCCATACGTGCAAATGTTTCACGAATGTGTTGCGCGGTTAGCGCTGGATTAGAAACTCCATTAATTCCTTCAGGGTTAACATAAATTAATCCCATCTGCACGGCGGCCAAGGGATTTTCTAAAGAGCTGGCATCTGTTGTGTCTGCATATCGCTCATCACTTGGCATCATTAATTCTGGTTCTGATCCCCAGTAAATATCTTTTTCTGGGTGCCAAACATCTTCTCGTCCAAAAGCAAACCCGAAGGTTTTCAAGCCCATGCTCTCATAAGCGATGGTTCCTGCAAGAATAAATAAATCTGCCCAGCTCAATTTGTTTCCGTACTTTTGTTTGATGGGCCATAGCAGGCGACGTGCTTTATCTAAATTTCCATTATCTGGCCATGAATTAAGTGGAGCAAATCTAAAACTTCCTGTGCCAGCACCACCGCGCCCATCGGCAACTCGATATGTACCAGCTGAGTGCCAAGCCATACGAATCATTAATCCGCCGTAGTGACCCCAGTCCGCTGGCCACCACTCCTGTGTTTGAGTCATAAATTGATGTAGGTCGTTTTTCAATGAAGCAAAATCTAGAGTCTTAACTTCTTTGCGGTAATCAAAATCCTCACCGAGCGGATTGGTCTTGCGATCATGTTGATGGAGGATGTCTAGCTTCAAAGCTTTGGGCCACAAATGTGTATTTGACTCACTCATTTTAGTATTTGCACCATGTGCTACTGGGCACTTTGCGTCCATGATTCCCCCTATTTATTGCCTTGCATTGTACTTAGTATGGATGCAGCCGTACTAGCTCGCAAATTAAGGGCGATAGGCTAAGTTCATGACCAGAGCCGTTAAGAAGTGGACTGCTCGTGATGCAGCCAAATGCGTTATCACCCCTTCTGATCTTGACCACAAATATAGTCGCGGGGTTCTGGGTGTAATCACTGGTTCTGCCCAATATCCAGGTGCTGCAGTTCTAACAACTTCTGCAGCTGCTGCAACAGGAATTGGAATGATTCGCTTTCATAGTTCGTCAGGTTTGGCACATTTAGTTTTGCACGCAACACCTTCATGTGTAGTGCAACCTGGAAAAGTTACGGCATGGCTTATTGGTTCTGGAATTTCCGCCAAGAAGTATTCAGATTTCACCACATGGCTTCGCCACCGTTGGTTTGTTTTAGCGCATAAGCAAAATGTTCCAACTGTTTTAGATGCTGGGGCACTGTATATGGCAGGGTCTTTAGAGCAACCAACTTTGATCACACCACATAGTGGAGAGCTATCGGCCCTACTTACTGCGCGTGGTGTACCAGTTACGGTAGAGGCGATTGAAGGAAATCCTAAAAAGTGGGTGTGTACGGCTGCACAAACTTTAGGTGTAACTGTTCTACTTAAAGGATCGGTAACTTATGTTGCAAATGATGACTTACTTATAGAACTTCCTGTTGCAACACCTTGGCTGGCAACTGCTGGCAGTGGTGATGTTTTGGCAGGAATTATTGGTGCGTTAGTTGCCACGAACACCGTTGAAATACTTAATGACATCAATCGTTTAGCCCACGTAGCTGCAACTGGTGCTTACATCCATGCTCTAGCAGCAAAGAACGCGTCTAGGGGTGGCCCTATTTCTGCAGAAGTGATTTCCGCGCATATCTCTGGCGCTATCACTTACTTGATTAAATAGTTTGTTTTTTAGGAGTAATTGTCCACTTCAACGCTAACCTTACAGACATGAATAGTCGAGTATTGGTCATAGTTGATGACGCATTTGAGATGTCAACTTTAGTAGCAACACTTCGTCTTCATGATATCGATGTAATTGGAGAAGCTAAGAGTGAGAGCATGGGTCTGAACTTACTCCGACGTTTGCAACCAGATGTCATTTTACTGGATATGAACATTGCAGGAATATCTTCAGTGAAAATCGCAGTTAATATGCGCAAAGAAAATCACAACATAGGAATTGTAATTCTTAATAACTGTCCTGATCTGCGCTTTATGGGTGAATCTAATAAAGACGTGCCTGCTGGAACCAAGATGCTCATTAAGAAATCTATTGTTGACTTCACCGTTCTCTGCACTGCAATTAATGAATCAAAGACTGCAGCTGTAGAAATGCATAAGGTCGCTTGGATAAATGGAAATGCTTCATATCAAGAAAAAGGTGTTTTGGCATTAATGGCCCATCTGACTGACACACAAGCAGAGGTACTGCGATTGGTCGCCGATGGAATGACAAATGCTCAGATTGGACGTACACGATATGTCAGTGAAAAGTCTGTGGAACAAGTTATTTCACGAGTTGCACAAGAGTTGCATGTACATCCAGATGCCAATAAAAATATGAGAGTGCAACTTGTTAGTGAGTATTACCGCTGGTTAGGCGCGTCACACCACTCATAAAACATTGTTAATAGGTAAAGTTTGCGCCTATGGAACTACAAGAAATTCGCAATCGATGGAATGAAGTCCTCGATGCTGTATTGGAAGTAGACCGAGTCTCATGGCTTGCTTTCTTTGATGCCCGCTTGGCAGATTTTGATGGCAAGGTTCTTACTTTGGACTTTTCAGATGCCCGTAAACTTTCTAGTTCCCATGAATTCTCACAGACTCGGCTGAGGCAACAACAGATACTTACTCAAACTATAAAATCTGTCTTGGCTCTTGATGTTGAAATAAGTGAGCGATGAAAATCCGCGCAGCAATTACAGCGATTACGCTGACTCTTTTGGCCTTGAATGTTCCACAAGTTCAAGCTGCAACTAGCTCTCTCACTTTTTCTTTGCGACAAACTCCATCGGCAACTGAATCAGTAGTTACTTTCTACGGAACCATAAAACCGGCCCGATCTGGATTGAGTGTGAAAATTCAAGGCAATTCTTCAGGTGAATGGAAGACCACTCGTTTTGTAACTAAAACCACAAAAGCTGGAACATGGAAGATTGTTGCTGTTGCAACTTCTTTTGATATTCCCATTAAATATCGCGCCCAAATAAATATTGGGGGCAAAATTTCAAACTCACCCATTCGCACAATCACCATAAAGAAACTTCCACAGATTTCAACAGCCGATCCGGCATTAATAGTTGAATCCTTAGGACCAGGGGGTCGTATCCATGGAGCAGATGTAAGTAGGTGGCAACACCCAAATGACAAACCAATAGATTTCTCAATCGCTTATGCATCGGGACTTCGTTTTGTGATGATTAAAGCTTCAGATACTAGAGATGATGCAGATGCACTTGCACTTAAGTACCTCATTATGGATCATGCAGCCGCCCAAGCTGCAGGTCTCTATACAGGTTTTTATCACTATGCAATATTGCCTGATGTGAGTGATTCAGCAGGAGTTATCCGTGATGCAACTGCCCAAGCCCAAAAAGTATTATGGAGATTAGCTGCTATAGGTGGTTACACTGAAAAAGATCTCCCCTACGCACTTGATCTTGAGAATAAATGTGTTCGAGTCTCCTCTTCAGGAGCCTGCCAGAAATATGCAAGCCGAGCTGCCGTGACTTTATGGGCAGAAACTTTCCTAGGAATTCTTAAAGAAAAAACTGGACGTACCCCAATTCTCTACTCCTATTCAAATTTTTTAGAGAGCTCAATGAATAAGAGTTTGAATTTAGCTCAATATCCACTATGGCTAGCTCAATATGCAATTGATCCGTTTAATCCGATTAATCAACCCGGGATAAAAGCCGGTGGATGCTTTGTACACTCATGGACTGGCGCTAATTGTGATTCACAATGGACTATCTGGCAATACACATCTTGTGGAATAGCACCTAAATATGGTGTGCCAGGAACACGCCTAGATTTAAACATCTTTAGAGGCAGTGCTTCTGATTTCCTTAACCTTTCAAAAGGTAGTTGGGCACCTGCATTAGTTGATTTGATGCCAAATAATGAGCCAACTCAATTAGTTGTTAACGCCCAATCCGCCAGTACAACCAATAAGTCAGTTACATTTAAAGCATCGGTCACCCGTCCTGATTCATCACCTGTTGTGACTGGTACAATTAAACTTGTCTTTGACGTTGAAACTGAGCCAAAAACAAGACCAGTTCAAACAGTTATACGTGCCACAAGTGGTGAGTGGACATTGGCAATCAATGGTATTCCAGCCGGTACATATAGTGGAAATATTGTTTATACAGATGTGTCACAAACACATGCACAAAGCTCTCAACCAGTAACTTTTACTGTTGTTCAAGGTCCAACACCATCACCAACTGCAAAGCCAACTCAAAAGCCGACCAAAAAACCTTCAGTCGATGGCTGTGCCAAGCAGATTAAGAACTAACTTTTTCATGTTCTTCTAGAAGTTCATCAAGTGCTTCAAGCTCGCGATCGACTAATTCCTCATATGCAGCCACGGATGCTTTTCGCTCTTTGGCACTCCATCCAAGAACTGGAGAAATTATTGCTGCGATTTCATCTGCTAAGTGCACGCCATGATCGCTTGCTTCAAAGGCAATTCGTGTACGCCTTGAAATAACATCATCTACCGTTCTTGCGCCTTCATGGCTTGCTGCATATTGAATCTCTGCCTTTATGTAGAGCAAATCTTCATCAACTTTTGCTGCAAGTTTTGGATTTTCCACGATAAGTTCAAGAACTTCACTAATCATGGATCCGTAGCGGTTGAGCAAGTGAGTAATTGTATCGGAATCAAGACCACTGCTTTCACTTAAGCGCTCAATCTGCTGGACTAATGCAAAGTAACCGTCAGTACCAACCAGTGGCAACTTATCTGTCACTGACTCTGGCTTAATCGCACGAAGTTCAATGACTGCGCGATCAATGGCATCTTTAGCCATGACTCGATAGGTGGTGTATTTACCACCAGCAATGCTCACAAATCCAGCAGCTGGTCGATCAACTGTGTGTTCGCGTGAGAGTTTGGTCGTTGCAGAGTCTTTGTTATTTGCTACCAATGGTCGCAAACCTGCATAAACACCGATTATTTGAGAAACGTCTAACTTAGGAGATAACACACGATTGGCTTGATCCAAAATGTATTGAACATCTTCGCGACTAGCTAAAGGCTCTGCCCTATCTCCTGTATATGGAGTGTCGGTTGTTCCAACAATCCACTTATCTCCCCATGGAATTAAGAATAAGACAGAAATTGGAGTCTTGAGAATAATCCCAGCGTTAGATTTAATTGCCGAGCCTGGCAAAACGATATGCACACCCTTACTCATTGCAACGTTATAACCAGGCTTTAATTCAAACTTTGCATGTAGCTCATCACTCCACACGCCAGCACACATCACTGTTGCTGTTGCTGAGATATTAATAGTTTTTCCAGACTCTAAATCTTTTGCTTTAACTCCAACAACGCGCTTACCCTCACGCAAGAGTGAGATTGCACTCACTCGTGTTGCTATTACTGCCCCGTGACGAGCCGCAGTGCGAGCAATTGTCATTGTGTGTCGGGCGTCATCTACTTGAGCATCAAAATACTTAATTGCTCCAGTTATCAAATCTGGGCGCAGTGATGGTGCAATCTCATTAATCTGCTTTTGACCAATATGTTTGTGCCATGGAAGGGCACGTTGGAAACCACGAAGTGCGTCGTAGAGAGCAAGGCCTGCACCAACATAAGTTCGCTCTTTGAATTTTTCAGTTAAAGGGAAGAGGAAGCCAACTGGCTTAACTAGGTGTGGTGAGAGAGACGAAACCATAAGTTCGCGCTCATGGAGTGCTTCTCGTACTAATTTAAAGTCATATTGTTCTAGGTATCGAAGTCCACCGTGAATGAGTTTGCTGGAACGACTTGAAGTTCCTGAAGCTAAATCTTGGGATTCAATCAGAGCAACTTTTAAGCCACGCGATGCTGCATCAAGTGCCGCCCCAACGCCTGTGACTCCCCCGCCAATAACTAATATGTCAAAAGATTCACTCGATAATTCTGAAATGGCGCTATCACGCTGCTGGGGGCTTAGCTGTGACAGGAACATAAGCGTTGATTCTCCATTGCATCTGAGTAGAGTAAGCCTAACTTAATTGTGAAAGGTTTTCACTTCGTGACTTATATCGGCAGTTTGGATCAAGGAACCTCAAGTACTCGTTTCATGATCTTTGACCATTCGGGCAAAGTTATAGGCCAACACCAACTTGAACATCGCCAGATAATGCCTCACCCCGGATGGGTTGAGCATGATGCAGCTGAAATTTGGCAACGAGTGCAAGAAGTTATCGCTGGAGCTCTCAAGCAGGCCGACATTTTAGGTTCAGATTTAGCCGCCATTGGTATCACCAATCAACGTGAAACCACAGTTGTTTGGGATGTGAACACTGGGCAGCCTTTATCCAATGCAATTGTCTGGCAGGACACACGTACTACTGCTTTTCTCTCCTCTTTAACTGATTCCCAGAAAGAGAAGGTTCGCTTCAAGACTGGCTTAACTATTGCTCCTTATTTTGCCGGTAGCAAGATGAACTGGTTTCTAAGCAATGTTCCTGCTGCAAAAAATGAAAACGCTCGAATGGGAACAATTGATTCATGGTTGTTATGGAATCTTTCAGGTGGTGTTCGTGGTGGTGTTCATCAAACTGATGTAACTAATGCTAGTCGCACATTATTAATGAACCTTGAAACCCTTGATTGGGATCAAGAGCTTTTAGATATCTTTGGGGTACCGCGAAGTTGTCTTCCTGAAGTTAAATCATCATCGCAGGTCTATGCACTTACTGATCCACATGGTCCCTTTGGAACCGCAATTCCAATCGCTGGAATCTTAGGAGACCAGCAAGCTGCAATGGTTGGACAAGTCTGTTTCGAACGCGGAGAATCTAAGACAACGTATGGCACTGGAAACTTCGCTCTGCTCAACACTGGTACGGAAATTGTTAGATCAAAAAATGGTTTATTAACAACTGTCTGTTTTAAATTCGGAGATCAACCTGCCCATTATGCATTAGAAGGTTCAGTTGCCGTCACTGGCTCTGCTATCCAATGGTTGCGTGATCAATTAGGAATCATTACTAACGCTGCTGAAACTGAGAATCTTGCATCATCTGTCACCGATACTGCAGGTGTTTATTTCGTTCCCGCATTCTCAGGTCTCTTTGCCCCATATTGGAGAAGTGATGCACGCGGTGCAATTGTTGGCTTAACACGTGCAGCAACTAAAGCCCATCTTGCCCGAGCAGCTCTTGAAGCTATTTGCTATCAAACCCGCGATGTTATGGATGCAATGGTTGCCGATAGTGGTGTTCCAATGAGTGAGATGAGAGTTGATGGTGGTATCACCGCTAACTCTTTATGCATGCAGATGCAGGCCGACATTATGGGAATCGCTATCACTCGCCCACTTATTGGTGAGACCACTGCCTTAGGTGCTGCATATGCTGCAGGTTTAGCTGTCAGCTTCTGGGGTTCACAAGATGAAGTGAAGAAGCAATGGCAACAATCACGCCGCTGGTCACCCACTTCAACATTGGATGTGCGTGAAGCTGGCTATAAGAATTGGAAGAAAGCAGTTGAGCGAACTCTGAATTGGGTTGATTAAAGCTTAGTAATTTCGATCAGCACGGCATTGGCGGGTGCAAGAATCGGTGCACTCACTCCGATAGTGGCAAGGGCTGATCCTGACATGGTGATGCCATCCATCCATTGCGGTGGAGTGATTAACATAAACCGTGGTTTGCCTGCTGGATAAACAGCCTTAATTGAATAATTGGCAGCTACATCTAAACCAGCAAACTTCAACGGTGCTGGGTGAATTGTCACAGTAGGTGTTAATTGAACATAGGCAAAGATAGATTTCTTAGTGTCGGCAGAAATGACACCGTAGAGGTATCCATGTTCATCTGGATAATCGATTCGAACAGATTTTCCACTATGTAATAAGGCGCGATTGTCTTTGTAGTACCTGGCCCAAGTAACAAGATTTGCACGCTCTTCGGCAGTTGCTTGCGTTATGTTCCATTCAATTCCAGCATGTCCAAAGAGTGCAGTGATTGCGCGCATGGAAAGTTCTAATGTGCGCCCCGTTTGATGTCCATTGGTTGGGCCAATGTGTGTTCCGAGCATTTCTGGTGGGATAACTTGTGAAGTCCACCGCTGAATAGTTTGACGCTCGAGTGCATCATTGTTATCACTAGTCCAGAAACGATCCACAAAGTCAATAACACCTAAATCAATTCGGGCTCCGCCTGATGCGCATGATTCAATTTCAAGTCCTGGATGTCGCTTTTTTAACTCTGCAAACAAACGATAAATTGCCTGTGTTTGGCGGCGAACCCCTGCAGCACCTAAATGTCCAGCATCAACTAATACTCGGTTGTGATCCCACTTGATATAAACAATGTTGTGAGCAGCTAGTATTGAAGAAGTTTGTTCCAGCACATGCTTATAGGCATCTTCATGCCCAAGATTTAGAACAAGTTGGTGGCGCCATAGCGGCGGGGTTCGATCACCTTCATGCAAGATCCATTCAGGATGAGCACGATATAAATCAGAGTCCGGGTTAACCATTTCGCCTTCAAACCACAAGCCAAACTCAATGCCTTTGCTATTGATGTATTCAATTACTGGCAATAATCCATTTGGCCACACAGCAGGATCAATAACCCAATCACCTAAACCTGCGCGATCATTGCGGCGGGAATGAAACCATCCATCATCTAGAACAACACGCTCAACACCGATTTCAGCAGCAACATCAACGAGCTTTCTTATTTTTGCCTCATCGTGATCAAAATAGAGCGCTTCCCACATATTCAATGTCAGTGGACGGGGGCGCTTTGGGTGAATTTCTCGTGCACGAAGATGTGAATGAAATGCTGCACTAATGCCATCTAATCCGTGGTTTGAATAAACAGCAAACAAAGCTGGGGCTTCATAAGATTCATCGCTCTTAAGAATTACTTCACCAGCAAGTAAAAGTTCACCTGCACCAATTGATTGCTGTCCATCAAAACCACGTTCTACCAAATAATGTGAATTTCCACTCCAGGCAATCGAAGTTGCCCAAGCAGAACCAGTTTGAAAAGACGTTTGTGCAGTTAATGCAATATCTGCAATAGAGAAATTATGCCCACTTCGTCCCTCACGAGATTCACGCACCCAGGTTCCAATTTGAATTTCGCGACGCTGTGGTTGACGCTCATTAGACCAACGTCCTGCAAAATCTAAGGTTTGTGTTGCCTCGTGTGGCAAAGGTAACCAGTGAATAAATTCATTGAGAACATAATCTGAGTTTCCAATGTTTTTTACTGTGGCTTTTTGAATAAGAACACCAAAAGCATCTAAATCAAAAGTAAGAATCACCTCTAGTTCTGCATGAAAGTCTCGAAGAGTTACTGCGCAGTGATTACCTTGGTGATGAAAATCAGTAACTTCAAATTTAGTAGACCAAGCTTTTCCATTGCGGTGTCCAGATAAAGTTGGCCGCCCTAAGAAACCACGTGCGCTCTCGCGCATCAATCCTGGCAGCTGTGGTTCATCCCAAGAACTATTTGCAATCGATACTCGACTAGCTAGTGCGATGTCATGGTTTTGCCCAAGAATTGGGGCTCCCCAATGCCGTATTACTAAGGCTCCATTAATAACCTCAATAAGCAACGAGGAAGTTGGAGCGCTCAGAAGTGCAGTTTGCTTAGTCACAACTGTAGAGTAACGACACTATGGAGCAGAGTAAAAAACTAAGCGCTGGCATCCTTCGAAATGATCGCCAGATGGCCGATGGCCGCACCATTCGCTATTACGACACTTCTGGCCAAAATCGCAGCGCAAAAGATGCGCGTCCTGTAGAAGAACAACCTGCAATAGGTGAGCTTCGACTTGATCCACTAGTTAATGAGTGGATTGCCATGGCATCTCATCGCCAAGGTCGAATCTTTTTACCTCCCAAAGAACTCTGCCCACTTTGTCCCACAACTGGTGAACTTTTAACTGAGATTCCTGAATCTGATTTTGAAGTGGTTGTCTTTGATAACCGCTCTCCTTCACTTCGACCTCCAACTGGTGTTTGGTCGCTACCTAATCAAGTTGGTCCAGATACAGATTTAGGAAGTGCTGCTGGTAAATGTGAAGTTATTTGTTTTACAGCAGAACATGGAAATGCATTCAAGGATCTAACACCTGCGCGCGTGCGCGTTCTACTTGAAGCGTGGATTGATCGCACCGCCGAACTCTCACAAGAGAGCTTTATTGAGCACATTGCACCATTTGAAAATCGCGGTGAAGAAATTGGTGTGACTCTTACCCATCCGCATGGTCAGATTTATGCCTACTCATATATTCCACCTCGTGTTGAAAAAATGTTAGAGGCAGCCAATAAATACAAAGCTTCCACTGGAAAAGTTTTATTTGATGAAGTGGTTGCCCGTGAAATTGGCGAGGAAGAGCGCATCATCGCCCGCAATGATCGTTGGATTGCATTTGTTCCTTATGCGGCGCGTTATCCATTTGAAATTCATGTTGCACCACTAAACCCAGTTCCAGATCTAACTGGCCTGACTGATAAAGACCGTGATGCATTTGCTCCAATCGCTCTTGAAGTCATGAAGCGCCTTGATGGTGTCTTTGGAATTGATATGGCATATATCGCCGCATGGCACCAAGCACCTGTTCGTGTTGGCCGCGATGTGTTGCGCTTGCACTGGCAAATCACAAGCGTGCGACGTGCTCCTGGAAAATTAAAGTACTTGGCTGGATCTGAATCTGCAATGGGGGCATTCATCATGGATATGCGACCTGAGCAATCAGCGGCGCAGTTGCGCGAAGTAGTTTTGTAATGCGGATTTTAGTAACAGGTGGCACGGGATATATTGGCTCTACGGCCGTAGATTTATTGCTTGGTCAAGGTTATGAAATTTCGATTCTGGATGATTGCAGCACTGGCCACGCCGACACAGCTCCAGCGGGCGTGAGTTTTATTCAAAGCTCACTTTTGAACTCCGCAGATTTAGCACAAGCTCTTGTTGGTGTTGATGCAGTCATGCACTTTGCTGGAAAATCACTTGTTGGTGAATCTGTTGAAAAACCTGATCTCTATCATCATGTCAATGTTGATGGAACACGTAATTTGCTAGATGAGATGCAAAAGAGTGGTGTTACCAAGTTAGTCTTTTCTTCATCCGCTGCCACCTATGGCGAACCAGAACAAGTACCTATTTTGGAAAGTGCACCTACTAAACCTACAAATCCTTATGGTGCTACAAAGTTAGCCATAGATCAGATGATTACAGCAGAATCTGCCTCGAGGGGAATCGCTGCGGCATCACTTCGCTATTTCAACGTTGCAGGCGCTCTTAAATCAAAGCGTGGTTGGTTGGCTGAGCGCCACAATCCAGAAACACATTTGATTCCGAATGTCTTAAGAAGTACTCCAGAGAACCCAGTAAAGATATTTGGTACCGATTGGCCAACATCTGATGGAACCTGCGTGCGCGACTATGTGCATGTTGTTGATTTAATCGATGCTCACATTAAAGCTTTAGAAACCCTCACTGCCGGTGTGCATGAAATTTACAACTTAGGAAGTGGTGATGGGTATTCAGTGCGAGAAGTTGTTGCGGCAGCATCAAAGGCTATTAGACATCAGATCCCGACCCTAGATTCACCCCGTCGCGCTGGAGATCCTGCAGTTTTAATTGCAGATATCAATAAAGCAAAAACAAAGCTTGGCTGGGTTCCAACAAGAGGTATCGAAGACATGGTTGCCGATACTTTGGCAGCTCTTAGTTAGGCCTCTGATGTCAGATATTGGTAAGAAATTTGTGCAGGCATTTGGAGCCGCTCCAGACATTATCGCTGCAGCACCTGGTCGTGTAAATTTAATTGGAGAACACATCGACTACAGCGATGGTTTTGTCCTCCCCTTTGCCATTAAAGATAGAACTTTTGCAGCTATTCGCGTGCGCAATGATCGTAAAGTTCGAATCTCATCCATGCAGCGCAGGAACAAAGTTGTAGAACAATACCTGGATGCAATTAAGCCTGGATTAAAAGGTGAATGGGAGCGCTATCCATTCGGTGTTATTTGGTCTCTTGGAATTACTAGCGGTATAGACATCATGATTGATGGTCATGTTCCACTCGGAGCAGGCTTATCTTCCTCTGCTGCCCTTGAGTGCAGCGTTGCAACTGCACTCAATCACCTTTTTTCTCTAGGAAAATCATTAGAAGATTTAGCACGCTTAACTCAGAGAGCTGAAAATAAATATGTTGGTGTCCCGTGCGGAATCATGGATCAATCTGTTTCACTCATGGCGCACTCTGGTTCGGCTTTACTTTTAGATTGTCGAGACTTATCAACTAGACACATTGGTTTTGATGTTGCATCTAGTGGCCTTGAACTCCTTATTATTGACACACAAGCTCACCACTCTCTAACCGATGGTGGTTATGCCGAGCGCCGTGCATCCTGTGAATCCGTTGTTGCAAAATTGGGTATTACCTCTTTGCGCGAACTCTCACTCAATCAACTTGAGTCTTCACATAACCTTCTTACCAAAAATGAATTTTTGAGAGCTAAACATGCAGTAACTGAGATGCAGCGAGTAATGGATGCCGTAATAGTGCTGGAGAATAAGGACTTCGCATCTCTTGGATTACTACTTAATCAATCTCATACTTCACTTCGTGATGATTACAACGTTTCATGCCCAGAACTTAACTGCGCTGTGGATGCATCAATATCTGCAGGAGCACTCGGATCGCGCATGGTCGGTGGTGGCTTTGGTGGAAGTGCTATCGCACTTATTAACGCTTCACATACTAAAGAGACAATTACAGCGGTTGAAAAGGCTTTTGCAGATAATCGATTTAAAGCTCCACGCTTTTTTACGTCACTTCCAAGTCAAGGCGCAGAGATTATTCAACGGGGGTAATTGAAATTACTTCTACTCCGCCAATTGCACTTAAAACATTGAGTAAATCTGTGGGATCACTTCCAGGCACGGCAACAGTAATGTCGTCATAGCCACGTCCATCCTCAGATTTAAGTACAACTAATCCGCGAATGTCTCCACCAGAGGCACCTATTGCAGATGCCAGTAATCCAAGTGAACCGGGGCGATCTGGAAGAGAGATGCTCAGACGAAATAGGGCCATAGGAAAAGAGTACCCTGACCCTATTGCGTCTGAGTTACGAGATTATTCAATACTGACTTTAGTTAGATGGCGCAGACCCAAGAACGACCTTGAAGCTTTGTGTCATCCCACTTGGAAGTTCAACTACTACCGTGACAGTGGCTCCTGGTGCATATGAACGAATTCGAACGATAGCTCCTACCTGATCAGCGATTTTCACACCATCAATAGATTTAATGATTGATCCAGCAGGTATACCAGCTTTTTCTGCTGGATCGCCCGGACTTAACCTAGAAATCTTTGCTCCGACACCTGCATAGGTAGTGTCGAAGAAGATTCCTAAAACTGGTCGCGTTGATTTACCAGTAGCAATCAACTCGTCAACTATGCGCTTAGCCTCATTGATGGGAATTGAGAATCCAAGACCGATACTTCCCGAAACTCCTCCGCTAGAAAGCGTTGCGATTGCCGAATTAACTCCAATAATTCGACCAGCAGAGTCAAGAAGTGCTCCTCCAGAATTACCCGGGTTAATTGCAGCATCCGTTTGAATCGCATTCACATATGACTCAGCCCCTGAGGTACCAGTGGTTACCGGACGATTCTTAGCTGAAATGATTCCACTAGTTACCGTGCTTGCAAGACCAAGCGGTGAACCAATTGCTACAACTGGATCTCCAACACTTATGTTAGAAGAGTTGCCAATCTTTATAGTTGGAAGATTACCTTTTTCAACCTTGAGAACAGCTAAATCATAATTAGAATCGCGGCCAACAATAGTTGCTGCAACTGTGTCACCATTGATGAATTCGACAAGTATTGAACCACCAATTGCGGCCGAATCAACTACATGGTTATTGGTAATGATGTATGAGGAAGTAGAATTTGTTTTATAAATTGACCCTGAACCAGATCCTGAGCCAGACGGGGCAGTTACTTTAATTGAAACAACTGAAGGTGTAACTAGTGCAGCAATAGACTTGACATCAATTGATGATGCGCCCAGTGAGACTAATGTGCGTGATGAAATACATTTGTCATTAGCAGCCAAATACATAACTTGTGTCTTCTTATCAACACAAGCTTTAACTCCAATAGGTTCAGAATTAGCTGCGGTTGCAACCCCAGCAATGGCCGTTGCACCTAATAGAAATCCAAAACCAATTTTTGCAATGGTTGACTTCATAATCTTCCCTTTTTTCGGTAGTTTTTGATGTATTAAAACTATATAAATTCTCTCTTAAAGAATCCTGAGTACCGGATAATTATTTTAAGCCAGAACCACCCAAGCGCCTTGAATCGCAACCTTGACTTTGCCTAATGGTGTTTTTGCAGGACCATTCACAACCTGTCCAGATTTATTGGGATCAAACTCAGCTTGATGACATGGACATTTTAATGTCTTGCTGGCGGCTGAGTAATTGACCGTGCAGCCTTCGTGCGTGCAAATTGCCGAATAAGCAAATACACCTTTTTGAGTTCTAAATAGGACTGATGGTGCGCCATTACTGGCGACAAAATTGTGAGTACCGCCAACTTTGATGGATGCAAGTTTAATAATCTTTGTGCCTTTTCCAGCTGCCACATCACTTGTTGCAGGCGCCGCTTTAGCAAAGAACTTGCCCGCTCCTGCAAATGCAACTGCTAGTGCACCTGTAATTCCTACACGTAACACACTGCGACGCTCTAATGACATTGTAAAAACCTTTCGTTTGCTATTTCCAGTTATGAGTAATAAATAAGACAACCATAGAACTGCATATGCCGTGTCACTACCTAAGAAATAAGGTGAGACCTGAAAACTACTAGCTAGCCATAGCCCGACTGACATTGCGAACCCACCAAATGCAGCTAACCTTGGCGCGACCCAAAGAAGGGTGGAAAGTCCGATTGCAAACTCAGAAAGGATTACAAATCCACCGACAAAGGTGGCATGTTCAATCAACCTATCAAAAACAAAGCCCACTGGGGACTGGGTTGAAAATCCAGATAGCTGTGTTCCTATATATGTATCAGATCCTGGGGTAAGAAAACCTGAATCACTTGCCTTATCCCAACCCGCGTATATCCATGTAATTCCAAGCCACAGGCGCATGACCCATAAAGCAGGTGCTTGATTGCGCCATGAGGAACTGGCCGTGCGCACATAGCTTTTGATCATGCTCATAAGATGCATAGTAAAGGTGAGTCTGAAAAAGGGCCTATTACAAAAGCTCCCTGACTTGGATTCGAACCAAGAACCTGTCGATTAACAGTCGACTGCTCTGCCGTTGAGCTATCAGGGATCATTAGAGCGCCAACTCTAGCGCACGCAAAGGCCTTGGCTGAAATTGAGGGGTTTTTAAAGGCCCCCGAGCGCCAAATCATGCAGATTTCGTCGGGCGTTTTCTAGGGCTACTAATTGCGCAAAAGCTGCGTTGTATTCAATTTCATTTTCAACGGGATTGAGTCGTTGAAGCGATGATTTAAGTTCTGCGATGGAACGAGATATTGCAACTTCACGCAAGCGAGCGACGATGCTTTCGACGTATGCAGCCGTTGGCTTTCCATCGGCGCGAATCGGTTCAACTGTTAGCTCAGTAAACAAAGTCTTAATGCGCTCATCACTAATAGTTTCTGCAGAGAGTGTAGGAGTTTCATCAATGGTCTTGCGAAGTTCTCTATAAGCCGGGTGAGTAAATGCTGCAGGTTCAATTTCACTCCACAGAGTTCCGGTGAAAAGTGATGCCTCTTGCAGTCTCGCTTTTAAAACTTCACGCTCTAATATCAATCGTGCTTCATTTGGTTCTGGTCGCCAATTACTGTTCGCTTCAGTTGTTGGCTCAATGTATTCGCTTACCTTAGGTTGGCTCTTTACGCCTTGAGCAACAGCTTTTGAAACTATTTCAACTTCTATGCCCAGCCATCCTGCAAGCAAGCGGGTGTATTCAGGGCGAAGTGATTTATCACGAATCTGTGCAACTAGTGGTGCTGCAGCATTTAAAGCGTTCACACGACCCTCAGCACTATCTAATTTGTGATGAGCAAGTTCAGCTCGAATTGCAAATTCAAAAAGTGGAACTCTTCGAGCAATTAAATCGCGCAGAGCTAAATCACCTTTCTGTTGGCGCAGCTCGCATGGATCTAAACCATCGGGTTCAACTGCCACAAACGTTTGAGTGACAAACTTTTGATCTTCACTAAATGCACGAAGAGCTGCCTTTTGACCGGCAGCATCACCATCGAAAGTAAAGATTACTTCGCCTCTAAATGAATCATCATCCATCAATAATCTGCGCAAGATACGGATGTGATCTGCGCCAAAGGCTGTGCCACATGTTGCAACCGCGGTCGTGATTCCTGCTAATTGAGCAGCCATGACATCGGTATATCCCTCAACTATGACTGCCTGGCGCTTCTTTGCGATCTCTTTTTTAGCCACATCTAAACCGTAAAGAACTTGGCTCTTTTTATAGATTGGTGTCTCTGGAGTATTAAGGTATTTAGGACCTTGATCTTCTTCATCACTTGCAAGTTTCCGACAACCAAAACCAACTACATCGCCAGAGATATCTCTAATTGGCCAGGTAAGGCGATTGCGAAATCTATCAATTGGTCCGCGCTGTCCCATTTTTGAAAGTCCTGCAGTTTCAAGTTCATCAATGCTGTAACCCTGTGCACGTAAGTGCTTAGTCAATGCATCCCACTCATTTGGTGCAAATCCCACACCAAATTTCATACATGCATCTTTATCAAAACCGCGCTTGGTCAGTAAATCTCTGCCGTGGGCAGCATCTGGAGAAGTGTTAAGTTGCTCTTGATAAAAACGTGCAGCCTCTGTATTTGCTGCAATAAGACGTGAGCGAGCTCCGGCCGAAAATGTTGTTGTGGATGGTCCGCCTTCTTCATAGCGCAATGTGTAACCCATGCGATCTGCAAGGCGTTCAATAGTTTCAGTAAACGTTAGGTGATCTATCTTCATTAAAAATGCGATGACATCTCCGCCGGTTTGACAACCAAAGCAGTGAAAATAACCTTTGCTCGGTGTTACGTGAAATGAAGGAGATTTTTCATCATGAAAAGGACATAGGCCTTTCTTTTGTCCCCCGCCTACACTTTTTAACTGAACATATTCCCCTACGATTTCATCAATAGGGGCACGGTCGCGGATGTATGCAACATCTTCATCCTTAATTCGACCACTCATAGGTTTATCTTAACGAGAAGCTAACAAACGGGCATGGAGGGCATATGCGCCAGGGTCGGTTAAAGCCGCCACTTGATCAATAATCACGCGCATACGAGCGATTTCATCGCTGGCTTGATTCCAACTTTTGAGGAAAAAGGAATCTAACTCCTGTGGTGCTCGAGCACGAAGCATTTCAACGAGTTCACTAACAATAAGTTGTTGCTTGGCATAGCGATCTTGTGAATGTGCAGCATTAATTAAGTAGTGCCCTGCAATGGCCTTTAAGAAGTCCACTTCAATGATTTGTTCCCGAGGGATTTCAAGGTCTGCTCTGTAGCGCGAGAGGGGACCATCACCATGAATTTTACGAGTCTCAAGCTCTGCAGCCAGAACAAAGCGACCAATAAGCTGACTAGTTGAATCCTTTAAGCGAGCAAGTGAGCGATGTGTTCCATCATAATAATGCGGCCAAGCAGATAACGCCGATAATCTCTTATGAGCATCGATTGCTTCTTGCTGAGTTGCATCACTTCCGTAATCTCTAACCATCACCCGATATAACTCTTCAAAGTCTGTATCAAAGTTCTTCACTGAAATCTGATTAGCAAAAATCGCATCTTCTAAGTCATGAACTGAGTAAGCACAATCATCTGACCAATCCATGATTTGAGCTTCTATACATTTCTTATCCACTGGAGCACCAGTTCGCATCCAATTAAAAACTTCAACATCATCGTCGTAAACACCAAATTTGCGAGAGTTGTGCGAACGTGGCCAAGGATATTTAGTTGCTCCATCTAGCGATGCTCTTGTTAAATTCAGACCAACACTTTTTCCATCACTATCAACAGTCTTTGCTTCTAGGCGCACTAGCAAACGAAAACTCTGGGCATTTCCTTCAAAGCCACCAAAGTCAGCGGCAATGGATGCTAGCGCTTCTTCACCATTGTGCCCAAAAGGAGGATGTCCTAAATCATGGGCAAGGCATGCTGTGTCTTGTAGATCTGGATCTGCACCCAGTGATTCACCAAGTTCGCGGCCAATTTGTGCACACTCTAATGAATGCGATAATCGTGTGCGTTGAAAGTCATTTTCCCAAGGAACTGCTACTTGAGTCTTTGCGGCTAATCGACGAAGTGCAGCTGAGTGAATAACACGAGCGCGATCGCGCATGAACTCTGTCCGCCCGGCGCGCTTGGCTGGTTCATCAAGAAATCTCTCTTGATCATGCTGGCTGTAACTCACGGCATAACCTTAGTGATGATGTCAGCACCTGGTAAATGATCGCTGACTTGGATGCCTCGTCGACCCACAGTTATGTAAACCAAATAGGCACCAGATTCGCGTAGTAAATACTTGTAGCTTGAGGCCGAAATCGTATTTGGGCCATCTTTAACAGGTGAACACGTGCTCACTACACCTAGATCATTAGCCATCGTCATTGCACGTTTACAGTGATAAGGATCAGTAACGATGATGACATCACTTACGTATCTTTTTTTCATTACCGCTACATATGCCTTAGTGCTTGTTAGGGTATCTCTGCCCTCTTCAATTGCAGTAATTTTCTTTGAAGATATGCCGTTCATACGAAGCCAGTATTTTCCAGACGCAGCTTCTGTCGTGCGATCACCTGGTGCTCCAGCGCCCACAGTAATTATTGTTGGCGCGTACCCTAGATCAAATATTCGCTTTGCTTCTTTCAACCTAGCCTCTAGCGCGTCACCTGGTCGCCCATTTAATTGAGCTGTGCCTAATACAACAATGACATCGCCTTGACGCACAATTGGATTATTTGCTGCTCGCCATACTTGAGACACTGCATAACAAGGTGCAATCAAAGCAATAAGAACGATAACCGTAATTGTGCGACGAATCCATCTAAAAAGAAACATTTATCCGCCCGAGAATGCATCCTCTAGTTCAACATGAACTAGTTCATCGGGATCATCTAACCAACCATCAGGCAAAGTTGGTGGTCGGCCGTGACTTGTGCGACCACGTGGTTTATCTCCCACTTCAACTGGATATGGCTGATCTTCTAATTGATCCAGCAGATCACGCATCTGCGCTAGCGAAGAAACCATTCCTAAATCATGGCGAATTTCGCGGGCAACTCTAAAACCCTTTAAATACCAGGCCATATGCTTTCGCATATCGCGCATTCCGCGATCTTCAGACTCTAAATACTCAACAATCAAGTTCGCATGTCTAAACATTACTTCTCGCACTTGATGAAGATGAGGAAGACTTTCTTTTTCGCTACCTTCTAGTGCACTGACTAAATCTGCAAACAACCATGGCCTGCCCAAGCAACCGCGACCAACTACAACTCCTGCACACCCTGTTTGCTTGACCATTTCGACGGCATCATTTCCAGACCAGATATCGCCATTTCCTAAAACAGGTACTCCGCTTGGCTTTAAGTGCTCAACTAACTGTGTAATTGCAGACCAATCGGCTTTGCCTTCATACATTTGTGCTGCTGTGCGTGCATGAAGTGCCACCCATGCAACACCTAAATCTGCTGCAGATTGCGCTGCTTCTAAATATGTATGGTGATCAGTATCTATGCCTATTCTCATCTTTACCGTTACTGGAATCCCAAAAGGTTTTGCTGCTTCAACGGCTGCTTGGACGATATTTGAAAAAAGCTTGCGCTTATAAGGAAGGGCTGCTCCCCCGCCCTTTCTTGTTACTTTCGGAACCGGGCAACCAAAGTTCATATCAATGTGATCAGCTAAATTCTCTTTACCCATCATTGTCACAGCAGCGCGCATAGTCGTCGGATCAACGCTATAGAGCTGAACTGATCTCGGCCACTCATCTTTACCAGGAACAATCATGCGCATTGTCTCTGGACGGCGCTCAATGAGAGCGCGAGCTGTAACCATTTCGGAAACGAATAGTCCAGCACCTTGTTCGCGACAGAGCGTGCGAAAAGGCGCATTAGTTATTCCTGCCATTGGAGCAAGCACAACGGGTGGATCAATTAAATGATCACCACTTGCCAGTGGCAGGAGAAGGGGTTTTAGCAGCCTAGTAATCGCGGTGCCAACCAAGCTTCAACCTGATCAAGAGCGATACGTTCTTGCGCCATTGTGTCACGATCGCGAATTGTAACTGCATGATCTTCTAGAGTTTCAAAGTCAATAGTGATGCAGTAAGGCGTACCGATTTCATCTTGACGGCGATAACGGCGACCAATTGCACCTGAGTCATCGAAATCAATTGCCCAGTTCTTGCGAAGCTGCGCAGCTAGATCTCTAGCTTTTGGAGATAAATCAGTATTACGTGAAAGAGGAAGAACAGCAACCTTAATTGGTGCTAATCGATAATCAAGTTTTAGGACTGCACGCTTTTCCATTTCACCCTTGCTATTTGGAGCTTCATCTTCAGTAAATGCATCCATCAAGAACGTCAGCGTGCAACGATCAACACCTGCTGCAGGCTCAATGACATAAGGAGTCCAACGTTCTCCCTTTTCTTGATCAAAATAAGACAGGTCTTTTCCAGATGCTGAAGAGTGAGCTTTAAGATCAAAATCTGTGCGGTTGGCTATACCTTCTAACTCGCCCCACTCGGTTCCTGCAAACTCAAACTTGTATTCAATATCTGCAGTGCGCTTTGAATAGTGCGACAACTTTTCTTTTGGATGATCATAAATACGAAGGCGATCAGGATTGATACCAAGACCGGTATACCAAGCCATACGAGTATCAATCCAGTATTGGTGCCACTCTTCATCGGTTCCTGGAACTACGAAAAACTCCATTTCCATCTGCTCAAACTCACGTGTGCGGAAGATAAAGTTTCCTGGAGTGATTTCATTGCGAAAAGACTTACCAATTTGCCCAATTCCAAATGGGGGCTTCTTACGAGAGGTCGTCATTACTTGATCAAAGTTAATAAAGATTCCTTGAGCAGTTTCTGGACGCAAAAACGCCAGCCCTGATTCATCCTCAACAGGCCCCAGATAAGTTTTGAGCATTCCGCTAAATTGTTTAGGTTCAGTGAACTGACCCTTGTTGCCACATGCAGGGCAGTTAATTTCAGCTAGTGAAGCCGGAGCTTTTTTATGCTTAGCTTCATAGGCCTCTTCTAAGTGATCGGCGCGGTAGCGCTTATGGCATGCGGTGCATTCTGTAAGAGGATCACTAAATGTTGCGACGTGTCCGGATGCCTCCCAGACTTCTTTTGCCAAAATTACACATGAGTCAAGACCGACAACATCTTCGCGGCCTGTAACCATAGATTTCCACCACTGGCGCTTGACGTTATTTTTTAACTCAACACCTAATGGGCCGTAGTCCCAGGATGCACGCAATCCGCCATAAATTTCAGAGGATGGAAAAACAAATCCTCGACGCTTTGATAAAGCGACGATATTTTCTAAACGATCCGTTGCCACAATAATCTCCGTCCGGCTGGCTGTCGGCGAAAAGCAACTGATGTTACTTCCGTGCATGAATTTTACTCTGAGTAAGGCCTTTCATATGCACCAGGCTCGTCAATTGCCTGTGCAAGAAGTGGGATCGCATTCATCTTTACATTGTTATTGTTCAGTGCTCTGCGATATGAACCCACATTTTCCCAATGGGTCACTAATGTCCAGAGTGAGCTTTCATCTAGATTTTGGCCAATTTCACCTTTTACAAAGCCAGCACATTGCGACAGCGCCTCTAGTGCAATCGAAAGTTGAGCCTCAAAGTGGGCGGCATTGCCTAGGGCGACGTTAAATCTGGCGATTGCGAGCATGGACTGAGCCTATAGCTAGGGGGATTGTTGGGTATGGGAATGAAAATCATTTTCATTTGTGCTATGTTTCTGCTATGAACGTCGCCATTGCATTAGCTGCTGTGACCGTACTTGCCACAACTGCCGGTGGAGCTTTGGCTATCCGCTCAAGAGATCGACTGCACTTGGTTCTCGGTCTATCTGCTGGACTACTTCTAGGCCTTGTCGCCTTCGACTTAATCCCTGAAGTCTTCGAACTCAATACCAACACTCTTGGAGATGTTCCAGTTGTCTCCCTCGCACTTGTCGCTGGTTTCTTACTTCTGCACTTTAGTGAGCAGCTCTTTGGATCGCACGAGCCAGCTGAATCCGATTATGGGCACGAACATAAACACAGCGCAAACATCGCTGGCACCCTTGGTGCTCTGGCTATGGGTGGACACGTATTTCTAGATGGTGTTGCCATTGGATTAGCTTTCAAAGTAGACAACGCACTTGGATTTGCAGTATTCATCGCAATTCTCTCTCATGCGTTTTCAGATGGCCTAAACACAGTTTCGCTCTTGATAAAGACTGGGAACTGGACCAAGCGAGCAATAGCTCTACTAGGAGTTGACGCAGTGATGCGCATCGGCGGTGCAACTTTAGCCTCATACGTCACTGTTAGTGAGTCATCTTTAGCAATTTACCTGGCGATGTTTTCAGGCTTCATTATTTATCTCTCAACTTCGCATATATTGCCTGAAGCCCACGCTAGACATGCTTCTAAATTGACAATGGCTGCCACTGTTGTTGGTGTACTTGCGATGTGGCTCATTGTGGGAAATATTGGTATTAAGTAAAGATCACATGAGTAGATCAAACCCCAGAGTCCTTGCCACTCTAGAGCGAGCAGGCGGTTTTGCTAGTGCTCAAGAGGTGTATCGACTCATGCAACGTGAGGGCGAAAGTATTGGCTTAACAACTGTTTATCGCTCACTTCAATCTCTACTTAATGACAAGATTGTCGATGTCTTGCGGCGAGAGGATGGTGAGGCTATTTATCGCTTATGCGGTGGCGCACACCATCATCATTTAGTGTGTAAAGGCTGCGGAGAGACTGTTGAGATCGAAGGTGGGGCAATTGAAAAGTGGGCCAAGACAATGGCTCAAGAGTTTGGTTTTCGCGATGTTGGCCACACAGCAGAAATCTTTGGCCTTTGCCCTAAGTGCTAAGCCTTACCAAATCTGCGATCACGCTGTGAATACTCTTCAATCGCTTTCCACAAAGTTTTGCGTGTTACATCTGGCCACAAGACATCCATAAAAACAAGCTCTGCATAAACACTTTGCCACGGTAAGAAATTACTGGTGCGCTGTTCACCTGATGAGCGCAAGAACAGGTCCACATCACTCATTGTGGGTGAATCTAAATACTTAGCAAAGGTTTTGTCAGTAATTGAATCGGCCTTTACTTTGCCTCTCTTCACATCACGCGCTAACTCAGCAGCAGCATCAACTATCTCAGCGCGCCCTCCGTAATTAACGCACATATTTAATGTCAGAGTTTTGTTCTTGGCGGTTAACTCTTCAGCCTCTTCAAGCTCTTTAATGACACTACTCCAAAGTCTTTTTGAGCGACCCACCCAACGGATTCGAACACCCATCTCATTCATCTGATCGCGGCGGCGCTTTAATACATCGCGGTTAAAGCCCATAAGAAAGCGAACCTCATCCGGTGATCTTCGCCAGTTTTCAGTTGAGAATGCATAGGCACTTAGCTCTTTAACGCCAAATTCAATTGCACCTTGCACCACATCAAAAAGTGCGGCCTCCCCTGCTTCATGTCCTGCAGTTCGCGGTAGTCCTCGTTGTTTGGCCCAGCGTCCATTACCATCCATAACAACGGCAACATGATTTGGAATATGAATTGTCATACTCGTTCCACCATTGGCAAACTCCTTAAACCGCGCTCAAGGTGCCATTGTAAATAAGCAGCAATTAATCCACTAGCCTCTCGGCGATGTTTACCTTCACTTGCACTGGCACTCTCCCAATCACTGCTAATAAGTGCACCCATTAATTGCAAGGTTTCCATCGCAGGAGTTGCACATGCAGATGGTCGGCAGTCATTACAAACTGATCCTCCCCCAACTAATGAGAAATATCTGTGCGGGCCAGGTTTTTCACACCTAGAACAAATCGTCATCGATGGCGCATAACCAGCAACTGCTAGCGAGCGCAGCAGGAATGCATCAAGAATGAGCAGAGGTTCATATCTATTTTCAGCTAACGCTTTCATTCCACCCACAACTAATTGAAACTCTTGGAGTGCAGGTTCATGCTCATGAGGTGAAAAGCGCTCTGCAGCTTCTAATATCGCTGAAGCCACAGTCCAACGCTGATAATCCTGGGTGAGCGCTTCTCCGTAATTCATCAAAGCTTCAACTTGTGTAATGGTGTCAAAGGTTTTTCCCACATGGAGCTGGATATCTACGTGGCTACCTGGTTCAAGACGTGCTCCAAATTTCGACATGGTGCGTCTGACACCTTTGGCAACGCCTCGAATACGCCCATGATCTTTCGTCAGCATCGTGATGATGCGGTCGGCCTCACCGAGCTTTTGCGTGCGAAGGACGATTGCCTCATCCCGGTACAAACTCATACGGGCAAAGGTAGTGCGTTGATTAGCGAATTGCGCGATTTATGGCAGACACGACTGCTTTGAGCGATGCCGTGGTGGTATTTGGATCGATTCCAACACCCCACAAGGTTTGACCATCGATTGAACATTCCAAATATGCCGCAGCCGATGCATCGCCACCTGCTGAGAGAGCGTGCTCGTAATAATCTAGAACACGAACATCAACTCCATAGTTTTGCAAAATATTACAAAACGCTGCAATCGGTCCGTTGCCTTGACCTTTGAGTTCTTGCATCTGGCCACGATCTGTGAGTGAAACATTTAAGTGAACATCTTCACCAAGAACAGAGCTTTGGCTTAAGCCCTTTAGACGAAAACGTCCCCATGGTGCACTCTGCGTTGGCAGATATTCATCTTCGAATATGTTCCACAAATCTTCTGCGCTAATTTCTCCGCCTTCGGCATCGGTCTTAGCCTGAACAATTTTAGAGAATTCAATCTGCAATCTACGCGGCAGATCAAGGTGATGCTCATTCTTCATCAGATAAGCAACTCCGCCCTTACCTGATTGTGAGTTCACGCGGATAACAGCTTCATAGCTGCGACCAATATCTAATGGATCAATTGGCAAATAAGGAATTGCCCATGTGTGATCACGTACTTCTTTGCCAGCAGCCTTTGCATCAACTGCCATATGATCAAAGCCTTTTTTAATTGCATCTTGATGAGAACCTGAAAACGCTGTGAATACAAGGTCTCCACCATAAGGATGGCGTTCAGGAACACGGAGTTGGTTGGCGTATTCCACAGTGCGACGCACTTCCTCAATGTTTGAGAAATCGATATGTGGATCAATGCCGTGTGTGACTAAGTTGATTCCAAGAGTCACAAGGCAAACATTTCCTGTGCGCTCACCGTTTCCAAACAAAGTTCCTTCAATGCGATCGGCCCCTGCTAGATATCCCAATTCTGCAGCTGCAACACCTGTGCCACGATCATTGTGTGGGTGTAGTGAAACAATGACGCTGTCGCGATTATTTAAATTACGACACATCCACTCAATTGAGTCGGCATAAACATTTGGTGTTGCCATTTCAACTGTTGCTGGTAAGTTCATGATTGTTTTCCACTGTGGGGTTGGCTTCCACACATCATTGACGGCATTACACACCTCAACCGCAAACTCTAACTCTGTGCCTGTAAAGGACTCAGGTGAGTACTCAAAAGAGACCTTTGTTTCAGGAACGGTTTTAACCAGGTCTAGACATATCTTGGCAGCATCAGTTGCAATCTTTTTGATGCCATCTTTATCAAGACCAAAGACAACTCGGCGCTGCAAAGTTGAAGTTGAGTTATACAGGTGAACGATTGCCTGCTTTGAGCCCTTGATTGCTTCAAAGGTGCGAACAATTAACGCCTCACGTGCCTGGGTTAAAACCTGAATAATTACATCATCTGGAATCAGATTCTCTTCAATAATCTTTCGAACGAAATCAAAATCAGTCTGGCTAGCACTTGGGAAACCAACTTCAATTTCTTTGTATCCCATTGCTACTAAAAGTTTGAACATCGCTAACTTGCGTGGTGTATCCATCGGATCAATAAGTGCCTGGTTGCCATCACGAAGATCAACAGAACACCACTGAGGCGCTTTGGTTATCTTTTTGTTTGGCCAGGTGCGATCGAGAAGATCTATTGGA
>RGHD01000002.1 GCA_010024385.1 Actinomycetota bacterium | reverse complement strand
CGTACGGTCAATAACAGCGTCGCACAGGGATAGCAACGCACCTGTAGCTTCACCAACTGGCAATGGACCGAGTGCCGTTCGCGCTTCTTTAGCAATCGAAAGTAATTGAGATCGAGATTCATCGAGTGCTTTGTGTTGACGTAATTCGCGTAAAACTTGAGCAACAGTTGCTTCGTCTTCGATTGGAGCACTGAGCAAGTGACGCAATTCGGCATCAGCGGAATCCGTTGATTTCATGACATTAAGTGTTACTAGCGTTGGAACACCTTCACGTAAATCTGTTCCTGGTGTTTTTCCTGATTCAAAAGACTCACTAGCGATATCAATAACATCATCAGCTAACTGGAATGCAACACCAATCTTTTCTCCAAATTTTGTTACTGTTTCTGTGATTTCTATTGGTGCCCCAGAAATCATTCCACCATATCTAGCTGAAGCTGCAATTAAAGAACCAGTTTTATCTGCCACAACTTTTAGGTAATGCTCAAGTGGATCTTGTCCTGGGTTTGGTCCCTGGGTTTCCATGATCTGGCCAATAACTAAACGCTCGAATGTGCGGGCCTGCAGGCGCACTGCTTCTGGACCAAGGTCAGCTAAAAGATCAGAGGACTTTGCAAAGAGAAAATCACCCGTCAAAATCGCAATGGTATTTCCCCATCGCATATTGGCACTTTCCACGCCGCGACGAAGTGGTGCTTGATCCATAACATCATCGTGATAGAGCGTTGCAAGGTGTGTAATTTCGCAGGCAACTGCTGCAGCAATAACTCCCTGGTGGGTGGAATCACCAAACTGGGCTGTTAATAAAGTCAGCAGTGGACGCAAGCGCTTACCGCCAGCTGCAACAAGGTGGTGTGCAGTCTCATCAACAAATGGATACTCACTACGCGTATGACTCAGAAGCAGGCTTTCAACTTCGGCCATCTGTCGAATGAGAGTTGTTTCCAACTCTGGAGCGATGTTGGGAATGCCAAATGATGACATTAGCGAATGAAGGTTGCGAGGTTTGAGATGAAGTCAAGAATTGGCGCTGGGAATACGCCCAAGGCAATTGTCACAATCATCGAGAAAATAACCGTAATTGAAGTAAGTGATGATGGGATTTCAACACTAGTTCCATCTTCGACTGGATCAGTGAAGAACATCAAAACAATAACGCGGATATAGAAGAAGGCTGCAACAGCGCTAGAGAGGACACCAGCGATAACAACACTTGTTGCGCCACTTTCATATGCTGCAGAGAAGATTGAAAACTTTCCAATAAATCCGCTAGTAAGAGGAATTCCAGCAAAGGAGAGTAAGAATGTGGCAAAAGCTATTGCAACCCAAGGAGAGCGCTTTCCTAAACCTTTCCAACGGTTGAGATCTGTTACTTCACCTGCAGAGTCACGAACCAAAGTCACGACGGCAAATGCGCCAACAGTTGTGATTCCATAAGCAAAGAGATAGAACAGTGATGCCTCAAGGCCAGCCTTATTCAAGGCAATAATGCCGGTTAACAAGAAGCCGGCATGGGCGATGGAGGAGTAGGCCAACATGCGCTTCACATCGCGCTGTGCGATGGCAACTAGTGAACCAAAGACCATAGTGATGATTGCAATGATTATGAGCATTGGTGACCATGACCATTGGGCATTTGCAAAGACGGTGTAGTAAATACGAAGCATTGCACCAAAGGCTGCAATCTTTGTTGCAGCTGCCATAAATGCAGTTACTGGTGTTGGTGCACCTTGGTAAACATCTGGTGACCAGGCATGAAATGGAACTGCGCCAACTTTAAAGAGCAGACCAACAGATAGAAATGAGATTCCGATGAGTAGGAAGACATCGTTTCCGCTGCCTCCAACAACGGCGCTGCGAATTCCGCTAAAACTAATTGATGATGAGTATCCATAGAGGAAAGCTGCGCCAAATAAGAAAAATGCTGATGAAAAAGCACCAAGTAAGAAGTACTTAAGTGCTGCTTCCTGTGATGCTAAACGACGACGACGAGAAAGCCCTGCCATTAAATACAGCGGCAATGAGAGCACTTCAAGTGCCACAAACAATGTAATGAGATCACTGGAGACAGGGAACAACATCATTCCCGCCACAGCAAAAAGGGTAAGCGGATAAACCTCAGTTACTTGATTACCACTTTGCAGCGCATGCCGCTCTTCTTCTGAACCAGGAAGTGATGCAGCTAATGCTGTGAATTGCTGGGCATCTGCTATTAGCAAAATAGAGATGAGAGAAATAATAAGAATTGAAGCCTGCATCAAAACCGCAGGACCATCTATGACCACTGAGCCCATAGCTGCAGTAAGAGATTGGTCGTTGCGAATTCTCCATACTTGCACCAGTGCCAAAATTAAGGAACCTATAGTCACTGATAATTGTGTGATCGGGCGGAGCGCCTTAGACATAAAGGCTTCAACTAGCACGCCAATAATCGCCCCGCCCAGCAAAATAAGCATGGGTGAGAGAAGTGTGTAGTTAAGAACTGGTGAGCTAAATTCCATTATTTATCACCATTCGTTGGAGCTGGATCTGTGAAGCCCATTTGAGCAATCACATGCGCTGAGGCTGGATTAATTACATTTAATAGCGGCGAAGGATAGAAACCAAGTGCAATGATCATTGCCATCACTGGTGCAATTGCAACCTTCTCACGAATATTGAGATCCCTTAATTCCTCATTACCCGGCGCGGTTGGACCGTGCAGAGCCTTTTGAACTGGAATCAAGATATAGAGCGCAGCTAGAACAATTCCAAATGTCGCAATAACTGCATGGACTGGATAGCGAGTAAATGTTCCAACAAGAACTAAGAACTCACTCACAAAGCTAGACAAGCCTGGCAAGGCAAGTGAGGACATCCCAGCTAAGAAGAACGACCAAGCCATCACTGGTGTGATGCGCTGTAGTCCGCCAAAGTCTGCAATCGTTGAAGAACCACGACGTGCAATCATCCAACCACCCACGATAAACAGCGCTGCAGTTGAGAAGCCGTGATTAAACATATACAAAGTTGCCCCGCTGTGACCCTGTGAGGTCATTGCAAAGATGCCCATGGTGATGAAACCAAAGTGAGAAATAGAAGTAAATGCAATCAAGCGCTTTAGATCTTTTTGACCAATTGCAAGGATTGCGCCGTAAACAATTGAAATCACCGCAAGAACCATAATCAAAGGTGTGAATGTCTTACTTGCCTCTGGGAACAAAGTTAAGCAGTAGCGAATCATTCCGAAAGTTCCGACTTTATCTAGAACACCTAGCAATAACACCGATGTGCCAGGGGTTGCAGAAGCAGCAGCATCTGGTAGCCAGGTGTGAAGTGGCCACAGAGGTGCCTTAATTGCAAAGGCGATGAAGAAGCCTAGGAATAAGAAGTTTTGTGTAGTCGAACTCATTTCAAGTTGTGAAAGTGCTTGCAGATCAAAAGTATGTCCACCCTGAGCACCTGACATCACGTAGAGGGCAATGATGGATGCCAACATCAGTAATCCACCGAAGAGGCTGTAAATCAAGAACTTAACTGCTGCAGCTGAGCGTTCACCAGTTCCGTAACCACCAATAAGCAAGTAAACCGGAATCAACATCGCTTCAAATATGACGTAGAACAAGAAGACATCCGTTGCTGCAAAGACACCAATCATCATTGTTTCAAGAACAAGGATGAGAATGTAGAAAGTCTTAACCGACCAACGGCCACCATGAGCTTCATTCCAACCTGACAACACAACAATTGGTGCCAAAATCGTTGACATCAAAATCAAGACAAGTGCTAAACCGTCAACACCAACAGAAAAGTTAATACCAAAAGTTGGAATCCATGAATACTTCTCAACAAACTGAAGATCAACGTTATCGCGCTGGAAGTTCATAGCCATTGCTAGAGTTGCGATGGCAACAATCACAGTAGTTGCAAGTGCAAGCTGCTTACTCAAAACCTCTTTTGTCCTAGGTGTAGCAGCAACTGCAATCGAGCCAATGATTGGCAAGAGCATCAGTAGAACTAAGGAATTCATTATTGAACCACCACCCAAATCCCTGCGATTAGTAAGGCGGCTCCAACAAAGATCAGTGCTGCATAACTACGTACAAATCCGCTCTGAACGCCTCTTAGAAGTGAGCTAGAGCTCATTGCTAACTGGCCAACTGCGCGCACTGTTCCATCAATGACAGCTTCATCAGTTTTGACCAAAACCTGGGTTAACTGCTGGCCAGGGCGCATAAAGACGGCCTCATTGAAGCGATCCTGCATGAGATCTTGGCGCGCAATCTTTGTTAATACTGAGACATTTTCTGGAGCAATCGCAGCAACTTCTTGGCGTGAATACTTAAAGAATGCAATTGCAACACCTATGGCAACCATTGTTAAGGCAAGTCCTGAAACAACAATTGGTTGGAGCAGGTGATGTTTGTGCTCTTCATGATGATCAAAGAGTGGATGTAGCCAGTTAACAAGTGCATCACCACGAGATAGTAAGAATCCGGATGAGACTGAACCAATTGCAAGAATTGCCATTGGTAGCCACATCAACCATGGGGATTCATGAGGATGTGCATCCTCATCCCAGCGCTTTGTTCCAGTGAAAGTAAGAATCATTACGCGAGACATATAGAAGGCAGTAATTCCTGCACCTAACAATGTAGCTGATCCTAGAAGAATTCCCTTTATACCGCCGGCGTTAAATGCGGTTTCAATAATCATGTCCTTGGAATAGAAACCTGCAAATGGTGGAACACCAAGGATTGCTAAATACCCAAGTCCAAATGTCACAAATGTAATTGGCATAAACTTTCGAAGTGCGCCGTATTTGCGCATATTTACTTGATCATTCATTCCATGCATCACTGAACCTGCACCAAGGAACATCCCAGCTTTAAAGAAGCCGTGAGTTAGCAAGTGCATGATTGCGAAGGCATAACCAACAGGACCTAATCCAGCTGCAAGGGTCATATAGCCAATCTGCGACATTGTTGAGGCAGCGAGTGCTTTCTTGATGTCATCTTTTGCAGTACCAATCAGTGCACCAAACAGCAATGTAATTGCGCCAACGATTACAACTAGTAGTTGAGCAGTTGGCGCAGCATCAAAAATGAAGTTAGAGCGAGTAATGAGATAAACACCTGCTGTAACCATTGTCGCTGCGTGAATAAGTGCTGAGACAGGGGTTGGTCCAGCCATCGCATCACCCAGCCATGCCTGTAATGGGAATTGAGCTGATTTACCAGCTGCTGCAACCAGCAACATAATTCCTATGGCAGTAAGTGCCCCGGTTGATGTCTGGTCGACCTGCTCTTTGATTCCCGCAAATGAAACAGTTCCGACTGTTGCAAAAGCAATCATGATTGCAAAAGAGAGTCCCATGTCACCAACACGGTTCATAACAAATGCCTTCTTGGATGCAGTTGCATAAGCAGGCTTTTGATTCCAGAAACCAATCAATAGGTAGGAAGCAAGACCCACGCCTTCCCAACCAACATAAAGATTGAGGTAGCTATCACCAAGTACCAACAAGAGCATCGCTGCAATGAAGAGGTTGAGATATGCAAAGAAGCGTCTGCGATCTTTATCGTGTGACATATAAGAAATTGAATAAATGTGGATTAATGTTCCAACGCCGGTAATGAGAAGCACGAAGCAGATTGAAAGTTGATCAAGAAGTAATCCCGCATCAACCTTAAAACTTCCAACCGAGATCCACTCAAATAGCTTCTGACCTACTGGGCGCTCTTCTGCGGATCGGCCGAGCATCAATGAGAGTTGATAGAGACCAACCGCAAAAGATGATGCAGGCATAAGAGTTCCAAGAATGTGGCCCCACTTATCAGCACGTCGGCCAGCAAGTAAAAGGATGGTTGCGCCAAGTAATGGCAGCGCAATTAAATATACGAGGCTATTTGAAGTTGTCATGGCTATCGCTTCAACAAACTAGCATCATCAACTGATGCTGAACGGCGTGAGCGATAAATCGTCACGATAATTGCAAGACCAACCACAACCTCACACGCGGCAACAACCATCGTAAAGAAAGCCACTACTTGACCGTTGAGATCACCATTAATTCTAGAAAACGTCACAAAAGCTAGGTTTGCAGCGTTAAGCATGAGTTCAACACACATAAAAACAACGATTGCATTGCGTCGAACAACTACTCCAACAGCTCCAATTGTGAAGAGAAGTGCAGATAGATATAGATAGTTAGCTGCATCCATTTACTTCTCCTCTCCCTTACTGGTGTCGACCTTGCCAAGTTCAAATGTGCCTGAGTTGAGCATGTCGCCACGTGCTTGCAAAGTCGCGTTAATTGAGTTGGCAGCTGGAGTGCCATCTGGCAAAAGAGCTGGAACATCTACAGCGTTGTGACGAGCAAATACACCTGGTGCTGGAAGACCTGCAGCGTTAGCAAGTGATTTCCCACGGAAGCGTTGGGTTGAAAGTTGGCGCTGAGTTGGTCGCATTTGAATACTTTGGTGATGGGCAAGAACCATTGCACCTAGCGCTGCAGTGATCAAAAGCGCTGAAACAACTTCAAATGGCCAGACATATTTTGAAAATAAAAGCTGTGCGATGCCTTCAACATTTCCAAGTGAATTGGCTGCATCTAATCCAATTGCGTTTCGACCAAGAGTTGCACGACCAATTAAAGAAACCATCAAACCACCGAATCCAACCGCTGCAACTATGGCAATTGGTCGAAGACCTGGGATTGTTTCAGTGAGTGAATCAGATGAATCAACACCCACAAGCATGAGAATAAAGAGGAAGAGCATCATTACTGCACCGGTATAAACAACAATCTGCACGATTCCAAGGAAGAGAGCATCTTGAGCAATATAGAAAACTGCCAAGTTGACCATGACAGATGCCATCAAAATTGCAGAGTGAACCGCCTTTTTAACTAGCAACATTCCTAGCGCTGCAGCAACAGTCAATGGAGCAAGCACCCAGAATAAAACAGCCTCTGGCGTCTGTGTTTGACCCACTGAAATAGCTAAATCAAGCATCTATTTCACGTCCTGAGATGGGTGTGATTGCTTTACTTCACCCTTGTAGTAATTGCTCTCATCCATATCTGGATACATTGGATGCGGAGGCATCAACATTCCCTGGCGAAGTGGTGCCAATAAATCTTCTTTTTCAAAGATTAGTTTCGCGCGAGATTCATCAGCTAATTCATATTCATTAGTCATTGTTAGGGCGCGTGTTGGGCAGGCTTCAATACATAGCCCGCAGAACACACAACGCAGATAGTTAATTTGATAAACCTTGCCGTATCGCTCTCCTGGAGACATTTGATTCTCTGGAGTGTTATCAGCGCCTTCAACATAAATTGCATCTGCTGGACATGCCCAAGCACATAGTTCGCAACCAATACATTTTTCTAAACCATCTGGGTGACGGTTAAGTTGGTGACGACCATGGAAGCGCTCTGCTGTTGGTGCTTTTACTTCTGGGTATTCAACTGTAAGGGTCTTCTTAAAGATCTTCGAAAATGGGACCAGAAAGCCTTTCAGGTGTCCGAGTAGTCCTACTGATTCACCTGTCTGCATCTTTGTGTAGGCGATATCGTTAACCGAAATCTCGCTCTTCTTTAGCGGTTCGAGTTGCTCAGACATGATCGCCTCCCTTACTACTTTGTGACACATTGATGTTTGAAACATTCATTGGAACAGTTGGAACAGCAAAAGATGGCTCACTGACTTCAACCTCAAGTGATTCCAGCTTTTTCTTCTTAGCATTTTCAAATCCGATATTTGCAGCCATAACTAGAAGGACCACAAAGCTTGCAAAACCAATGACAACAATGCGTGGAGCACCTTCTAGTGAGAGTGTGCGAAGAGTTGCAACAACCAAGATCCAGAGAATTGATACTGGGATCAAGATCTTCCAACCAAACTGCATAAATTGGTCATAACGAAGACGTGGGAGCGTGCCGCGTAGCCAAACGAATACGAAGAAGAAAACAAGCACCTTTGAGAAGAACCAGATGCCGGTAAACCATCCGCCTAACCAGGCTTCAGTAAATCCAAGTCCTGGAGGTGCGTGATACCCGCCAAGGAAGAGAGTTGTGGCAAGTGCTGAAACTGCGATGATGTTTACATACTCAGCCAAGAAGAAGAGTGCGAACTTAAGTGATGAATACTCAGTGTGGAAACCACCAACTAATTCACCCTCTGCTTCTGCTAAATCGAATGGTGCACGGTTAGTCTCACCCACCATTGAGATTGCATAGATTGCAAATGATGGGAAGAGCACAACGCCATACCACCACGTTGATTGCGCAGCCACAATCTCAGAAGTTGACATTGAACCTGCATAAATAAATACCGCAACAAGAGAAAGTCCCATCGCAACTTCATATGAAATCACTTGAGCACTTGAGCGCAATCCGCCAAGGAGTGGATATGTAGAACCAGATGACCAACCAGCCAACACAATTCCATAGACACCCACTGATGCAATTGCTAAAACATAGAGAACGCCTACTGGAAGATCAGTTAACTGCATCGCAGTTTTTTGACCAAAGAGTGAAACTTCACCAGTAATAGGAATGACAGCAAAAGACATAAAGCATGTGGTTGCACTGATGATTGGTGCAAGAACAAAGACAATCTTGTCTGCCGCCGCCGGAATTAAATCTTCTTTAAGCGCTAACTTCACGCCATCAGCTAAAGCTTGAATTAAGCCAAATGGACCAACACGGTTAGGACCTGGACGCTCCTGCATTCGACCAACAAGGCGACGCTCTCCCCATACCGACATAAGCGTTAGAAGGACACAGAAAATAAAGACTAGGAGTGCCTTGATGAGAATGGTTGTCCCTGAATCTGCGGCAATGAGCTCTGCTGTTGTCATACCTTCACCACACTCACTACTGCGCCATGTGCAACGCCTAGATTTACTAGTAACTGAGAACCGCGTGAATTACGTGGTGCCCAGATTGCATCATCATGAATATCTTCAACAAGTGCGCTCAAAGTTACTGAACCTAAAGAAGTTGAAATCTTAAGTTTGTCGCCATCGACCACCCCAAGTGCGCCAGCACGCTTAGGTGAAATAACTGCAACAGTTTTTCTGGCTGTTCCTGCAAGGTTTTCTTCACCTTGTTGCAAAGTTCCAAGATCAAGCAAACGGCGCCATGATGTGAGGATGAATTGATCTCCAGACACTGTTGGCTGGGCAGATGCAGAAACTTTACTCATTGATGCGCGAGTACCCTCCCACTTACCAAGGGATGAAATTTCCTTAATAGCTGCGCTAACAGTTCCAAGATTTATTGATGTACCCATCTCTTGGGCAATCATTGAAAGAATACGGAGATCGCTGCGATTAAGTGAATCTTGCACTGCAGCATCAAATGATCGTGGACGTCCTTCCCAGTTTAAAAATGAACCGCTCTTTTCAGTAACTGCAGCAACTGGTAATACAACATCTGCATGTTGTGTAACTGCACTGCTAGCAATTTCTAGAGAAACAACAAAAGCCTTTTCAAGTGCTGCAAGTGCGCTTTGGCTATCTTCACCATCAAGTGGATCAACGCCGCCAACAACTAGTGCACCGATTTCACCCGCATTTACTGCTGCATAAATCTCTTGCGTGCTCTTGCCTTCTGCACTTGGTAGTGAGTTAGAACCCCACACCGCTGCAATATCAACACGTGCTGATGCATCAGAAACTGGGCGTCCACCTGGCAACAAGTTACCGATAGCACCGGCTTCAAGTGCACCACGCTCACCAGCACGACGTGGAATCCAAGCGATTTTGGCATTACTTGAATCAGCAAGAGCTGCAACTGCGCTTAATACTCCAGCACTTTCTGCCGCTCTCTCCCCCACTAAAATTACTGATTTTGAAGTAAGTGATTGTGAGGCAATAGCAGCAGCTTCAGCCCCTGGAGCAACCTTTACAAACTCACCTTTAAGTTTTTCAACTCCGATTGAAAGCTTGGTTGCAATTGCTGTGACCTTGAGTGCGCGCTTTCGTACTTGCTTATTCAAACGCAAGAAAACAATCGGTGATTCTTCTTCTGGCTCAAAGCCAACAAGTAGAACGTGATCTGCGCGATCAATATCCAAATACGTTGTAGTCGACCCAACTACGCGTGCTGCAAGGAATTCACGTTCTTCATTTGATGAAAGACGTGAACGGAAATCAATATCGTTTGTACCAAGTGCAACACGTGCAAACTTGCTATAACCATATGCATCTTCATACGTTGCACGGCCACCAACAAGAACTGCAGCTTTTGAAGCTTTCAATCCTTTTGCTGCAGCAGCTAACGCCTCTGGCCAAGATGCTGGAATTAATTCTCCGGATGCATTCCGAACCATTGGTGTTGTGAGGCGATCAACGGATGTGACATATTTAAATGCCCAACGTCCCTTGTCACAGTTCCACTCTTCATTAACAGTTGAATCATCACCAGCAAGGCGGCGCAAAGTTTTTCCACGACGAACATCGGTGCGCATATCGCAACCAGATGCACAGTGCTCACAAGCAGATGGTGTTGAAACTAAATCAAATGGACGTGCACGGAATCGATATGCAGCACCTGTAAGTGCTCCCACTGGACAGATTTGAACTGTGTTGCCTGAGAAATAAGACTCGAAAGGTTTGTTTTCATAGATACCAACTTGTTGCAAAGCACCACGCTCATTCAAAGTAATAAATGGATCAGATGCAATCTGCTCTGAGAAACGTGTGCAGCGAGCACAGAGAACACAGCGTTCGCGATCTAGTAATACTTGAGAAGAGATATTGATTGGTTTTTGGAATGTGCGCTTCACGCCTTCAAAACGGGTTTCACCCTGGCCATTGCTCATTGCCTGGTTTTGCAATGGGCACTCCCCACCCTTGTCACAGACTGGGCAATCAAGTGGGTGGTTAATAAGTAGAAGCTCCATAACACCGCGCTGCGCTTTTTCAGCAACTGGTGAAGTGAGTTGAGTTTTAACAATCATGCCTGGCTCAACTGGAATTGTGCAAGAAGCCTGTGGCTTTGGAAATGCACGGCCATTAATTTCAATATCAACTAAACATTGGCGACATGCACCAACTGGATCTAGAAGTGGGTGATCACAAAAGCGTGGAATCTGAATTCCAAGTTTTTCTGCCGCGCGAATTACTAATGTTCCCTTAGGAACGCTCACTTCAAATCCATCAACAACGACAGTGATCATGTCTACGACTTCAGTAGTCATTTATGCACCTGCCCCTGCAAATAGAGTTGATGCAACTGGATCAAATGGACATCCACCATGAGTAATGTGAGCGATGTATTCATCGCGGAAATACTTAATAGATGAAGTAATTGGACTTGTTGCACCATCACCAAGAGCACAAAATGATCGGCCCATGATGTTGTCGCAAAGATCAAGCAACTTGGCAAGATCTGCTTCAGTGCCTTTACCCGCTTCAAGATCGCGAAGGAGTTGTACTAACCACCATGTGCCCTCACGACAAGGTGTGCACTTACCGCATGACTCATGCTTATAGAACTCAGTCCAGCGCAATACTGCGCGAACAACACATGTTGTCTCATCAAAGATTTGTAGAGCTTTAGTTCCAAGCATTGAACCTGCAGCTGAAACAGCTTCGTAATCCAATGGAACATCTAGATGCTCTGCTGTAAAGAGTGGAGTTGAAGATCCACCAGGTGTCCAGAACTTCAATGTGTGACCGGTGCGAATTCCACCTGCAAGTTCAAGAATTTCGCGAAGAGTAATTCCAAGTGGTGCTTCAAACTGGCCAGGGTTATTCACGTGACCTGAGAGTGAATAAAGTGTTGCGCCTTTGCTTTTCTCAGTTCCCATGCTCTGATACCACTCTGCGCCATTAGCGATAATCGCTGGCACTGAAGCAATGGATTCAACGTTATTAACAACTGTTGGGCGGGCATAAAGGCCTGCAATAGCTGGAAATGGGGGGCGCAAACGTGGTTGGCCGCGGAAGCCTTCTAGTGAATCAAGGAGTGCGGTTTCTTCACCGCAGATATATGCACCAGCACCAATATGTAGAACAACATCAATTCCATTTCCAAGCAATCCTGCTTTGTAAGCATCTTCGATTGCTTGATTAACGCGACGAACAACATGCGTTACTTCACCTCGAATATAGATAAATGCGTGCTTTGCACGAATTGCATGGCAAGCGATGATGCAGCCTTCAATAAGAACATGTGGGTTTGCCATCAACAGCGGTGTGTCTTTGCATGTTCCTGGCTCTGATTCATCGGCATTAACAACTAAGTAGTGCTCTCTGTTATCACCCTGAGGAATAAAGCCCCACTTCATTCCAGTTGGGAAACCTGCACCACCACGACCGCGTAGTCCAGAGTCTTTTATAAGTTGAATAATTGCATCTGGATCCATCGCAAGTGCTTTAGCAGATGCGGTGTAACCACCGTGGCGCTTATAGCCCTCAATTGTGAATGAATCTTTTTCATCCCAATGGGCAGATAGAACTGGAGTTAACTTAGTCATTTACTTAGTTTCTCCCTTTGCAATTTTCAAACCAAGAAGTGTTGGTCCGCCGGCTTGAACGCCTTCATTTGCTCTTCCATCATTTAATCCCGCAAGAACTTCAGACGCTTGCTTCCATGTAACCAAAGTATTTGGTCCACGAGTTGGAGGCTTTGGATTACCTGCACGCATTGAATCAACTAAATCTTTTGCAGACTCAACAGTCTGGTTGTCATAAAACTCCCAGTTAGCCATAATAACTGGTGCGTAATCACATGCGGCGTTGCACTCAATGTGCTCAAGTGAAACTTTGCCATCTGCTGTAACACCATTGTTTTCAATTCCAAGGTGTTCTTTCAGTCCATCCATAATTGCATCCCCGCCCATGATGGCGCACAAAGTATTTGTGCACACACCCACGTGGTATTCACCTACTGGCGTTGGCTTATATTGGGTATAAAACGTAGACACAGCAGTGACTTCAGCAGCTGCTAGCTCTAGCTGCTGGGCAATGATTTCAATACCTTCATTTGTAACATAGCCCGCACGTGATTGAACAAAGTGGAGCAACGGCATAATTGCAGAACGAGGACGTGGATAACGCTTAATTATCGTTTCCATGATTGCTAGATCTTCTTGTGAGAATGCCATTAGCGGTCTACGCCTCCCATAACTGGATCGATAGAGGCAACTGCGCCGATAATGTCGGCAACCATGCCACCTTCACTCATCGCAGGAGTTGCTTGCAAGTTATTAAATGATGGTTCACGAAAGTGCATTCGATATGGCTTAGTTCCACCATCAGAGACAACTTGTGCACCAAGTTCACCGCGTGGAGATTCAATTGCTGCATAAACCTGGCCTGCAGGAACATGAAAACCTTCTGTGACTAACTTGAAGTGGTGAATCAATGACTCCATTGATGTTCCCATAATTTCGCGAATGTGGTTAAGAGAGTTACCCAGTCCATCTCCACCCATTGCAAGCTGTGCTGGCCAGGCAATTTTCTTATCAGCAACCATCACTGGTGCACCTTCTAGTTTTTCCAACTTATCAAGTGCTTGCTCAATAATGCGAAGTGATTGTTCTAGTTCATTCATACGGATTAAAAAGCGACCATAAACATCGCAAGTATCTGCAGTGATCACATCAAAGTTGTAATCCTCATAACCACAATATGGTTGCATCTTGCGCAGATCCCAAGGCAAACCAGTTGAACGTAGTACTGGACCTGTGATTCCAAGAGTGGTGCAACCAGCTAGATCTAGGTAACCAATACCTTGTGTGCGCTTCATCCAAATTGAATTTCCAACAAGCAACGTTGTGTTGTCTTTAAAGTTCTTGCGCATCAGCTTTACTGCATCGCGAATCTTTGGAATCGCACCTTCGGGCAGATCTTGTTGAACTCCACCTGGGCGCACATAAGCCATATTCATGCGAAGGCCTGAAATCATTTCAAATATATCTAGGACTATCTCGCGCTCACGGAAGGCAAAGAACATAGGTGAAATTGCGCCTAATTCAAGGGCTCCTGTACCAAGTGCAACCATGTGTGAAGAGATTCGGTTGAGCTCCATCATCATCACGCGAATAACGCTGGCACGTTCTGGAACATCTTGTGTAATTCCCAAAAGCTTTTCAACAGCTAAGCAATAGGCAGTTTCATTAAAGAGTGGGCTTAGGTAATCCATACGAGTGACGAAAGTCGTGCCCTGAGTCCAACTGCGGTATTCCATGTTCTTTTCAATACCTGTGTGGAGGTAGCCAATTCCTGCTCGAGCTTCAGTAACTGTTTCACCCTCAAGCTCTAATACCAATCGCAGTACACCGTGAGTAGATGGGTGCTGTGGACCCATGTTCACAACAACCCGCTCTTCCTTGGTTGAACCAATCTCTTGAACGAGTGAATCCCAATCACCACCTGTTACTGAATAAACAGTTCCTTCAGTTGTATCGCGAGACGGTGCATATGGATCAAAAACTGTCACTTGTAACTCCTTCTCTCATTAGGAGGAGGAGTTGTTGCACCCTTGTACTCAACTGGAATTCCACCGAGTGCATAATCTTTACGTTGTGGGTGTCCTTGCCAATCATCTGGCATCAAAATACGAGTAAGACCTGGATGGCCATCAAAGATGATTCCGAACATGTCAAAGACCTCACGCTCATGCCAGTTATTTCCTGCCCACACTTCAACAACTGATGGAATGTGAGGATCTAGATCAGGCACGGATACTTCAAGACGAATGCGTCGATTGTTAGTTAATGAAAGTAATGGATAAACGGCATGGAGCTCGCGTCCTGCATCTGTTGGATAGTGAACTCCAGAGACACCCATGCACATTTCAAACTTTAATGAATCACGCAAAATCTTAGAAACTTCTACTAACTTTTCACGCTTGACATGCAAAGTTAATTCACCGCGATCAACCACAACGCGTTCAATTGCCTCTGAAAACATTGGGTATGCGCGCTCTAAATCATCGGCAACTTCATCAAAATAACTGCCATATGGGCGCTCGGATGAGCCTGTAGAAGCAGCTGTGCGGACTAGCCCGCCATAACCTGATGTGTCGCCGGTGCCCTTGGCACCAAACATTCCCTGTTCACTCATCTATGCCAACAGGCCCTTCATCTCAATAGTTGGCTTTGCATTCATTGCAGCAAGTTCAACTTCTTTGATGATTTGTGCGCGATTTGAGCCTAATTTTTCATCATAAATCTTTGAGTGAAGTTTCAAGATTGCATCGAGCAACATCTCAGGTCGAGGTGGGCAACCTGGAAGATAGATATCAACTGGAACTACGTGATCAACACCTTGCACAATTGCATAGTTGTTAAACATTCCACCAGAAGATGCACAAGCACCCATTGCAATTACCCACTTTGGTGCTGCCATTTGATCATAGATCTGGCGAAGCACTGGGGCCATCTTGTTTGAAACACGTCCAGCAACAATCATTAAATCTGCTTGACGGGGGGATGCACGGAAAACTTCCATACCAAAACGTGAAATATCATATTTAGCTGCTGAACCCACTGCCATCATCTCAATAGCACAGCATGCAAGACCAAATGTTGCTGGCCACAATGAGTTCTTGCGCATATAGCCAGCTAGCTTTTCAACAGTGGTTAGAACAAAACCACTTGGGATTTTCTCTTCAAGACCCATTTTTTAATCCCATTCCAATCCGCCGCGTCGCCACACATATGCATATGCAACAAAGACTGTTCCAATGAAGATAGCCATTTCAATTAAGCCAAAGAGACCAAGTGCATCAAATGAGACTGCCCATGGATAAAGGAAAACAATTTCAATATCAAAGATAATAAAGAGCATTGCAGTTAAGAAATATTTAACTGGAAAACGTCCACCCTCTGCAGCTTGTGGTGAAGGTTCAATTCCACACTCATAAGCATCTAACTTCGCACGGTTGTAGCGCTTTGGACCAGTTAGGGCTCCTGCAACTATTGAAAAAGCCGCAAAACCAAAGCCGATAGCCCCTAATACCAAAATAGGCACGTATGGATTAGAAGTTGCTGGCACGGTGAAATCTTAGAGTTCATTGGCTAATGCCAATGACCGCTAGCCCTTTATCCCGCTGTGAACTGCAACAACCCCGCCTGTGAGGTTTTTCCAGCTCACCTGGCTCCACCCCGCTTCTTCCATGGCTGCAGCCAGAGAGTTTTGATTAGGCCATGCCCTAATGGATTCAGCCAAATAGACATAGGCATCTGGGTTGGAGGAGGTCTTGCGGGCAATGGCCGGCAGGGCTTTCATTAAATACTCGGTATAGATGGTGCGAAATGGGCGCCAGGTGGGATGGCTGAACTCGACCACAACCATACGACCGCCAGGTTTGGTGACTCGAAGGGCTTCTGCGAGCGCCTTTGGGTAATCAACGGTGTTTCGAAGGCCATAGGAGATGGTCACAACATCAAAGCGATTGGTTTCAAAGGGCAGATTGAGGGCATCGGCCTTTGAGAAGTTTAGATATGGGCGGCTTTTACGGCCCACTGCCAGCATTCCTTCAGAAAAATCAGTGGCAAAGACCGTTGCCCCTGCTTTATGGAGTGGTTCAGAGGATGAACCCGGGCCAGCGGCCAAATCCAGGATCTGCATCCCTGGGGCTGGGGCAATGATCTTCGTTGCCGCTTTGCGCCAAGCCTTAGTTCGCCCCAAACTGAGTAAATCATTGACCAGGTCATAGCGCTTGGCAACGCCATCAAACATCGCTGCTACTTCATCGGGATCTTTGCTCAAATTAGCGCGCGACATAGCCGTATTCTCCCTTGAAGTAGGCTCATCCACAACTTAGCCAACACGAGAGGACTCGAATATGTCGATTGCAGCCACATCCCTTCGAACAATCGTGCTGCCTCGAGCAAGTGCTCTGAGTAGGGCGGTCTTAATTGTTGGGGGCGTGTTTTTCTTAGCTGCCCTGGCCCAAATTGCGATTCCAGTTCCTGGTTCACCTGTTCCAGTTACTGGGCAAACTCTTGGCGTTCTCTTAGTTGGAACGACCTATGGCGCATCTCTTGGCTTTGCAACCTTTGCAACATACCTCTTAGCTGGAATAGCTGGTGCTCCAGTATTTGCTGGGCAAAGTTATGGAGTTGAAAAAGTCGTTGGGGCAACTGGTGGCTATTTAGTGGGAATGCTTGTTTCAACATTTCTTTTAGGTTTACTTGCACAAAAGCGTTTAGATCAAAAGTTTGTAACAGCACTGCCTTCAATGCTACTTGGAACACTTACAACATTTACATTCGGATTGCTCTGGCTTCATCAGTTCACTGGCCAAAGTTGGAGCTGGACAATAAATGCAGGGCTAACACCATTTATAGTTGGCGAAGTTCTAAAGATTGCAATTGCTGGAACTTCACTTCCAATTATTTGGCGGCTAGTAAATCGAAAGTATAATTAAGTAGAACTTCACTTATGACTTCCCTCATTCCTGTCACAACCACCCGCCTTGGCGAACACCTGCCCTTATTGGATTTGCTTCCAGATTCAGCTCCAACTGCCTGGGTAAGAGGTGGGGAAGGTTTAGTTGGTTGGGGTGTTTATGCAACAACAACTGTTAGTGGGCCACATAGATTTGCCGATGCCAGACACTGGTGGCAGAAGCAGTTAGAGACATTTGCAGTTACTAATACTGTTCACGGAAATGGCACCGGACCAATTCTGTTCTCTTCATTTTCTTTCTCACCTGATGATGTCTCTGTCCTTGTCATTCCTAAAGTAATAGTGGGTAAAAAAGGCGATAAATCATGGGTTACTTGGGTTGGCTCAGACCCACAACCGATTCTCAATTTAGAGAAAATAGATTTGCCTAAGACTTCTATCACCTGGGAAGTTAGTGAAAGTAGTGAGAAAGCCTGGTGCTGAATACCCCTCCACTTGGAACTTCTCTGTGGCTGGTTTGGTGGGAGCAACACCTGAACTTCTTTTGCGTTTAACAAAGAGCATGGTCACATCCCGAGTCTTAGCTGGAACTATCAGTAAAACCGGTGATGACGAGCGAGATTTAGCACTTGCTGCATCACTAGCGCGTTCATCAAAGGATTTAGAAGAACATGAATATGCAGTTCGCTCAGTTGCAGATGCAATTGAGCCTTTCTGCACATCTATCAACGTTCCTGAATCTCCTTTTGTCTTGCACTTAGCAAATGTTATGCACCTTGCAACTGATGTGACTGGAGCTCTTGCTGAAACTTTGACCCATGTTGATGCATTCACAATCTTGGAACAACTTCATCCATCGGCAGCAGTCTGTGGAACTCCTAGAGATAAAGCTGCCGCCCTTATCAATGAAATTGAAGCAATCTCTCGCGGTCGCTATGCCGGCCCTGTTGGTTGGATTGATGCAGCAGGAGATGGCGAATTAGGTATTGCGCTGCGTTGTGGTCAGATTAAAGGTGATTCAATCCGAATCTTTGCTGGATGCGGCATTGTTGCTGGATCTGATCCAGTAAAAGAGTTAGCTGAAAGTGAAGCAAAGTTCATACCAATGAGAAGCGCATTAGTTTAAATAGAGTTCATCGATTCATAGATTGCTTTAAGTGAATCCGCATTCTCATCGCGGGATGCAACGTTTGCAACAACTATTGAAATACCTTTAACTGGTGACTTCAATACTTTCTTCAGCTCATCAATAGATGAAATTGTTGATGAATTAATCCCCATTGCGCTAGCAATTGCAGCTGGGTCAAGGCCATGTGGTGTGCCAAAGACGCTTTCAAAGCCATCTACACCACGTTGTGGCAACGTAGAAAAAATGCCACCTCCATCGTTGTTAATCACGATAAAGCAGCAATCAATATCTTCATGGTGAATTAATCCAGTTAAATCATGTAAGAAAGATAAATCACCCAGTACTGCAAATGTTTGCTTGCTAGCCGAAGCAATTCCTAGGGCTGTCGAAATATTGCCATCAATGCCAGCAAGTCCCCGGTTTGCATAAGTTCTCACACCTGAACGAGGTGTACCAAATCCCTCTAAATCTCTGATGGGTCTAGAAGATGAAACAAAGAGTGTGGAACCTTCAGGCAAGTTGGCGGCTATCTCTCTAGCAATAACAGCTTCGCTAAATCCAGTTAGTGCATCAATACTCTTTGCAGCACGATCTGCGTATTTTTCCCACTGCTCAATCCATTCAGGTGATGCTGATTTTGTATTGAGCTCTGGAATCTGCATAAAGCGCTTATCTGCATATCTGTCACTATCTACAGTGGCCATGCGTGGATCAATAACTATCTGAGTGGGAGCTAGTTTTAAGAAGGTATTAATTGAGCGAGACAAAGTCGTTCGACCAATGACAATTACTGTTTGTGGAATCAAGGCTGCACGAATTTGAACTGAAGTTAAGAAGATAGAGGCATGAGCTACTGCATCAGGAAATGAAAGAGGATCCTCGGCAATAGTCGGCCAACCTAATTCTTTAGCAAACTTTCTAACGCTCTCAACGCTTAATCCGCCGCGATCATGACCAATAACTAGAACACCTCTATTTGCATCACTCTTGAGTGTTGATGGCTTAGTTCTAGATTCGAAAGCTTTAGCAGAGACTTTAATTTCATCCAACCACTGATCAGACTCATCTGGAAGCATCGGTTCATCGAACTGAACATTTAAATGCACTGGTCCATTTCGCAAACTATCAAAAGGCAGATCCATCGGAAACACTGGTCCATCGATATCTGCAAAGTAGCGAACTGCTTTTCCATAAATTCTTGCTTGTTCAGTCGTTTGATTTGTACCAGTTTTACGCAAGATAGCAGGGCGATCAGCAGTTAAAACTAATAGCGGAGCATTCGTGTGACTGGCTTCTAGTACTGCTGGGTGGTAATTAGCAACAGCCGTTCCACTTGTGCAAACAATTGGAACCGGGCGACCTGTTGCTTTAATGATTCCTAATGCAAAGAAAGCAGCTGTGCGCTCATCAATTCTCACATGTAACTTAATAAGTCCACGCTTTGATGCAGCAAAGAATGCAAGTGAGAGTGGTGCATTCCTAGAACCTGGAGATACAACTACGTCGGTGATTCCTGCTTCAATTATCTGGCGAACCATCACGCGCGCAAGACTGGTTGAGTTGTTCATCCCAGTAGCGCCGCAGTTCTCATGATTCGATTCTTCCACCAATCAAAGCGTTCGGCAGACACATCTAACCCATCAAAGTTGGGCTCGACTGGCTGAATCTGCATTTTTCCATCAACAATTGGAATATCTGCAACGTCCCTTGCTAGAAGTGAGCCTGTGCCAAGGCCGCAGTCATAACTCATCTCTTCAAAAGAGGCGGCCAGAGTTAGTCCGTAATTAATACCCACAGCACACTCAAGGGCGCTTGAAACAACGACTGGTAATTTGTGGTGAGAAGCCAAAGCGTGGGCGTTCTTAATCCCACCCAGTGGTTGAACTTTTAGCATCAAAATATCTATCGCACCATCTAGATCTAATTCGAATGGGTTTTCACTCTTACGAAGTATTTCATCACCAACAATCTTCACATTCACTCGTGATTTCAATTCACGCAGTTCGGCCACTGTGGCACATGGCTGTTCTACGTATTCAATCTCCCCACAGCGCTCTAAGAACTGTGCTGCCTGATCCACGCTCCACAAACCATTTACATCAATGCGAATCTTGGATTGTGGACTTAACTTTCTTACTGTTGCGATTCTTTCTAAGTCTTCTTTCTCATTTGTTCCAACTTTAATCTTTACTGTTGTGCAACCAGGAAATCCTGCAAGAATATCTGCAATCTCACTTTGGCTATTGAGCGCAGGCATCGTTGCATTTACGCCAATTGAGTTTCGATATAGTTTTGGAGGTACCTGTGTTGCAGCCTCTATTGCACAGGCTAACCAGTGTGAAGATTCTTCATCAGAGTATTCAATGAAAGGTGAGAACTCCGCCCAACCTTGTGGTCCTTCAAATAGTGCTACCTCGCGGTGATTGATTCCACGAAAATTGGTCTTCATGGGAAGGCTAATGACCCTTAGAGAGTCGAGAATCAAATCAAGCATCGTTTAGGGGCGCTTTGGAAATTTCCCGAAATTAGGATCTCGTTTTTCCATATATGCATCGCGTCCTTCTTGACCTTCTTCAGTCATATAGAACAACAAGGTTGCATCCCCTGCTAACTGCTGAACACCAGCTAAACCATCATCTGCAGCATTTAAACTTGCTTTAAGTAAGCGAAGTGCAAGTGGTGAGTTACGAAGCATCTCGCGGCACCAAGAGACAGTTTCTGCTTCAAGCTCTGCGAGTGGAACAACAGTATTCACAAGTCCCATATCAAGTGCTTCTTGGGCGTTGTATTGACGAGTCATAAACCAAATTTCGCGCGCCTTCTTTTGGCCAACATGTGCTGCAAGCAAACCAGCACCATAGCCGCCATCAAATGAACCAACCATGGGACCGGTTTGGCCAAACTTTGCATTATCTGCAGCAACGGTTAAATCACAGACAACATGTAACACATGTCCCCCACCAACTGCCCATCCAGCAACCATTGCAACAACAGGTTTTGGTGTGCGACGGATTTGAACTTGCAAATCTAAAACATTAAGACGTCCAATACCCTTTTTAGCTAATTTGTCATCACCAAGATATCCATCATCACCGCGCACACTTATGTCGCCACCTGAACAAAAAGCTTCAGTACCTTCACCAGTAAAGATGATGACGCCGACTTCTTCGTTATCGCGCGCTAAATGGAAAGCTTCAATTAATTCAATAATGGTTTGCGGACGAAATGCATTACGAACTTGAGGTCGATTAATGGTGATCTTGGCAATACCATCACCCATTTGATATTTAATATCAACGAACTCTTCACCGCCAGGCGCAGTTATCCAATGAGGTATCTCACGGCTACCAAAATCACGCTTAAAGGGCTTGCTCACATTTCCTCCATTGTCTTTACAAGGGATACCCTACGGGTGCAATGGAGATGAAGTCACAACGAGATATTCACCGGGTCAGCCCTGCGTGCGCTATCCCTGATTTAGCGGGAAAAATCACAGCAGCCCTGACTGGTACTGGCCCAGCCTTAGGTCTTGGCGAAGTTCGATCAACTGGCGCCCCTTCACGTATTGCATTAGTTATTGGCACCAGCGGCACTACTGGCATGAGTAAAGAGGTTGCATTCACAGCTTCGGCTTTACTTGCATCTGCTCGGGCATCAAATAAGTTCTTAGAAGCAAAGCCTGGACAACTGTGGTCTTTGTTCTTACCACTCACTCATATAGCTGCAGTCAACGTGATTATTCGATCAATGGAACTTGGAACACTTCCCATTGATTTACGTGAGCACCAAGGCGAGTATCCAAAAGTGGATTTCACTTCAATAGTCCCAACGCAGTTGTTTAGAGCACTCAATAGTGATGAACGTTTACTGCACCATCTTCAAAGTGCACAAGCAGTTTTGGTAGGAGGCGCAGCGTTATCACCAACACTGCGCCAACAAGCGATAGATGCTGGAATTAATGTTGTTGAAACCTACGGAATGACTGAGACTTCTGGTGGCTGTGTTTATAACGGGCAAGCAATTGAAGGTGTCGAATATTGCCTCAATGAAAAATCTTTAGTTCAAATCCGTGGTTCGGTAATGTCAGAGACTTATTTGAATGCTCCAGAGCTCTATATTCTTAGTGATGGATGGTTTATTACAAATGATCTTGGTGAAGTAATTGATGGCAAGCTTCATATTTTGGGACGAGCCGATGATGTAATCATTTCAGGTGGTGAAAATCTCTCACTCACTGCCATAGAAGCAACACTTTCAATTCGTTATCCAGAGATTGAATTTGCCGCCTTTGCAGTCAATGACATTCAGTGGGGACAAGCTTTGCACTTAGCTGTGGTTGGTGAAATCGGTGAAAGTGAGATTTCACATTATTTAGAGGCAGCCCTAGGAGCTGCATCAAAGCCAAAAGGAATTCATCACTTAGAGCAGTTACCCTTGCTCGGTATCGGCAAAGTCGATCGCATAGCCCTTGCGAAAATGGTGGGACATGAATAAATGGATTCTCGGTGCGCGCCCGCGCACATTGCCTGCAGCTATCGCACCTGTATTTGTTGCAACTGCGTTAGTAGGTAGTGATTGGAACTGGTTTCGAGCCGCTCTAGCTCTAAAGGTGGGAGTTTGGCTTCAGATCGGCGTTAATTATGCCAACGATTATTCAGATGGCGTTAAGGGAAGCGATGACAATCGCATTGGGCCAACACGTTTAGTTGCAAGTGGTTTGGCAACAGCTGCGCAAGTAAAGCGGGCAGCATTCATATCTTTTGGTATCGCCTCCATCGCCGGAATCTGGCTCTCTTTATTGAGTTCACCATGGTTAATGGTTGTGGGTGTTGCAGCCATCGCTGCAGCATGGGGTTACACCGGCGGAAAAAATCCATATGGCTATAGCGGTTTGGGTGAAGTTTCAGTATTTGTCTTTTTTGGTTTAACTGCAACGATTGGTACGTTCTATTCACAAACTGGTCGTATTACTGCACTAAGTATTTTGTGTGCCGTGCCTATGGGCGCACTCTCTTGCGCAATATTGGTAGTTAATAACATCCGAGATCGCGCACAAGATGAATTAGTAGGTAAGCGAACTTTGGCTGTCAGAGTAGGTGATTCAAAAGCTCGCAAAGGTTTTGTGGCATTACTTGCCATCGCACACATAAGCGCACTTGCAACTTTGCTTCCTAGCTCTTTGCTAACTTTGGCCGTTCTTCCATTAACAATCTCACTTTCGCGAGCAGTTTTGTCTGGTGAAAGTGGGCCTAGCCTTATTCCGCTGCTTGGCAAGACCGGCAAACTCCAAATGTTTTTTGGGGCTCTCTTTGCACTAGCTCTAGCGATACAATAATCCCATGGCCAGATTCGTTATTCTTTTTCTAGTCTTTGGAATCACTATCTATGCATTAATTGATTGTGCACGTAGAGATGAGTCAGAGGTTAAGGCTTTGCCGAAGTGGGGTTGGTTGCTCGTAATTATTCTGATTGGTCCACAGGCACTTGCTATTGGCCCGATTGCTTATTTAATTGCTGGAAGAAATCGCAAGAGTGGTGGAGGCAAACCTAAGCGTCGGATCTTGCCGCCAGATGATGATCCAGATTTCTTGAGGAAAATTTAACCGCTATAAACCTGAGTACGTGTGCTTTCCTGTGCCCCAGACGTTTATGTATACATAGTTAAATAGGAATGTTGACCCCGCAAACAAACACAACCACGCAGCTTTGCGTCCACGCCAACCAACTGTTACACGTGCATGTAGATATGCCGCATATGCCACCCACGTAATAAATGCCCACGTCTCTTTTGGATCCCAGCCCCAATAGCGACCCCATGCACTTTCGGCCCAAATAGCACCTGCAATAACTGCAAATGTCCATAGTGGAAATACAAATGCAACTAAGCGATATGAGAGTTGATCTAGAACTTCAAGTGATGGCAACCGTTTTGCCCAAGCAGTTCTTTCCCCGCGAGACTCCATTGCATCTAAATACAAGTATGCAGCGGCAATCGCATTTGCCAGTAAGAAAACACCACCCGAGATAATCGCTGCAGATACATGAATAACTAACCATGTTGATTTAAGGGCAGGCACTAGAGGTGCACTTGGACGATAGAGAACTGCAACAGCTGTTCCAAGAGTGAGTAGTACTGCGATAGAAACTAGTAATCCCAACCAACGCAGATCATATTTACGCAGTGCGACAAGGTATGCACCAGAAAATGCCAAAGCGCCTGTAATTGAAAACTCATACATATTGCCCCAAGGCACACGACCAGCCGAAACACCACGTGCAACAACACCAACAAAAAGCAATACGAATCCTAAAATCATCATTGCAGTAGCAATGCGCGCAACTTTCTCTGTGCGCTTGTAATCCATGTTCTTCTTTGAATCTTCGGTTGTTACTCGAACAGCCCACGCTGTTTCAATTGCATGAGCAATAAATGAAAGGGTGTAAACGGCCATTGATGAATACACAAGGTAGTTAGATAGATAAGCCCAAGTGCGTGACATCTATTTCTCTCCCTTTAACATTGCTACAAAATCTGCCATTTCACTCTCTAAACCTGGTGCTGCATTTTTAGCTAAACCTGCAACTTCTACAGACTTACCAACACGAATCCAGATTCGGCGGCGTCTTGTAAACAGTGATGCAAGCAAGCCCAGGATGGCAACAATACTGCCGAGGAGGGCATAGTTCTTCCCAGGATCATTGACTATCTCAATATTGACCCACTGAAGATATCCCTCGAAAGTTATTGAACCTTGCGGGTATGTAAAAGTCTCACCTGGCTTTAGTGATTTAAGACCAACTTGGTTCATCTTTGATGTGTCAATGCGATACACAGATTGTGGAACTCCACTATCGAGACCTAAATCACCCAACCATGCAGCTAACAAGAGCCGTGGATCTAGGGCTTCAGGAAAAACACTCACTGCACCATCTGTGCCACTGCGCGAATACGTTGGCACAAATGAACCCACAAAACCAATCTGCGGATCTGCATCTGGAACCTTAATGGCACCGATGGATCGTAGATTCCCATCCTGTGGCAAGAAAGGCACCGGTCCTTGCAGTGCAACATTGCCCTTTGAATCCCTCACAGTCACAACTGGTGAATAACCATTTGCCTGTAAGTAAATACTGGTATCACCTAATTTCAGTGGTGAGTTTACTTTTATTGTGCGCTTCTCTGTTTTATTAAAATCGTCCGCAGCAAAAGTAATATCGAGGGTGTAGTCCTCAGGTGCGCTAGTTACCACATTATATTTTGCAGTAAATTTATCAACTGTGAGTGCAAAATCAGGAAGATTATTTTCATTAAACAACTTGCCCAATTTCAAAGAATCGTAACTGGTTGTGGTGTTCACGAAGCGCTCACCTACATTTATAATTGCCATTCCTCGCATACCAAATAGAGAGCTAAATGAAATTCCTAGCAAGACCAAAATAAGTGCTAAGTGGAAAAATAGATTTCCTGTCTCTCGCATAAATCCTTTTTCAGCAGAGATAGAACCATCTTTTTCTAGAACTCTAAATCGCTTTGATTTAAACCAAGCCCGGGCTTTGTCCAATTCATCGCCTTGTGAACTCCAAGTGGAGAAATGCTCCATGCGATCAAGATTCTTTGGTGTGACAGGCGGAAGCGCACGTGCTGCGTGAAAATGTTCGAATGTTCTAGGTAGAACACAGCCAATAAGTGAGATAAAGAGCAAGATATAAATTGCGCTAAACCATGGGGATCCATAGACATCAAAGAGTGAAAAACGATCCATCCATTTAGCGAGCTCTGGTGAATTCTTGAAGTATTCCCCCACTTGAATAGGATTCTGCGTGCGCTGAGGAACTAGTGATCCAGGTATGGATGCAACACCAAGCAATAACAGCAAAATGAGCGCTGTACGCATACTTGTTAATTGGCGCCAGCCATAGCGCAATAAACCAACGCTACCTAACTCTGGGACTTCTATCTCGTTGCTCATTTAAACCACCGGAATGAAATCTGAAATAAGAGAGCGCATTGAGTTCATTAATTGACCCCATAAGCCGGTGACTTGCAATAGACCCAGAGTAATGAGAAAAACTCCACCAATTTTTGTAATCAAGTCTCCGCGCTTGACTAGATACTTGCGTAATTTCTCTGAGCGATCCAAGAAAACACCCGATGCTATAAATGGAAGGCCCAAACCTAAGCAATAACCCAAAGACAATAACGCTCCACGCAGCGCACTTGATTCTTGAAAAGCTAAAGTTTGAACTGCTGCTAATGCCGGACCAATGCAGGGTGTCCAACCCACGCCAAAGAGAAAACCTAAAATCGGTGCACCAATTAAGCCGCCTGTTGTTTTCATTGTGGGGCGAAATGTTGGAGCAAATGGAAATTTACCTAAAAATATAAAACCGAGGAATATCGTGATTAAACCAAGGATTATTGAGATTATTGCTTCGTTAGCAACCAATTGATTTCCGAGCCCACCAAAGATTGCACCAAATGAGACAAATACAAAGCTAAAGCCAAGGACAAACAAAACTGAGCCAAGAAATACTTTGCCACGGCTTGAGGAAAAACCTGCAGCAAAAGATAGGTACCCTGGAACGAGAGGTAAGATACATGGAGATAGAAAAGAAATTACACCGGCAATAAAGGCCACAGGCAGTGCTGTAATGAGGAATCCACTCATGATTTGTTCTACAAAGAAATCTTTCATTCCCCGCTCACCCTCTCAATGAGATCTGAAAGAGAAGCAACAGTTACTACGCCAGATATACGAGCTGCAACTCTGCCAGCCTTATCAATAATCACTGTTGAAGGGATGGCATTTGCTGGAAGTGATCCTTTAAAGCCTATTAATAGTGAATCATCAATAAGAGTGGGATAGGGAAGTGAAAACCGTCTCTGGAATGCTTCAGCAGTTGCAGGGTTATCGCGCGTCAAAATTCCTATAAATGCAACATCGCTATATTTATTGGCAAGTGCCGCAAGAGTTGGAGCCTCTGCTCTGCATGGTGAACACCAAGAAGCCCAGACATTTACCACCGCGACCTTGCCAACTGAGTACGTGTAGTTAGTTCCAGACAAGGTCATTCCAGACAAGGCCGGTGCTTCAACTCTTTTCTCTGGCTTAATAAAAGTTACAGCACCATTTCCGGAGACAAAGGATTCTTGCGAACTAGAAGTTCCACCACCTCCACAAGAAGTGAGCAAAAGCGCAGTAGCTAAAAGAGCTACAGTCTTAATTCCAGGTTTCATCAATTCTTCTTTGGCAACAAATGACGTGCTGGTTCAGAGTAGGTAAGTCCTGAGATAAAACCATCATCGTCAAAATGAATGCTCGTTACTGATGCTAATGAACACTCACGACGGCGTGGGTCATGGAGCAATCTGCGATTCTCAATTGCACTTCTTAGAATCCAAATTGGAAGTTGATGTGAAACAACAATTGCATCTTTGCCATTAGCTGCATCTCGCGCAGCAAAGACTGCAGCCAGCATTCGATTGATTTGTTGGTCGTAGGGTTCACCCCATGATGGTTTCCATGGATTCCACAAGTGACGCCATGAAGATGGATGCTTCAAAACACCATCTCCCACACCAAAAGGTTTTCCTTCAAAAACATTTGCAGCTTCAATTAATCGCTCATCCGTAGTAATTGCAATCTTATGTGCAGCAGCAATTGGCGCAGCAGTTTCTTGTGCTCGTTGCAGTGGAGAAACATGGAGAGCGCCTAGATCAATAGTTCGAGACCAATCAGCCAATGTTTGTGCCATTTCTTGCCCGCGGGCAGAAAGACCCCAACCAGGTTGACGGCCATAGAGAATCTTGTTGGGATTTTCTACTTCACCGTGGCGGAGGACATGAACTGTTGAACTCATTGGTAAAGCATAAAGCGTCCCAATTGATGCAAGTTCGTTAAGGTAGTGACATGGCACTCACGGCTAAGCGGGCAGCCTTTTTTGATGTAGATAACACCCTGATTCGCGGCTCAACCCTCTACTTCCTGGGTAAGGGCATGTATCAGCGTGGATATTTCACAAAGAAGGATATTTCGCGCTTCGTTTTGGCCAACCTTAGATTTCGTCTAACTGGTAAAGAAAATAGAGAAGAGATTGAGCGCTTTCAAGATGCTGCCACAGAATTTATTGGTGGCCACAGTGTTGAAGACATATTAAAGATCGCACAAGAGATTTATGATCAATATGTCTCACCTGCTCTTTGGCAAGGAACTATTGACATCGCTCAAAAACATTTAGCAGCCGGTGAAGAGGTTTGGTTAGTTACTGCAGCGCCAGAAGATATGGCAGTACTTATGGCACAAAGATTAGGTTTTACTGGAGCACTTGGCAGTAAAGCTGAAACTAAAGATGGAAAATACACTGGCGCCATGTTGGGACTTCTCTTACATGGAAAAGAAAAAGCTGTTGCGGTTCGCGAACTTGCAGAAAAGAAAAATTTAGATCTCAATCAATGTTACTCATATTCAGATAGCCACAATGACCTTCCATTACTGCAATGCGTGGGACATCCATCGGCAATTAATCCAGATGCAATCTTGTCGTTGCGCGCGATGGCTGAAGGTTGGCCAATCCATGATTTCCGCCGTGCCCGTTATTTAAGCAAGTTCGTCTCTCCTGTTGTTGTGCGACTTGCAGCCCTTGGAACATGGTTGACCCCCCGCAGAAAGCGTCGTTGATTAACCCCTAAACGCTAAATGCCAGTAATGTAGGCAAGTTATGGAAATGCGCTCCTTCTCCGACTACTTACGTAGTATCGATGATGCTGCCTTATTTAATCTATTTTCTGCTCGCCCAGATTTAGTAACTCCTGTGCCGCCAGACATCGCATCCCTTGCCGTTCGTGCATGCTCTGCTCCTAGTTTGGCTCGTGCAATTGATTCTCTAAATCAGTGGCAGTTCCAAGTTTTAGAAGCTGCAGCCGCGCTTAATGAGCCTTTTTCCTTAAAAAGTATTGTTGCGATAACAGATAAAGCTGCATCCTTAGCCTTAGATCACCTGATTTCTATTGGTCTGATCTATCCATCTGATGATGGAATGCGTTTACCTTCACAACTTCGCGATGTCATTGGTAACGAGCCTGCGGGCCTTGGACCTGCATCAGTTGCAAAAATTAAAGTAGCTGAAGTTGAAAAGGCTCCACCCGAGGCAAAGAAAGTTCTAGAGAGATTAATTTGGGGACCTCCGCGCGGAAGCGTTGGAGATATTAAGAATCCTGGCCCAGGAGTTGCGTGGCTTTTAGAACAAAAATTCCTTGTGCCACTAGATCAGCGAACAGTTATTTTGCCTCGCGAAGTAGCAATACATCTGCGTGGTGGCAAAGTTCATAAAGAAAACTTTATTGTTCAGCCAAAGTTAGCCGGTGCTAAGCGCAATGAACAACAAGTCAACCTTGCAGCCATTGCAAATATCTCCACAGTTTTGCGTTGGGTAGAAGAACTTCTTAATTTCTGGGCAGATGAACCATCCGATGCGCTGCGCGCAGGTGGTTTAGGAGTTCGCGATTTAAAAATTCTGTCTAATCATCTAGGGGTGGATGAATCCTGCACAGCCTTCATTGCTGAGCTTGCTTATCTTGCTTCACTTATTAGTTTTGATTCACAAGATCGAATAATGCCAAGCAATAAATTTGATATCTGGTTAATGCAAACCCCGGCAGATCGTTGGCAAGTTCTTGCTTCCCAATGGCTTATTACTTCGCGCGTGAGCGGATTGGTCGGCCGAGCTGAGTCCAAAAACGTTGCAGCGCTAGGGCCTGAGCTAGATCGAGCAAATGCATCGAAAGTACGTGCATTAACTCTGGCCATTCTTAATGAGAATCAAGGAATTGCTCCAGAGCTTGCATCATTTAATGAAGTGATTGCTTGGCGTGCTCCTGTGCGCCGTAATTCATCCCTGCAAGAAGAGTTAGCTAGTTGGACTCTGCGAGAGGCTGAATGGCTCGGAATTACTGGGCAAGGCGCAATCTCTAAATACGGTATTGAATTTTTAGGCGGTGAAGATTTAACAATCATTAATGAAGACCTACCTAAAACTGTGGACCATATTTTGATTCAGAGCGATAACACTGCAATTGCTCCCGGTCCACTAGAACATGAAATTTCACAGCAACTTGCCATGATGGCCGATATTGAAAGTCGTGGGGGTGCAACGGTCTATCGCTTTAACGAAGCAACAATTCGCCGAGCACTAGATCATGGCAAAACTGGGGATGAAATTAAGGTTTTCTTAACTAAGACTTCCAAGACCCCTATGCCACAACCATTGGAATATCTCATTGCCGATGTTTCTAAAAAACATGGCAAGTTACGAGTTGGAAACACTTCGGCTTTTATACGCTGTGAAGACACTGCTCTTATTTCTCAGATTATGAATGATAAGAGATTAGAGATTCTTGAACTACGCCGTATCGCGCCTGAAGTTGTCATCTGTGATCACGATGCAACTGACACGATGCGTATTTTGCGTGAGGCTGGTTACCTTCCTGCAGGTGAATCAGCAACTGGAATTATGCTCACTGGTCCACGATCAAATCGTGCACTGACTAAACCTCGACCTCCTCGAGTAATTGGTGAGATAGAAATACCAACCGAAGAGAATTTGAACGCTGCAATTCGAGCAATTCGAACTGGTGAAAAATCAACTCACAAGCAAGCTCATTTGCGACAAGCTGCTAATGAAGCTTTGGGTGCCCTGCCTCGCACCACAGCAAATGAAACTATGGATTTGGTGAATAAATACATCTTGGAGGAAAAATCACTTTCTATTGGATATGCCGATAACAATGGCGCGGTTACTCACCGAATCATTGATCCAATACGTGTAAGCGCAGGTGCGTTAATTGCTCGCGATCATGCAACCGGTGAAGTCCAATCCTTCAGAATCCCCCGCATCACCGGCGTTGCGCCGCTATAGGATTAACCCATGTTGGCCGCCCTTGAAGCTCTAGTGAAGTTGGAATCACCAACTGAAGATCTAGCGGCATGCCAAGACGTAGTGCGGTTGGCAAGTGAACTTGCAGCAAAAATTCTTGGAACTCCTGCACAAATCCGTGACGTTAATGGTCGTCCAGTTTTCTGGTGGGGCGCAGAAAATCCTGACGTAGTTGTGTTGGCTCACTTAGACACAGTCTGGCCTAAGGGCTCCTTTACCCCACTTTGGAAAGTTGAAGGAAACAAAGCAACTGGTCCTGGAATTTTTGATATGAAAGCAGGATTTATTCAAGCCCTATATGCAATGAAGGGCATCACTGGCTCTGCGGCATTAGTTGCAACTACAGATGAAGAAACTGGTAGTGCAACAAGTAGAGAATTCATCAAAGAGATCTCATCGAAAGCCAAAGCAGTTTTAGTCCTAGAAGCATCTCTCAATGGAATGGTTAAGACTGGCCGCAAAGGCACGGCAATGTATCAAATTAAGATTCACGGCAAAGCATCACATGCTGGACTTGAACCAGAAAAGGGAATTAACTCCACAGTTGAGATGGCCCATGCAATTATCGCTGTTGCAGCTCTTGAAAATAAAGAGCATGGAACAACCGTTGTCCCTACGATGTTGCGTGCTGGAAACACTACAAACACAGTTCCAGATTTAGCTGTGCTAGATATAGATGTCCGTTCTTATTCAATGGATGATCTAAAGCGCGTTGATGCAGCAATTAGAAATTTAAAGGCTGTTAATGCCGATGCACGTTATGAAATCACTGGTGGCTTTAACCGACCACCACTTGAGACTTCTTCAACTATGGCCCTCTATGAGCGTGCAGAAAAAGTAGCTAAAGAATTAGGAATGCCTCATCTTGGCCACGCCTCCGTTGGCGGAGCCAGCGATGGTAACTTCGCAGCTGCAGCAGGCGCTCAAGTTCTAGATGGTTTAGGCGCAATCGGTGATGGTGCCCATGCTGCCCATGAATGGGTGGATATCAGCGTTCTTGAGATTAGAAGCAAGTTACTCAACGCCTTGATTAAGGATCTATTAGATGACTGATGGCCCGTTAATCGTCCAAAGCGATAAAACGCTGCTCTTAGATATCGATCATCCGCTTTCTACAGAGTGCCGCCGTGCAATTGCACCTTTTGCCGAACTAGAGCGCTCACCTGAGCACATTCACACGTACCGTTTAACTCCACTTGGTTTATGGAATGCACGTGCTGCTGGCCATGATGCAGAGCAAGTAATCGACACATTAATTAAGTATTCACGTTACGCCGTTCCACATTCAATATTGATTGATGTTGCAGAGACTATGTCTCGCTACGGACGTTTGCGCCTTGAAGCAGATCCAGTCCATGGATTAATTCTTGTAACAACGGATTCTGCAGTTCTTGAAGAAGTTATTCGCGCTAAGAAAATTCAACCTTTACTGGGTGCACGCATTGATAAAGAAACGATTGCTGTCTTGCCAAGCCAGCGTGGACAGATTAAGCAATCATTACTTCGCCTTGGTTGGCCAGCAGAAGACTTTGCTGGCTATGTCGATGGTCAAGCACATGAAATTGCACTCAAGCAAGAGGATTGGAAGATTCGTCCTTATCAAGAGTTAGCCGCTGAAGGTTTTTGGCATGGTGGCTCAGGTGTAGTTGTTTTGCCGTGCGGTGCTGGAAAGACAATTGTTGGCGCAGCAGCCATGGCACATGCCAAGGCCACAACATTGATTTTGGTGACAAATACAGTTGCGGCAAGACAGTGGCGCGAAGAGCTACTCAAGCGAACAACCTTAAATGAAGATGAAATTGGCGAATATTCAGGTGCTAAGAAAGAGATTCGGCCCGTAACTATTGCTACCTATCAAGTGATGACAAAGAAAAAGAACGGTGTTTACGCCCACCTTGATCTCTTTGATTCATATGACTGGGGATTGATTATTTACGATGAAGTTCACCTTTTGCCAGCACCAATTTTTCGCTTCACCGCAGATATCCAATCCCGTCGCCGTTTAGGTTTAACTGCCACTTTGGTACGCGAGGATGGAATGGAAGGTGAGGTCTTCTCACTCATCGGCCCTAAGCGCTTTGATGTTCCCTGGAAAGAAATAGAAACTCAGGGATATATCGCACCAGCGGAGTGCATTGAAGTGCGAGTAAACCTGACAGAATCTGAGCGCTTGTCCTATGCAACAGCTGAAGTTGAAAATCGCTATCGCTATTGCGCAACTACTCGCACAAAGCGCGATGTTGTGGAAGCACTTGTCAAGAAACACCAAGGTGAGCAGATTTTGGTAATCGGTCAATACATTGACCAGTTAGATGAACTTTCTGAGGTTCTAGGGGTGCCAGTAATTAAAGGTGAGACCCCAGTCAAAGAACGTGAAATTCTCTTTAACCAATTTAGATCAGGTGAGGTAACCACGCTGGTTGTTTCCAAAGTAGCTAACTTTTCTATTGATTTACCTGATGCAACTATCGCTATTCAGGTAAGTGGTGCATTTGGTAGCCGTCAAGAAGAAGCACAACGTTTAGGTCGTATCTTGCGTCCCAAGTCCGATGGGCGCTCGGCAACGTTTTATTCTGTAGTTTCCAGAGATACTATCGATCAAGATTTTGCACAGAACCGCCAACGCTTTTTAGCTGAGCAGGGTTACTCTTACAAAATTATTGACGCTGACGATGTTTTTCAAGGGAAGATTTAAACCGCTCAGGATCAACTCTAAAGAAATCATGGTGGATTCCATCGATATGAATAACAGGAACTTGTTCACTATAGAGTTTTTCTAACTCTGTATTTCCCTCAATATAAATCTTTTCTATTTCAAAGTTAAGTTCAGTTTGCATACCTTCAAGCACTTCTACTGCAACCTCACACAAATGACAACCATGTCTACCGAATACGGTTATCACTGTCATTGGGCTCACCTTTCCTGTCAGTTTTCTTAGAGAGTTGCTTAATCCAACCCTCGGGCTATGAGGCAATCATCTCACCTTGGTAGTGTGCACCTATGCAGAAAATCCTCTCGAAAAAGGTGCGGGCCAGCGTTGTTGCCCTTGCCCTTGTTACTTCAATTTTTTCTGCACCGACTGCTGAGGCACTTTTTAAAGTTATCCCAGCAACTCAATGGGGTCATATCTATGCAGGAACTGCTACAGGTACAAAACCTGAGCAACGTACTCCAGCTAAAAATCTGCAAGCTAAATCTAAAATTGAAGTTAAGTACAATAACTTCCCTGAGTGGGCAAAAAAAGAAGTACAAGCAGCTATTGATACCTGGGCCGCAAATTTTGCATCCACAGTGACTATCAATATTGATGCATCATGGGGTCGCTCAAGCTCTTGGGGTATTTTAGGAAGTGCACGCCCAGGAAGTTTCTACTCAGGATTTTCAGGTGCACCTGATCCATCACTTTGGTACACCTCAGCATTAGCAAATGCTCTAGCAGGAAAAGATTTAGATAAAGCGAACCCAGAAATGATTATTCAAGTTAATTCATCCGCTGCGTGGAACACTCGCGGGGATGGAATGCCAAGCAATAACGAGTATGACTTGGAGTCAGTTTTCTTACATGAAATCGCACACGGCTTGGGTTTTCTATCTAATGATGCCTACGATACTTTCTACGGAGTTGCCAGCTTGGATCAACCAACTCCCTTTGATGCATACGCACAGACTGAAGATGGTCGACGCCTAGCTGATTTACCGACACCATCACTTGAACTTGGTAGAGCCCTTACATCCTCACTTGTTTGGTCAGGTCCACTTGGAATTAAAGCTAATAATGGTGTGAAGCCAAAGCTTTATACACCCTCTCGTTATCAACCTGGATCCTCAACTAGCCATTTAGATGAGGCAACATTTTCTAAATCTGGTTTGGATTCAGTAATGACTCCTAATTTAGATCCAGGTGAGATTTTTAAAGAGCCTGGACCTTTGTTATTGGCGATGATGGAAGATATGCGCAACAAACCACCAGCAGGCATTGCTACTGGCTTACCTGAATCACCACGCAATGTTCAAGCTTTTATTGGTGACTCCTCCGCTCTGATTTCATTTGACCCACCAGTAAATATCCGCACCGCTCAAGTCACTGAGTACGTTGTGAAGAATCTAAAAACTGGAGTTGAAAAGAAAGCTACTTCTAGCCCAGTTGTAATTACAGGATTAAAAAATGGACTTTCTTACTCCTTCACTGTTGTTGCAAAGAACTCCCTAGGTATTTCAACTGCTGCGACAAGTAAGGCAATCACGCCACAAGCAGGCTGGAGAAGCTCAGTTATTGATACAACTGCAGATGGAAAATCTGTTTCAAGCACAGTTTTCAATGGCCAACCGACGGTTGCCTATACCGACACCAAGAGCGGTGATTTAAAACTCGCCATTTACGATGGCAAAGTATGGAAGAAAGTAACTGTGGATGGTGCCGGCGGGACAAACGGTCGCACCTCGCACCCAATTGCTGGCAAAATTTCAATGTGCGTTAATGGAAGCGGTAAGAAGCAAACACTGCACCTTTTCTATAGCGATACAACTGATAAAGATCTTAGATATGCCTCATATAACGGCAAGAGCTTTGTATTTAATGTAGTCGATGGTGATGGTCCATCTGTTAATGACTATTCAGACCCTATACGTGTGCGCACATCAAGTGATGTAAGCGTTTCAAATGCATGTGTGGCATCAGCCTCAGCCATTCAAGTTTTCTATCGTGATGAAAGTCAAGGTGTTTTATTAGGTGCAGTAAAGTCTAAAGCGCCTGGCTGGACCTATGAAATGGTTGATGGAGACCGTAAAACTGATGGTCGCACAACAGGTGACGTTGGCTTCCATCTTCAAGCACTATTTGATGGAGCTAAAACCTATGTTGCCTACGACTCTGTTGTTTCAATGAATCAAAAGAAAGAGATAACTTCTGGGGCAATCCGTGTTGCAACTCGAACCGGAAGTGATGCAAATACCTGGAGCTATCAAACCCTTGATATCGCAACTGATGAAGCATCTGTCTTTGGCTACGACGTTGCAATGTCTAAGGTAAACGGTGATGTATTGATTACCTGGCTTGCTACCTCAGCAGCTACATTCCCAAAGCCCAACCAACTGCGCTGGGCGATGTTGAGCAAGCCACTTGAGATTTCAAAGATCACGACTGAGAACTTTGGAACGCCGGGTGAGTACTTATCAACCGATGGAAAAACAATTTTGTTTAACTGCCAAGAGCGTCTGTGTTCCGTTGATACATCTAAGAAAGATCTTGGCCAATCTGCAATCAGCTTAATAAGGAGCACCCAAGGCTCTGAACCTACTCAGAGTACCTGGGTGACTGTAAATAAAATTAAGTATGTACTTGCCACAGTTAATGGAAAGCTGGCCTTACTAAAACCGTAATTACTATTTAGCGTTACGGCGCTGAATGCGAGTCTTCTTGAGAAGTTTCTTATGCTTCTTCTTCGCCATGCGCTTGCGTCGCTTTTTAATTACGGAACCCATATGTCACGCTCTCATTTCTTGAATCGTTATTGCTGAGGGAGTTAGGTTACCTCTAGTTGAGGGTAAAAATCGAAACGGTCTCTGCGCTTGAAGTGATACACAAAGGACCCAAATCCTTGGAAAGATAGAGTCCTAATACTTCTTTTTGCTCGGCTGGGGCACTATGGGCGGCGGTAATGACACCTTTGGCATCAAAGGTTAGAAGTAAGGCTTGCGCGCTCTTAGGTGCCCAATTAGCTAGCTGTGCAATCGCACCTTTTGATTGAAAAAATGCAAGTGTTGATCCTGCAGTTAGTGTCTTACCTGATGAAGCAAACCTATATGTCCACGATGGGGCATAGGTACTTGAAAACTTAGTGATTGCACTTTCAACCTTTGATCCAGTAATTACTTCCCCTCCCAGCAAAAGCGAATTAGTTGCACTCAACCAGTTTCTTGATGCTTTAGGTGCACTACTTCGCACAACTGAAACAACCTTGCCCACTTTCGAAACCTTGATAATCACTCCATCAACTTTTCCGACAAGTTTTTTACCACCTAATATTTCAGCACTTGATCCAACTACCGTTAAGGATCCATCTGCATGCTTAACAACTGACTCGAAAACAGTTGCTTCTGTACCCACCTTAATGGGCTTAATAATATTTCCTGCTAAATCTGAATTAATAATGGTGCCTGAACTTCCAACGGCAGTGATTCCATTTTTATCTACCGCTATGGAATTAATCAAAATCGGTGCACTTAATTGTAATGTGTATTGAGTAAGTGATGCAGTAGTTGGATTAAGTGACCAAAGTGAATAAGCATCAAGGTCAGCGCTAAAAATATCAGCAACGGGAAGGATTTTATCTGGATTAAGTGCAGTCACTGTAGGAGAAGGTGCAGGCGTTGCTCGTGCTAATGAAGTCGAACCTGCAAGCCAAATATCTCCATTGCTACCAACTGCCGCCGCGGTTACTACAGATGGTGAAGCTTTATCTAACTCCACATTCCAGAGCTCTTTTCCAGCTATGTCCAGGGCTTTAGCAAATGATTTATCACCTTTATTGCCATAAACAATGATGGTTCGCCCTGAAGCAACCACTCCAGAAAACTCTTCAACGGATGCAATTGTTGTGAGTAATTTCAGCGACTTAACAAGAGGTTTTTTAGGTGCTGCATGTGCAAAAGGTGTGAAGAAGAGAGAAGAAATTAGAACGAGTGAAAGTAAGCGTTTCACGCTAATTCCTGCGAGCGATCGCGCGCGGCTTTCATAGCTTGTGCAACGACATCTCCCAGTTGATGTGATTCAAAGGAAGCAAGAGCTGCTGCTGTTGTGCCATTTGGGCTTGTGACATTTTCACGCAAGGTTGTTGCACTCTTTCCTGATTCATCCAGCAATTTGGCTGCGCCAACAATCGTTTGAACTGTGAGAGTTGTTGCATCAGCATCAGATAATCCAAGGGCTTTAGCTCCCTCAACCATTGCTTCAACAAATCTGAAGAAATAGGCAGGCCCTGAACCACTCGTTGCAGTGACAGCATCTTGAAGATCTTCACTGACTTGAATCACTTTGCCGGTTGCAGCCAGAAAACCTGAGACAAACTCTGATTGCTTCGCATTTACCCCCGTCCCAAGTGAGATTGCAGCCATTCCAGCTCCAACCAAAGTTGGCGTATTTGGCATTACGCGAACAACGGGATTGCCTGTTCCAAGTCCCTTTTCAATGAATGAGATCTTCTTGCCTGCTGCAAATGTGATGACTACCGCTGATTTATTGATTGATCCCTTGATTTCATCAAGGACTGTAGCCATATCTTGAGGCTTAACAACAAGTAAGAGCGCATCAGCTTTTGCAACATTAGTTACTACATCTTCAACCTTGATTCCATAGCGCGTGCGTAGTTCATCAGCTCGGTCAGTGCGCTTTTCAGAGATAGTAATGGAACTTGGAGCTATCCCATAAGAAATCAGCGCAGCAATGAGGGCTTCACCCATTACTCCTGCCCCAATTACTCCAACTTGATTCATGTAACAAGCCTACCTTTATGCCTGTAGGCTCTGCGACTATGTCTGAAATAAAACCTGGGTTTGCGCGTGATTGGGTTGAATTTAGCGACCCCAATGACGAAGAAGAAATCTTCAAGTGCGACCTCACTTGGTTGACCTCATATTGGACCTGTATTTATGGCGATGGTTGTCAAGGAGTATTTAAGAGCCAACCATTTGGTGGTTGCTGCACTGAAGGTGCGATGTATACAGATGAAGATGATGAAAAGCGCACTGAAAATGCTGCTGCTTACTTAACTCCAGATATGTGGCAGTTCTATTCAGAGGCTCGACCTAAAAAGCCAGGTGGTGCTTTACGTATTTCTGAAAAAGATGAAGATGGCGACCGAAAAACTCGTCTTGTCGAAGATGGATGTATTTTCTTAAACCGTAAAGGCTATGAAGCAGAAGGTTTCAATGGTTCCTTCGGTTGCGTGTTACACCACTTAGCAATCAAAGAAAAGAAACACTTTGTAGATACCAAACCAGATGTTTGTTGGCAGCTGCCATTGCGTCGTAGTTATGAAACTCGCCAAGTTGGCGAGCGCGAATATTCAATTACCGTTATCGGTGAATACGAGCGTCTTGCTTGGGGCGATGGTGGAGAAGATTTCGATTGGTACTGCACAAGCAATCCTGATGCGCACGTAGGAACCGAGCCGGTGTATATCTCCAATAAGTATGAGCTCCAAAAACTTATGGGTGAGCAGGCTTACGCTGAGCTGGCACGCCTGTGTGATATCCGTATTGCAGGTATTAAGGATGCTCAGTCCCGTTCACTTCCCCTCTTTGTTATCCAACATCCAGCAACACTTGCTGCCCAGAAGAAATAGTCAGTCCTTCGTTCTAGGCTCTACCCATGGCCAAAGTTGAGAAAGATCCATTCCGCTGTAGTGAATGCGGTTGGAGCTCGCAAAAATGGGTTGGCCGCTGCGGTGAATGCCAAGCATGGGGCTCTGTTGAAGAGTTAGCTGCACCGAAGAAACTCTCACTTGTTCCTGGAAATGTCACAAGTAAAGCAACTCCTATTGGAGATGTTGATCTATCTGCAGCACATGCACGTCCTACGGGTGTATCAGAGCTCGATCGCGTACTCGGTGGTGGATTAGTTCCAGGTGCTGCAATCTTGTTAGCTGGTGAACCTGGGGTTGGTAAATCAACGCTACTGCTCTCAGTTGCTGCACAAACTGCAGCTAAAGGAATTCCGGCGCTCTTTGTAAGCGGTGAAGAATCAGCATCACAAGTTCGCCTACGCGCCGAGCGTATTAAAGCAATTGATCCACAACTCTTTCTAGCATCTGAGACAGATCTCGGCGCAGTCATTGCTCACATTGATGCCGTGAAACCACAGTTACTCATTATTGACTCTGTACAAACTATTGGTAGCAGTACAGCAGATGGTTCACCTGGTGGTGTGACACAAGTACGCGAAGTTGCTGGAGCACTCATCCGAATCTGTAAAGATCGCGACATCACTTTGCTCCTAGTTGGCCATGTCACTAAAGATGGCTCAATTGCAGGTCCTAGGCTTCTTGAGCATATTGTTGATGTTGTTTTGCAGTTTGAAGGAGAGCGTCACTCACGCCTTCGCCTAATCCGCGCAATCAAAAACCGTTTTGGCGCATCTGATGAAGTGGGTTGTTTTGATTTAAGTGATTCTGGGATTGAATCTGTACTTGACCCGACTGGGCTTTTCACATCACGCCATGCAGAACCAGTTCCTGGTACATGTGTAACAGTAACTCTTGAAGGTCGCCGTCCATTACTTGCAGAGATTCAAGCATTAGTAAGTCAGGGGCGTGAGAATGATTTTGGTAATGCACGTCGTGTTGTCTCTGGCCTTGATTCCGCTCGTACATCAATGACTTTGGCAGTTCTTGAACTTCGTGCTGGTGTTCGAGTGGGTGGCCGCGATGTTTATGCAGCAACAGTCGGTGGGATGAAAATGTCAGAACCGGCCGCTGATTTAGCGTTGGCCTTGGCCGTGGCATCTGCTGCAAAAGGCTTAGCTCTACCTTCTGATTTAGTTGCAATCGGTGAAGTTGGTTTGGCTGGTGAAATTCGTAAGGTGAGCGGTGTTGATCGCCGTCTGCAGGAAGCATTTCGTTTAGGTTTCAAGCGCGCGCTCGTTCCAACTGGATCAGAGACAAAGATTGTGGGTATGGAAATTGTTGAAGTTTCACGTCTTGATCAAGCACTCAAACGGGTAAAAATCACTGGCGAATGAACCAGTTAGAAAAACCGATAGTTTCCTGGTTTAAGAAAAACAAGCGCGATCTGCCTTGGCGAAACACCACTCCTTGGGGTGTGATGGTAAGTGAATACATGTTGCAACAAACTCCAGTTAACCGAGTTCTACCTAAGTGGGATGAATGGATGAAACGTTGGCCAACTCCTAAAGATTTAGCGAAAGCATCACCGGCCGAAGTAATTACAGCGTGGGGACGTCTTGGCTATCCCCGTCGCGCTCTTCGACTACATGCAGCTGCACAAATCATCTCCGAAGATTTCAAAAACCAAGTCCCAGAAGATTCTGCCACCCTACAAACTCTTCCCGGCATCGGTGAATACACCGCGGCTGCTATTGGCGCTTTTGCTTTTGAAAAACAAACTCTTGTTATGGATGTGAACATCAGACGGTTGTTAACCCGCATCATTGATGGAAATGAACATCCAAGACCTGCACCAACAACTAGAGAAAAAGCTTCGCGACTTGCACTGCAACCGCCAAAGAATGCTCACATATGGGCTGCTGCAACGATGGAGCTTGGTGCGCTGGTGTGCACATCCAAAAACCCAATCTGTGAGCAGTGCCCAGTAATTGGCCAATGTAAGTGGCGCAAAAATGGTTATCCAAAAACAAATCTAGTGCGCAAATCACAAGATTGGCATGGCACCGATAGAAAGTGCCGTGGCACCATCGTGCAAGCTCTGCGTGAGAATGAATCATTAACTGAGAACGCAATCAAAAAACTCTGGCCAGATGAGTCACAAGTAGAGAAAGCGCTTAAGACTCTGCAGGCAGATTTACTTATAGAAGCCATCCCCCGCAAGCGCTATAGACTGCCTGCATGATTCGCGTTGCTGTAAAGCAAGATGCTCCACGCATTTTGCAGCTCATTAAGGATTTAGCTGAATATGAAAGAGCTCCACTGGAGGCTAAGGCAACGTTGCAACAAATTGAAGAAACTATCTTTGGTGACAAGCCAAGTGCTTACTGCCATGTTGCCGAAGTAGATGGGCAAGTTATCGGTATTGCAATCTGGTTCTTGAACTATTCAACTTGGCTAGGAAAACCAGGTCTGTATTTGGAAGATCTCTATGTTGATCCTGCTCATCGTGGTAAAGGATTTGGAATGGGATTTCTAAAGACACTTGCAAAGATTTGTGTTGAACGCGGCTATGAAAGATTCCAATGGTGGGTTCTAGATTGGAACGAACCATCAATTGAGCTCTATAAATCCATAGGCGCAGTAGCGATGGATGAGTGGACAGTGTTTAGACTTAGTGGAGATTCATTAAAGAATTTTGCTGGTAACGCTTAAATAGTTGGAATAACAATCTCGTTGTACTGCAGGAAACTAGGTTTAAAGGGTGGATCAAAGCGAGCAACTCTAGTCTCCGTAGAAAGTGCCATGTTTTGCTTTTCGGCAGCAGCACGAAGTTCGGCGATTTTCTGCGCAGATAAGGCAGCAGTTGCTTTGCCACGAAATGAAGCAGCAACACATATCTCTGCAGCAAGTTCGCGCAAGGAGACCTTTGAATTAATTGGGAGAGGCATATCGGCAAGTGTGCTTCCTGCTGGCATCACAAATGAAACAAACCATTCATCCTCAGTGAGATTGTCGAATCTTTTCGCAGTAATCACAGGGGCAGTCATAGCTATTGCCTGCTGAGCTTTATTGCCTTTAGAGATGTAACCAAAGAGTGAACCAAAAGCAGAGGTTCCAGCATCGGAATAATTAGCAGAACTTTTGACTTCGGCAATTACACAGGGCTTATATTCACGGAGTTCAAAGCCTGGATAGGTTTTTAATACCGTGAACTCTTGCCTCTTAGTCATTTAGCTACTAAGCAGTTGGTGCTTCAGCAAGATCTTCAGGTGAATCAGGCATTTGCGCCTTAGTAGCACCCTTAAATGTGAAGACTGCTTCTGCGTCTACGCCCTCAACATCTACAACAATGATTTCGCCGGCCTTTAGTTCACCGAACAAGATGCGCTCTGAGAGGGCATCTTCAATCTCGCGTTGAATTGTGCGACGAAGTGGGCGTGCACCAAGAAGTGGGTCATAACCGCGCTGGGCCAAGAGATCCTTAGCTGCAGGAGTTAATTCAATTCCCATATCTTTTGCTTGCAGGCGATCATCAAGGTTCTTGATCATCAAATCAACGATTTGAATAATCTGATCCTTGGTCAACTGGTGGAAGACGATGACGTCATCAATACGGTTGAGGAACTCAGGACGGAAGTGAGACTTAAGTTCATCACTCACCTTGCCCTTCATGCGCTCATAGTTTGTTTGATCATCATCGCTATTAGCAAAACCAAGGCCCAGGCTCTTTGAAATATCGCGTGTTCCAAGGTTTGTAGTCATGATGATGACAGTGTTTTTGAAGTCAACGGTGCGACCTTGCGCATCTGTTAAGCGGCCATCTTCAAGAACTTGAAGAAGTGAGTTAAAGATATCTGGGTGTGCTTTTTCGATTTCATCGAAGAGAACAACAGAGAATGGGCGACGGCGAACCTTTTCAGTTAACTGTCCACCCTCGTCATATCCAACATATCCTGGAGGTGCACCGAACAAACGAGATGCGGTGTGACGCTCTGAGTATTCAGACATATCAAGTTGAATCAATGCATCTTGATCACCAAATAAGAATGATGCAAGGGTGCGAGAAAGTTCAGTCTTACCAACGCCTGAAGGGCCAGCGAAGATGAATGATCCGCCTGGACGACGTGGATCCTTTAGACCTGCGCGTGTGCGGCGGATTGCTTGTGAGAGCGCCTTAATAGCTTGGTCTTGTCCAATAACACGGTTGTGTAGTTCATCTTCCATACGAAGAAGTCGTGCAGTTTCTTCTTCTGTAAGTTTAAAGACTGGAATACCTGTTGAGATTGAAAGCACTTGAGCGATGAGTTCTTCATCAACTTCAGTGACCTTATCTAGGTCAGTCGCTTTCCAATTCTTTTCAGCTTCATGTTTTTCAGTGATAAGGGTTTTTTCCTTATCGCGAAGTGATGCTGCTAATTCAAAATCTTGACCATCGATAGCAGACTCTTTTTCCTTACGTGCGCTTGCGATTTTGTCATCAAATTCACGTAGTTCAGCTGGAGCAGTCATACGCTTAATGCGAAGACGTGAACCTGCTTCATCGATTAAATCGATTGCCTTATCTGGCAAGAAGCGATCTGAAACATAGCGATCAGCAAGGTTTGCTGCCGCAGCTAGTGCACCATCTGTAATTGAAACGCGGTGGTGAGTTTCGTAGCGATCGCGAAGACCCTTCAAGATTTCAATGGTGTGAGCAACTGATGGCTCTTTTACTTGAATTGGTTGGAAGCGGCGCTCTAGGGCTGCATCCTTTTCAACATGCTTGCGATACTCATCAAGTGTTGTTGCACCGATTGTCTGTAGTTCACCGCGAGCAAGCATTGGCTTCAAGATGCTGGCAGCATCAATTGCACCTTCTGCAGCTCCAGCGCCTACAAGTGTGTGGATTTCATCGATAAAAAGAATGATGTCTCCACGAGTTTTAATCTCTTTTAGTACTTTCTTCAAGCGCTCTTCGAAATCACCGCGGTAGCGGCTACCGGCAACAAGTGCGCCAAGATCAAGAGAGTAGAGCTGCTTATCTTTCAAAGTCTCAGGAACATCGTTCTTGTAGATTGCTTGTGCAAGACCTTCAACAACTGCAGTCTTACCAACACCTGGTTCCCCGATTAGAACTGGGTTATTTTTTGTGCGACGTGAAAGAACTTGCATTACACGTTCAATCTCATTTTCACGACCGATAACTGGATCAAGCTTTCCTTCACGGGCAGCTTGTGTGAGGTTGCGACCGAATTGATCAAGAACTAATGATGTTGATGGTGTGCCCTCTGCAGGTCCACCTTGTGTAACAGCTTCTTTGCCTTGGTAGCCAGAGAGTAATTGAATAACTTGTTGGCGAACACGATTAAGGTCTGCGCCAAGCTTTACAAGAACTTGTGCGGCAACGCCTTCACCTTCGCGAATTAATCCCAGCAAAATATGTTCTGTACCAATGTAATTGTGACCAAGTTGCAAAGCTTCACGAAGTGAAAGCTCTAGAACTTTCTTTGCACGAGGTGTGAATGGGATATGTCCACTTGGTGCCTGCTGGCCTTGACCAATAATTTCTTCTACTTGTGCGCGAACGCCTTCAAGTGAAATTCCTAATGACTCAAGACCTTTTGCGGCAACGCCTTCACCCTCATGAATGAGTCCAAGCAAGATGTGCTCTGTGCCGATGTAGTTGTGATTGAGCATGCGAGCTTCTTCTTGGGCCAGCACAACGACTCGGCGGGCTCGATCTGTAAAGCGCTCAAACATGGGCGGGGCTCTCTTCCTGTGTCTCTTATCTTTAGCCTAATACCTAGTGGCTCACGCTCGCACGGTGAACACCTAATGGTTCTATAACCCAATAACTAGGTGTTATATGCCCGGTAATGGCTATATCTAGGCCAGTTTTTTGAGCATTCGGGTGTTGCCCAGGGTATTTGGCTTGACCGATTCAAGATCTAAGAACTCTGCCACACCGGCGTCATAGGAGCGTAGAAGCTCGGCATAGACCGTTGGGTTAACCGGGGTTCCTTCAATTACCTCAAAGCCATGGGCCCCAAAGAACTCAGTTTGGAAAGTTAGACAGAAAATCCTTTCAACTCCTAATTCACGCGCGCGAGCAATGATTGCTTCCAAAATTTTATGACCAATACCTTGGCGATTGAGCTCTTTCTTAACAGCCATGGTGCGAACTTCAGCAAGATCTTCCCAAAGAATATGAAGTGCTCCGCAACCAACAACAACGCCATCTACTTCAGCAACGATAAATTCTTGAACGCTTTCATACAAAGTAACTGTTTCCTTAGAGAGCATTTGTCCAGGGGCTGCGTATGAATCAACAAGTGAACGAATTGCTTTCACGTCATTAGTTTTTGCAGGGCGAACAAGAACCATTCTTATTCAACCTCAGGCTTTACTAATGGGAACAAAATAGTCTCGCGAATTCCAAGTCCAGTCAGCGCCATTAACAAACGATCAACGCCCATTCCCATTCCGCCCATAGGTGGCATTCCAAACTCCATAGCACGCAAGAAATCCTCATCTACTTGCATAGCTTCAAGATCACCCTTAGCACCAAGTGTTGCCTGCTCAATTAAGCGATCTCTCTGAATAACTGGATCAATTAACTCTGAGTAACCAGTTGCTAATTCAAAACCATCAACATAGAGATCCCACTTTTCTGCCACACCAGGGATATCGCGATGCGCGCGAACAAGCGGAGATGTATCAACTGGGAAACCCATCACAAAAGTGGGCGCAATCAACTGATCTTTAGCAACATGCTCAAAGATTTCTTCAGCTAACTTGCCTGTAATCCACTTTGGATCAATCTTCATTCCAAGCTTTGTGGCAATCGTTTTTAGTTCATCTACGGGGGTAAGAGCGGTAACACTTTGGCCAACGCCTTCAGAGATAGCGTCGTATAAGGATATTTCACGCCACTTTCCACCTAGATCTACTTGGCGACCATCATGGTGGGTAACAACGTGTGAACCGGCAACTGCCATTGCAGCGTTTTGAACTAGCTCACGAGTTAGGTCAGCGATGCTGCGCCAGTCACCATATGCCTGATAGCTCTCGATCATTGCAAACTCTGGTGAGTGAGAAGAGTCAGCACCTTCATTGCGGAAATTTCGGTTGATTTCAAATACGCGCTCTATTCCGCCAACAACACAGCGCTTGAGGAATAGTTCGGGAGCAATACGTAAGTAAAGATCCATGTCATAAGCGTTAGAGAAAGATTTAAATGGTCGAGCAGTAGCCCCACCATGCATAACCTGCAGCATTGGTGTTTCCACTTCAATAAAGTTTTGGTTATGGAAAGTTTCGCGAAGTGATCGCATGACCTGCGGACGCAAACGTGCATTACTGCGCGCTTCAGGTCGAACAATCAAATCCACATAACGCATGCGAACACGAGTCTCTTCAGACATTGGTTTGTGATCATTTGGAAGTGGACGAAGAGATTTAGAGGCTAACATCCATGAGTTAGCAAGAATAGAGAGTTCGCCACGCTTTGATGTAATGATTTCACCGGTAACAGAAACAATGTCTCCTAAATCAATATCTGATTTCCAGGAGTCAATTGATTCTTGACCAATTTTATCAAGTGAGAACATTGCTTGTAGTTCAGTTCCGTCGCCTTCGCGAAGGGTTGCAAAACAAAGCTTTCCTGTATCGCGCTTAAAGATAATACGACCAGTTAAGGATTCGATATCACCTGTGGAAACATCGATTTCAAGAGCTGAGTACTTTTCACGTATTTCTTTTAAAGTTTTGGTTCTTGGAACAGAGACTGGATATGGCTCAGTTCCACCTTCTAGTAACGAAGCACGCTTTTCACGGCGGATGCGAAGCTGCTCTGGCAGGTCCTCATCAATAGGTGTGTTCTCTGTGCTCATAATGAGGGGAAGTCTACCGAGTTAGGCATTTCGTTCGTGAATCAAACGAAGGCCAATGAGCGTTAAATCTGGCTCATGATGGTCGATAGTTTCAGAAACACCAATTATCAGCGGGGCTAAGCCACCTGTGGCGATGACAGTTGGCGCTTGTGAATAGCTTTCAAGAAGTTCAGCTGAAATACGATCGACTAATCCATCAACTTGTCCGGCAAAACCAAAGATTGTTCCGGATTGAAGAGCTTCAACTGTGTTCTTACCAATTACATTCTTTGGGCGAACTAATTCAACTTTACGAAGTTGTGCAGCGCGAGCAGCTAGAGCATCAACAGAGATCTCGATTCCTGGGGCAAGTGCACCTCCTAGGAATTCACCTTTAGGTGAAACAACATCCAAATTAGTAGAAGTACCAAAATCAACCACAATTGCTGGACCACCAAAAAGAGTATGCGCAGCCAATGTATTAACAATTCTGTCAGCGCCAATCTCTTTTGGGTTATCAACTAGTAGTGGCACGCCTGTTTTGACTCCTGGTTCAACAATTGTTACTCGTGTATCTGAGAAGTAGTCATCAATCATGGAACGAAGCTCGCGCAAAGTTGCTGGAACAGTTGAACACACTGATAAGCCGGTAATTTCATAGCCATCCACAAGTGAGCGGTATTGAAGCCAGAGTTCATCCGCTGTGCTGCGAGGATCTGTTTTAACGCGCCATGAGCGCACTAATTCATCCCCTTTGAAAACTCCTAGCACGGTATTGGTATTACCTACGTCAATAGTTAATAACACTTAACGCCCCTCTCCCATTTTCATGTTGTCGATCAATCGAACTCCATCTATCCAGCCCGCGACAATTGCGCGTTTATTGCGAGTTTGATTACTTGCTATTTCAAATGAATCTTCATCAATAATTGCTGCATAGTCCTTTTTAAAGCTTGCCTCAGTAGCAAGTGTTGAATCAATTATCTCTTGGGCAATTACCACACTAGGGGCTAGATGAGCTGCAGCCAAAGCACGGTGAATAACATTGGCACTAATTCGTCCACTTTCACTTAAACGCACATTGCGAGAAGACAGGGCAAGACCATCGAATTCGCGAACAGTTGGCACGCCAACAATCTCCACTTTGCTCTTCATGGACTTGATGATTGCTAGTTGTTGAAAGTCTTTTTCTCCAAAGACTGCTGAATCTGGTTTAACAATTTCAAATAATCGATTAACAATTGTTACAACACCATCAAAATGATTCGGACGTGATTGGCCTTCATAAAGCTTTCCCAATGGGCCTGCACTTAACTTCTTAATCTCAGTTGGATAAATCTCTTCATATTCAGGCATCCACACTTCTGTGGCACCTGCCAAAGTTGCTAACTGGATATCTCTTTCAGGACTTCGTGGATAGTTTTTAAGATCATCTGCATTTTCAAATTGAAGTGGGTTAACAAAAATACTCACGACAACTTCTTTGCTCATACTGCGAGCACGCTTAATCAACGCTTGGTGGCCTTTATGCAAGGCACCCATAGTTGGCACTAATACAGTCATCGTGTGGCTCCAGTCCTCTCAGGTACCGGGCTAGATGTGACAAGTTTAAGCTTACTTAGGCAATTGTTCCAAAAGCTGGCTTATTTTCCCATGTGTAAGCAGGATGGCATCGGGTTCTATTTCAAACCAAGGCTCTAAAACAAAGCGGCGCTCATGTGCCCGAGGGTGTGGCAGTTCTAGCTCATCACTTTTACTTAATAGTGAACCATATTGAATCAGATCTAAATCAATAGTTCTTGGTCCCCAGCGTTCAATTCGCTCTCGCCCCATTGATTTTTCAATACCATGCAATAGTGAAAGAAAATCTTTTGCGGGTAATTCACTTTCAACAATACATACGGCATTGAGATAGTCAGGTTGCTCTGGCCCACCAATAGGTGCTGTGGAGTGATAAGAAGAGACGCTTTGAAAATCAGTCGCTTCTTTCAACAGAGCGATAGCGATATCTAGATTTTCTCTTGGATTGCCAATATTTGCACCAAGTGCAATAACTGCCTTCATCGCTTACGCGTGACCTGCACGGCAATATCCTTAAGCACGGCATCTACTGGCGCTTGTGGCTTATGAACTGTGACTGTAGCTACTAAAACTTTAGAGTGATCTTTAAGAATCTGATCTGCAATACGACCAGCTAATTTCTCAATTAAGTTAACTGGTTCAGTGGTGATGTGAGTTACTACTAAGTTGGTAATCTCTGCATAATTGACGGTGTCGCTAATTTCATCGTTTTTAGAGGCAGCGGCTAAATCTAACGTCAATGCAACATCAACAAAGAAATCCTGACCATTTTGTCGCTCATGATCAAAGAGACCGTGATATCCAAAACCTGCAATGCCAGTTAGAAATATCTGATCGCTCATGAGTTAAGAACTTCCTTGTGAGGTTTCACAGAGTGAACTCTAACTCCCCAAATGCCTGAGGTGGATAAGCGTTTAGTTAGCTCGATAGTTGCTGCTTCGCGCTCATCGGGGTTGTCTCCGCCAAGAAAGCGCTTGCGCGATGCCCCGATTAATACCGGATATCCAAGGTCAACGAATTTATCAATGGAATCAATGATTTCCCAGTTGTGATGGGCATCTTTGGCAAAACCTATACCTGGATCAATTATCAACTTGTCTTTAGTAATTCCAGCAACTAAAGCTGCACTGATTCTCTCTTGTATCTCTGAAATAACATCTTTGACTACATCGCCATACACTGCCCGTGAATTCATATCTTTAGAGTGCCCACGCCAATGCATGGCTATATATGGCACACCTAGGTGAGCTGCTGTTGGCAACATATCCGGATCAGCTAAACCGCCGCTGACATCATTAATAAATTGAGCACCAGCTTCAATTGCAGCTTTTGCAGTACTTGCTCGCATTGTGTCGATGCTAATTTGTGCACCAGCTTTTGCTAATTCTTTTACTACTGGGATGACACGAACAAGTTCTTCTTCCTCTGAAACCCGATCGGCGCCTGGCTTAGTTGATTCACCACCAATGTCAATGATGTCAGCGCCCTCAGCCAACATTTCTTGTCCACGATTTACTGCAGCTTCAAAATCATTATGGCGTCCACCATCAGCGAAAGAATCTGGTGTGACATTTAAAATACCCATGACAATCATGGTCTTTACCGATTGGTAATTAAGCTAATCGCTTCAGCACGCGTTGCAGTATTTTGTAATACTCCGCGCACGGCACTTGTTGTTGTGCGTGAATTGGATTTTTTAACTCCTCGCATTGACATACACAAGTGCTCGCAATCAATAATCACAATTACACCCAGTGGGTTCAAGATCTCGACCATCGCATCAGCAATCTGTGTTGTCAGACGCTCTTGCACTTGTGGTCTGCGTGAATACATATCTACTAAACGGGCAATCTTGGAAAGCCCAGTGATTTTTCCGCTAGGAATGTACCCAACATGAGCAACACCATGGAAAGGAGTTAGGTGGTGTTCACAGTGTGAAAAAACCTCAATATCGCGCACAATTACTAGCTCTTCATGGCCAATGTCAAAAGTTGTGGTTAAGACATCTTCTGGCGATTGCCATAGGCCTTCAAAGTTTTCCTTCATCGCCCTGGCAACGCGCGCCGGAGTTTCTTTTAAGCCTTCACGATCTGGATCTTCACCCAATGCAAGAAGTAGTTCGCGCACAGCTTTTTCAGCGCGCGCTTGGTCATAAGGACCTGAAGCGCGACCATCGGTCACTGAGATTTTACTTATCGTCACTTACAGACTTCTTTCGACGAGTCGGCTTCTTTGCTTCAACTTCAACAATTCTCTCGGGAACTTCAACCGGAGGTTGCGCTGAAGGAATTCGAGTAGGTGAACCTGTCCAGGCTGGACGCGGTGTTACTGCACGAACCTTTTTAAAGATAACGGCAATATCGTCCTTGTTGAGAGTTTCCTTTTCAAGTAGTTCTAAAACCATCTCATCGAGAATCTTGCGATTTGCAACCAAAATATCGAAGGCTTCTTGATGAGCATTTTCAATAAGTGTGCGAACTTCGCGGTCAACAACAGCAGCAATGTTTTCTGAATAGTCGCGTTGGTGTCCGTAGTCACGACCCATGAACGGCTCAGAACTTCCACCACCAAGTTTGATTGCACCAATTGCTTCAGTCATTCCATACTGTGTGACCATCGCACGGGCAAGCGCAGTTGCCTTTTCAATATCATTTGATGCACCAGTTGAAGGATCATGGAAAATCAATTCTTCCGCTGCGCGACCACCCAATGAATATGCCAATTGGTCCAATAGTTCATTGCGAGTGGTTGAGTACTTATCCTCATCAGGTAGCACCATGGTGTAACCAAGAGCGCGACCGCGAGGCATGATTGTTATTTTGTGGACTGGATCTGTATGTGGCAAAGCATGTGCAACAAGTGCATGGCCTGCCTCGTGATACGCCGTTACTCGACGCTCAGAATCACTCATTATCCTCGATTTACGCTGTGGTCCAGCCATGACGCGATCAATTGACTCATCAAGTTCTTTGTTAGTAATTAACTTCTTCTCTTCACGCGCTGTAAGCAAAGCTGCTTCGTTTAGGACGTTAGCAAGATCTGCTCCAGTAAATCCTGGCGTGCGGCGTGCGTAATCCAAAAGCTTGACACCATCACTTAATGGTTTGCCCTTTGCGTGCACGGCAAGAATTGCTTCACGTCCTTTGAGATCTGGACGATCAACAGCAATTTGGCGATCAAAGCGCCCTGGACGAAGCAGAGCAGGATCCAAAACATCTGGTCGGTTAGTTGCAGCAATCAAAATAACTTTAGTATTTTCTTCAAAGCCATCCATCTCAACTAGTAACTGGTTGAGGGTTTGTTCGCGCTCATCATGACCGCCACCCATACCCGCACCACGCTGGCGACCGACGGCGTCAATTTCATCTACGAAAACAATTGCAGGCGCGTTCTCTTTGGCTTGATTGAAAAGATCACGGACACGTGCTGCACCAACACCAACAAACATTTCTACGAAATCAGATCCTGAGATTGAATAGAAAGGAACATTTGCTTCCCCGGCAACTGCGCGAGCAAGAAGAGTCTTACCTGTTCCTGGAGGACCAAAGAGCAAAACACCCTTTGGAATTTTTGCGCCTAATGCGCCGTACTTATCTGGGTTAGCTAGAAAATCCTTAATCTCATCAAGTTCAGCAATTGCTTCTTCAGCGCCAGCGACATCTTTAAATGTTGTTTTTGGAACATCGTTACTTTGAAGTTTTGCTCTCGATCTTCCAAATTGGAATACCCTGTTTCCACCTTGAGCCTGGCTCATCATCCAGAAGAAAAGGAATCCAATGAGTAAGAAAGGAACGATCGACATCAAGAATGAAACTAGTAATGACTGTGATGGGACCTTTACATTCCAGCCTTTTGAAGGTGGATTAGCTGTCAAAGCATCGATAACCGTGGGTTCTTGGCGAGCCACGTATGAGGCTTCCACCTTTGTTGCACCATTAATAGGAGAACTTGGCTTAAGTATTAAGCGAATCTTTTGATCTTTATCAACAATGACTGCTGACTCAACTGAAGAACGTGCAATTGCATCAAGTGCTTGTGAGGTTTCGATTTGCGTATAGCGATTTCCTGCAGCGCTAATCTGACCAAAGACTGAAACGCCAAGTATTGCAACAAGAATCCAAAACAATGGTCCGCGAAGAATACGGCCAGAACGAGTTGTTGGCTTCTTAGAAGGAGCTTTGCCGGAAAAACTCTTCTTTACCGGACTCTTCTTCTTTGATTTCTTAGCGTCAGTCATAACTTAATTGTCTCGTTTCGTGGGGAATGAATTCTTATGAATACATGTGCTTGGCAAGCACAGCAATAAATGGAAGGTTGCGATATTTTTCATCAAAATCTAGTCCGTAACCGATTACGAAATCAGGTGGAATTTCAAATCCTACATATTTAACATCCACATGAACTTTTGCAGCTTCTGGTTTTCTCAAGATTGAGAGAATTTCAACGCTTCCAACACCACGTGATTCAAGATTTGATTTAAGCCAAGAAAGCGTTAAACCAGAATCAACAATATCTTCGACAATTAAAACATTGCGGCCAGTGATGTCGCGATCTAAATCCTTCAAGATTCGAACGACTCCACTTGATTTGGTTCCTGAACCATATGAAGAAACAGCCATCCAATCCATTTCAACATGACGTTGAAGTGCACGTGAAAGATCGGCAACAGCCATTACAGCCCCTTTTAATACACCGACAAGCAGAAGGTCTCTACCTTCGTAATCTTTATCAATCTGTGCAGCAAGTTCTTTAATGCGTGCTTGCAAAGCTTCTTCGGTGACGATGACGCGTTCGATATCGCCTGAGATTGCTGCTAAATCCACGGTGCTCCCTATGGTTGGTGACGTGAGAGCGAAAGTCTGCCCGAAAAACGCTCAACCTTCACACCGCCGGGTAAATGAGCGGGGCCTTGGCCATTCCACGCACAAATCAGGGCCTCAACTGCGCCCACATGCTCAGCTGTGAGAGATCCTGATGGGGCGCCAGTGGCATAAATGGCTCGGCGGATAATTCGAGATCGGATGGCTCTAGGCAGAGCTTGTAAGTAGGAACAATCTAAATCATGAAGATCTAATCCAACAATCTCTTCTTCTGCCCATTGATCAAGGGCATCTGCATCATCTCTTAGTAACTGCGAGCTACGAACTAATGCATCTGAAATTCCTGGACCAATTGTTTCTTCTAAAACTGGAAGTGCCTGCATGCGCACCCGCACTCTGGCAAATTGTGAATCTTTATTGTGTGGATCATTCCATGGAGTTAAACCAATTTCACTGCAAGCGCTTTCGGTTTGTTCACGAGTAATTGCAAGAAAAGGTCGAATGTATCTTCCATTTACTTCTGCCATACCTGAAAGTGATCGTGTACCCGAACCTCGCGCAAGACCAAGTAAAACACTTTCAGCCTGATCATTGTGAGTGTGACCTAAGAAAATCGCATCGGCCTGCAAACTATCTAATGCAACATATCGGGCCTTACGAGCTGATGCTTCTAAACCCTCTGTGATTTCAATATTAACTTTCACAACACTACATTCAAGATTGAGTTTCTTCATTTGTTCCACAACTTGGTTTGCTTGCTCACCAGATTTACTTTGAAGTTGATGATCAATTGTTACTGCAGAAAGTTGAATTGCTAACTTCTTAACTTCTTGTGAGAGTGCGTAGGCAAGAGCTAAAGAATCTGCCCCACCTGAAACCGCAACGACGATGCGATCGCCAGCTTCCATCTTTTCTAGGAAGGGGCGAACTGCACTGCGAATAGCTGGCAGCTGGGAACTCATGCCTTAAGACTAGACCCGACCACCAAATGGCATTAAACCCTTAACGCTGTAAATGCTTGAGAACAAAAGGCCTTTATCTTTGGAGTTGGCCTCCCACATCATGCCGTTTCCAGCGTAAATAGAGATGTGATGAATTGTTGAGATTGTGCCTTTATAGGAATAGAACAAAAGATCACCTGGCACCAATTCATTGAGTGAAACATGCTTTGTATAGCCCGAATACAGCGCTGAGTTAAGACGGTCCCAATTTGGCCATCCCAGACCTGCAGATTTATAAGCTGCATAAACTAAACCAGAGCAGTCAAAAGTATTTGGCCCCTCGGATCCCCAGACGTAAGGCTTTCTTGCAAGAACTTGGGCTTTAGCAAAAGCCACAGCCTTATCTCGCTCTGCTTGTGTAGTTCTAATTGTCGATCGTCCCTTAAAGCCAATATCTGGCCACACACTCTTTTGTCCTGGTGTTTGGGTAGCTTGATTTGCTTGAGATTCTTCAAGCAGAGCTAACTGCCTCTGTTGCTCTAACGTTGTCCTAACTTTTCTAGCACTCATCAACTCTTTCATTAGAGCGTCCTGCACTTTTTGTAACTTCGCAACTTCTTCTGCCTGTTCAGCCTTTGCATCATCTGCTACTTTCTTGGCAGCAGCAACTTTTTCTGTCGCTTGTTGTTGGACAAGCTTTGCATCATCTGCGGCTTTTTTTGCGGCTCGTGCAACTATTTCCGCCGCTTTAAAGCGGTCGAGTGCAATTGAATTCTTTGTTCCTAAGTTACTTAATGTACTTAATTGATCTATTAAGTCTTGTGGCCCATTTGAACTAAGAAGCGGTTCAATGTCGGTCATACTTCCACCCATAATGTAAGCATTTGTTGCAAGTCGTCCAATAACTTGATGTGCTTCTGAAACAGATGCAGCAGTTTCGGCTGCATATTGTGCTGCAGCACGCGCAGCTGCCACCGCCACTGCTAATTCTCTTTGAGCTTTCACATATAGAGCAGTTGCAGCATTTGCTTTTGCAGTTAATGCTCTAAGACTCTGATTAGCTTTGGCTAATTTTGCAGCCTGGGCATCAGCAGCTTTTTTCTTTGCAGCTTCGACTTTCTTTGCAGCTTCAATTTCAGCCAATGTTGGTTTGGGGGTCTTTGCTACAGCCGGCGCTGTTGTAAGCGTCAGACCTAGGGCAAGAGCGAGTGAAATCGCTCGGTATTTTTTCAAGTTAAGACCTCCGGGGGAAGGCCTTAATAATAATTGGTGTTCTTTAGAAAACCATGTGTTTAAGTGCTGGTGTCTCTAATTAGCTACATCACGTCGGACAAACAGGAATGATGCAACCGTTACCCCAATTGCAACATAGATTCCACCAACTAGAAGTGCCTGTGAAAATTCGATTCCTTCTGAACGTCCAGTTGGACCCCCACCAGTTGCGATTGCATTCAACTGCGCACCTGGCAACCACTTTTCCCAAGAGTTTTTAACTGCGATTAATAGGTTTTCAACGATTAGTAACCATAAAACACCAAGTGAAATTGCACTGATAGGTGATCGAAGAAGCAAACCAAGCACCATTCCAATAGTTCCAAAGCCAATAACTGAAATTGTGACGTTAACAAAGGTTGTCAAAATTGCATGGCGGCCATCGGCACCAAACCAAAGATCTGTTGAGACTTCGGCCCCTGGGGCCAAAATCACAGAGGCACCGATACTGATAAAGGCTGATAAAACAATCATGAGCAAAGCAAACAACTTCATCGCAATGAATTTGCCGAGCAAAATACGCAGACGTCCAGGTTGTCGAACTAATAAATTACGAAGAGTCCCATAGGTATATTCCTGCGCAGTTTGCGCGGCAAAGACACAGAGGGCGATGATTCCTAAAAATCCACCTACATTGCTAAATCCCTGAACCCCACCTGTTGCTAGTCCTAGTACTTCCCGGCCAATGGTACGTCCACGATCAGAATTTCCCTGTGGTGAATCAATCAGTAGAAATAAGAGTGAAGAAAAGAGTGCGCTGAAGAATACAACTGCACCCATAGTTCCAAAAAACAACGTTGGGCGACGCAGTTTGCGTAGTTCTGCAAAAGCCACATGCCACATTATTTGTCTCCTGTCATTTCAAAGAATGTTTCTTCCAAGTTAGGTAGCTGTGGCGTGAGCTGGGACAGAGTAATTCCAGCATTAAAGGCTGCGCGATTAAATTCAATAGCCCAATCTGCTGGGCCGTGAACATGAACGGCTCCATCGCGGATAGTTGCGTTGTGACCCGCCTGCTGTGCAATTGCTAATAACAAAGTTAAGTCATTCTCATGTGCACCTTTAGCGATAATCACTGGCTGTTGGCTCAGCATTAAATCACTCATTTTTCCAGTGAAAACAACTTCACCCTTGCGAAGCATGACTAGGTAATCACTTATCAATTCAAGCTCTGAAAGTAAGTGAGATGAAACAAAGACTGATGTTCCATCATTAGCTAGAGAGCGAAGTAAAGCGCGAACTTCTTGAATTCCTTCAGGATCTAAACCATTTGTTGGTTCATCTAGCATTAACAACTTTGGATTGGGCAACAATGCTGCTGCAATACCTAAACGCTGTTTCATTCCTAGTGAATATGTCTTGAATTTAGATTTTCCGCGATCGCCTAAACCAACTTGCTCTAACAATCCCTGAACACGATCTTTTGAGAATCCGCCGAGGGTGGCTAAAACATTTAGATTTTCTTTTCCACTTAACGCCGGATAGAAAGCAGGTCCTTCGATCATCGCACCAACACGGGGCAGATACTTCTCTGGATGCTTAATTGATTCACCCAGGATTTCACCAGTGCCACCTGTTGGAGTAATCAGCCCTAAGAGCATCCGCATCGTTGTTGTTTTACCCGACCCGTTGGGCCCGACAAAGCCGCAGATAGTTCCGAGAGGAACTTCGAATGTGGCATGTGAGACCGCCACTTGATCTCCATATTTCTTGCTTAAATCACTTACCGAAATCGCCGTCTTGGACATGGGCATAACTCTGCCACAATTAGTCCATGAGCAAACGACCATGGGGTCTGCAACCCCTCAATGAGCGCGAAGAGCCACAGTGGGAGCTCCACCCACAAACTCACTCTGTGCGCACAGGTCTTGCACGCTCGGGTTTTGGTGAAACATCTGAAGCTCTGTATCTAAATAGTGGTTTCACTTATTCCTCAGCTGAAGAAGCTTTTTCTTCCTTTGCTGAAGAAACTGATCATTTCCTTTATAGCCGCTTCCATAACCCAACAATTGCGATGTTTGAACAACGCCTAGCGGCAATTGAAGGCGCTGAATACTGCGTTGCTACCGGCTCTGGAATGTCTGCAATGTTTGCATCTCTTGCTTGCATTGTTGAACAAGGAGACCATGTTGTTGCATCTGCTGCAATGTTTTCTTCTTGTCATGTAGTCATTACAGAAATGTTGCCAAAGTGGGGCGTAACTTTTGAACTTGTAAAAGGAAATGACCCTGCTGTGTGGGCAAAGGCTTTAAGTAAACCAACTAAAGCCGTCTTTATAGAAACTCCAAGTAATCCACTACTTGAAATCGTAGATATTAGAATGGTGAGCGATCTTGCACATAAAGTAGGTGCAACAGTAATTGTTGATAACGTCATGGCATCACCCATTCTGCAAAAGCCACTTCAACTAGGTGCCGACGTTGTTATGTATTCAGCAACAAAACATATTGATGGTCAAGGCCGTGTGTTAGCCGGTGCTTTACTTGGCTCACGTGAATATATATTTGAGAAAGTTCTCCCTTTTGTTCGACATACCGGCCCTGCACTAAGTGCATTCAATGCTTGGGTTTTAGTGAAATCTTTAGAAACTATGGAGATGCGTGTTCAGCGCATGAGCGAGAATGCTCAAGCCGTTGCTGAATTTCTTGAAAGCCGCACGGAAATTAAATCTGTTCGCTTTCCTGGACTTAGATCCCATCCTGAATATGAGTTGGCTAAGAAGCAGATGTCAGGTGGCGGAACAACCATTGGTATTGAATTTGCAGGTACTCAGGAGGCTGTGTTCGCCTTTATGAATAAGCTCAGAGTCATTGATATCTCCAATAACTTAGGTGATAGCAAGTCACTAATAACTCACCCAGCCTCAACTACGCACCGCCGTTTGGGTCCTGAAGTTCAGGCAGAGATGGGAATTACAGAATCAGTACTACGACTATCTGTTGGCTTAGAACATCCAACTGACTTGATAAAGGATTTAACTCAAGCACTTAACTGAGCAGCAACAAGCACTACAGATAACAAGCTCAAATAGGTTATTGACCACTGAAAAATCTTGGCAGCAGTCTTTGAGTAATTCTCGGAGCCTTCCTTTAGAGTAAAAAGTTCTCGGGCAAATACAAGACCTAGTAGTACTGTGACACCCATTGACCAAATCGGAAGTCCTGCAGAAATATTCAGCCAAACAGAACAAGCAATCATCATTATTGTGTGGAACCACATTTCTTTGTGCACTCGAGCTTTAGTTGCAACAACTGGAAGCATCGGAATACCTGCAGCTGAGTAATCATCTTTGTATTTAATTGCTAGCGACCAAAAGTGCGGTGGTGTCCAAAAGAAAATCACCATGAAAAATGCAAGTGCCGTTAGTGAAAGCGAATTAGTCACTGCAGCCCAACCAATAAGGACAGGCATGCATCCCGCCGCTCCACCCCAAACTATGTTCTGTGAAGTTCGTCGTTTTAGGGCTATTGTGTAAACAAAAACATAAAAAGTAATAGCCATAAGTGCAAGAAGTGCAGCTAATGGAGTTGTAAACATCCAAAAAATTAATAATGAAATAATTCCAATTACTGTCGCAAAAACAGTTGCACTCGTTTTGCTAATTACTCCAATGACAATTGGTCGCTTTGCAGTGCGTGCCATTAACTTATCGATATCACTTTCAATAACCATATTGAAGGCATTGGCACTTCCTGCAGCTAATGTTCCTGCAAAAATTGTGGCTGCAGCCAGTGAAAGTGACGGGAGGCCTTTTGCTGCCAAGACCATTGCGGGCACAGTGGAGACGAGGAGCAGTTCAACCACCCGAAGCTTCATCAGATCGAGGTAGCCCCGCATAATTGTGCTCACTGCCTTAGATTAACTCAGCATCCAGGTGCATTCTTCCCAGTTTGCTCTCGGGCAGAAGGACTGCTCCTGCCGTTTTGGAATCAACTCAAATGTCTACACAAACCGAATAGGCCCCTGCATCACTTAATAATTCACCTATCGGCACTACATCAATCGTTACTCCTATCACACCCAAAGTTCCTGCATCAGCTGGAGTTGCAAATCCCCTATCAAAAAAGCCAATAGGTGAGGGCGAGGATGATGAGGATGAGGATGATAACGAGGGCGAAGGCGACTAAGTCGCAGCCATTACAGTTAGGGCATGCGCCGTAACTATCTAGCGGTTTTGTTAATAGCATCACTCTGTGTCATAGCAACACCGGCGCAGAGTGAAGTTGTTTCTGCTGATACAAAGATGTCTCTTGTTAAGACTATTACTGGAGACATCTCACCAAAGTCAGTGCGCTCTTCCGGTAGTGGCTTAGTGAGTGCACATAACATGATGTATAGACACAGTGTCACGATATATGACGCAAATACTTTTGAACTCGTTAAAACAGTTTCAGACTCTGTCCAGCTCTCAAAATTTGGATATTCAAAATACACATCCACTTATAGAGGAGCACCCGTGGAGGGCGCATTTTCAGCAGATGGTAAATACCTCTATGTAACTAATTACGCCATGTATGGCAAAGGGTTTAACCGTGAAGGCCATGACACCTGCTCACCAGCATCTAAATATGATTCAAGCTTTCTCTATCGAATCAATCTAGCTAATTATGAAATTGATAATGTCTACCCAGTTGGATCAGTCCCAAAGGTTGTTGAAACAACACCTAATAACAAGTTTGTGCTCGTTTCAAATTGGTGTTCTTACGACCTCACAGTCATATCTGTGGAGACACAAAAATCGATTAAAACAATAAAAATTGGTCGTTATCCACGTGGCATTGCAGTGAGCAATGATTCCAAGTTTGCTTATGTTGCCGAAATGGGTGGCAACCGTATTCATGTAATTAATTTAGAAGATTTCTCTATCACTTATATTCCAATTGGAAACAACCCGCGAGCAATTGTCCTATCTCCTGATAATTCAATGATGTATGTGACCATGAATTTATCCGGCAAAGTTGCATCATGGGATCTTGTGAGTAACAAAGCTGGTAAATCAGTCAAAACAGGAAAAGCTGCACGAAGCCTTGCTATTTCTAGCGATGGCACCGCTCTCTTTGTTGTCAATTTTGTAAGTGACACAATGTCAAAAGTGCGAACAAGTGACATGAAAGTATTGCAAAATATAAAAGTGTGCGATGAACCAATTGGAATTACTTTTGACTCTCCAACCTCACGCACATGGGTTGCTTGTTATGGTGGATCAGTCAAGATTTTTGATAATAAATAATTAAGGGGTAGTTGGCGCTTCAGAAATCACTGCTGGAATATTCGGTGCAGCGATTCTTCCTAGCAATCTATCGATGGCTGCTCGGGCTTTAGCACTTGATTTTGCACCTCTTGAAATATCATCGGCCAAAGTAACAAAGACATACTCTCGATCAGTTGATTCAACATAACCGGCCAAAGTCACAGTTCCATTAAGAGTTCCTGTCTTTGCTCGAACTAATCCGACAGCACCTGGTGCTGTGGTGAGAAATCGTGATCGCAAAGTTCCTGAGACTCCACCAACAGGCAAGGAATCATAAAGAAGTGAATATTTCGGATCTTTTCGAAGTTGATAGAGAAGTTGACCCATCATGCTGGCAGTTATGCGGTTTTCTTTAGACAACCCGCTGGCATCTTTAGCGACTAGTTTGCTGGGATCAATTCCATACTCAACAAGCAATGCCTCAAAAACTTGGGCAACTCCTTGGTCGCTAAATGAATTACCGGCAGCCCGTGCAGATAATCGAGCTAATCTCTCAGAAAGGTTATTTTCACTCCACATAATTGTGTAGTCCAGTATCTTGAAAATCTCTGGCGACTCATCACCAACTATGAACTCACCGGAATTGAGCAATGTCTCATCACTGCTCACGGCCTTCATCACAGGTTTAAATCCACGCTTAGCCCAAAAAGCTTTGAGATTTGAAACATCTTGTGAATACAACTTTGAATACAAAATGGTGATTCCCTTGAGTGAACCTCTATTGCTCTTTTTAACGGCACTTAGAGTGTTGAAAGCTAAATAGGGTAGCGATGCCCGATCCATCTTCTTAGCAACACTATGACTTAAACTTATCCAAGGATCATAACTCCCCTGTATTACTAAAGTTTTTTCCTCAATACCAAAGAAGATATTGGTGGCAAAGCGTGATTGCATATCTAAATATTTGATTGCAACAGCTCCAGCAAAGATCTTCATCACTGATGCAGGTTTACGCTGTGAATAAGCGTTCTTTTCATAAACGATTTCACCATTTGTTCCATCAATTAAAATCATTGCTGGGTTAGAAAGGGCTGGCTGTTGTAAGAGTTCCTCAAAGGCGGCTGGAATTGAGGCCGGCGACAGAACTGCACTTGCAGGTGCTGCGGTAAGAACCGTAGCTAGCGCAAGTACAAATATAAATTTACGAGAGCGCATCTATTCGTCAGCGCCACACTGAAGCTATAAGGATATTTGTGGTCGTTAATCCAACTAAAAGAATCAATGTGTTTTTAGTCAAAACAGGCTTCTTAAGATTCATATAGCCAATCACAAGTATTACAAGAAGAATTAATAATTTAATCCCCACTTTTGTGTGGTTAAGAGCTTCATCAGGATGAACAACACCCCACATACCCACCATTGCAAGGCCAGTAATAAGGGCAGTAAGGCTGGCATGCAAAATTCCTGGGTTGAATTTGCGTGGATTCTTATTCCACTGGAGTAGCAATAAAACGAGAATTGCAACTACGCATAGAAGGTGGACCACATAAAGGACCGTATTGATAGCTGACATGCATTCAGTTTAGAGTGACTACATGTCTAATCCAACTACCCCGGCCTCAATTGGCCCGGGTGAATTCTTCCCAGTAGTTGGTGTTGGACCTCACGAAAAACCGTGGCCAGAAGGCGCTCAATATGATCCTGAGTTACTACTCAATGGTGATCGCAGAAATGTTTTAGATCACTACCGATATTGGACCGTTGAAGCAATAGTTGCTGATCTTGATTCAAAGCGTCACAAACTGCAGATCGCTATTGAAAACTGGCAACATGATTTAAATATTGGATCAATTGTTCGTACTGCAAACGCATTTAACGTCTCCGGAGTTCATATCGTTGGTAAGCGTGACTGGAACAAGCGCGGTGCAATGGTGACGGATCGGTATTTAACTGTGCACCACCATCCAACCGTTGAAGATTTTGCACTGTGGTGTAAAGAAAATGACTTACCAATTATTGGAATTGATAACGTTCCTGGGTCTAAAAAACTTGAATCCGCACAGCTACCTGAAAAGTGTGTCTTTTTGTTTGGACAAGAAGGCGCAGGAATGTCAGATGAAGGAATTTCCGTCTGTGAAGTGCTTTATGAAATTAATCAATATGGTTCTACAAGATCAATGAACGCATCAGCTGCGGGAGCAATTGCTATGTATCACTGGGCGTTGCAGCACTTGCCGCGATGAAAAGAATCTGGCTAACACGCAATTTAATTCTGCTTACAATTGTTTCACTCGCTCAAGATGCAGCGAGTGAACTTCTTTACCCATTACTCCCAATATTGCTTACGGGTGTAATTGGTGCTGCGCCATTGGCTCTAGGTCTCATTGAAGGATGTGCTGAGGCCGCGGCGGGATTTACCAAGTTGATTAGTGGAAAATCTAGTGATCGCTTGGGGCGCAAACCTTTCGTCATATCTGGATATACGCTGGCTGGTGTCGGAAAAGCATTTGTAGTGGTTGCAACATCTTGGCCCCTTGTTTTCCTTGGTCGCGTTACAGATCGAATTGGCAAAGGCATGCGCAGTGCACCACGTGATGCCTTAATCGCTGATTCTGTAGATAAAGCCCATCTTGGCAAAGCTTTTGGATTCCACCGCACAGGCGACAATATCGGCGCGGTGATCGGACCTGGCATTGCGCTAATCGGTTTAGCAATGCTCGATGGAGATGTGCGAGCAGTTGCGATGTGGGCATTGATTCCAGCAATAATTTCTGGATTACTCACCTTGTTTATAAGAGAAAACTTTGTAAAGCCAAAAAAAGTTGAAGTTAAAGTCAAGGTGAAACATCCGCCTTTACCAGCACCTCTTAAGAAGTCGATCACAATTTTGGTGCTCATTCAACTAACAAATATTCCAGATGCGCTTTTATTACTGCGCCTTTACGACATTGGATTCTCAACTCAGAGCGTAGTTCTTTCATACATGCTATTTAGTGCAGTAACTGTCTTGGCAGCTTATCCAGGTGGTGCTATTGCCGATAAATACTCACCAAGAGTTGTCTATTCTGTTGGTCTAGTTGCCTTTGCTGCGGCTTATGCAACCTTAGGGTTAACACAAAACCACACAGTTGCACTCATAGCTTTAGCACTCTACGGATTGTTTCCAGCACTTACTGATGGAGTTGGTAAAGCTTGGATTGCAGGGTTAAGTGAAGCAAATCATCGTGGCCGTGCTCAAGGTGTTTATCAAGCATCAATGAACTTTGCCATTCTCGGTGCTGGAATTTGGGGTGGTGCACTGTGGAGTAAAGGTGATATTCAGTGGCCTCTTGTTATCGCTGCTATTGGCGCACTTACTGGTGCGATAGTTCTTGCAACAATCCATCTACGGCGCGCTCAATCATAACCAGGGTCTCTTCATAGACTTCGCTGGATAGGTCATACGGATCTGGAACCTCTAATTTATTGAATTGTTCTGACGCAGGGTCAATTACCGAAAGAGCTGGATCAAAGCTGCGTAGGTAGAAAACTTTTCTCCGGGAATCATTATCCGGTGCAAGTTCAATTACCTTCTTATAGTTATTTGAATCCATCACTAAAATTAAATCTGATTCAAAGAAATCACTTGACTTAAATTGGCGCGCAGAGTGGGAGTATTTGTAGCCTGCTTTTTCCCAGGTTTTTTGTGACGTTGGGTGTGCACCTTGACCAATATGCCAAGCACTTGTTCCAGAACTATCAACAATGATCTTGGGTGAGCTCCACTGTGCGGTGCGATTTGATAGAACAGCTGCAGCCATAGGTGAGCGACAGATATTTCCCATACAAACCATTGTTATACGGATTTCAGGCAGAGTTTTTAGATGCTCAATCAAGCCCGCGGCTCTTCATCTAGCGTCTCCTGCACTGACTTCAGTCGACGTTCTATCTCATCGGCCTCATCAATTCGGCCCTGCATGCGAATAATCTTCGCAATTCTGGTCTCAACATCAACTATAAATTCGAAGTCTTTAGGCTCATCTTCACTCACCACAGAGAGCACCTGCTCCAAGGTGGCTAATGCGTCATCGAATTTCTCGAGCAGAATCTGAGCTTTACCGTATTCAAATTGAGCAAAAGTTTCACGACGATGATCATGCCCAGTTTCAAAGACATCAACTGCTTTGCGGGCAGTTTCAAGGGCTAATTCGCCCTCACCCAATTCAATTAAGCATGATGCAATTTTTTGGTCACAGCGAGCAACATGAATGACTTCTTTATTTCGCTTAAATAGTGCGCGGGCCTCTTTAAATGCGTCAATAGATCTTTCATAGTTTTTTAGTTCACGCTCAGCACACCCTATGAGGTGTAGATCATTTGCTGCACCAATTTCATTTCCATCTACTAAATGCTCTTGGGCACACTCATTCATAGTTTCAACAACTTTGTCATACTGCTTTGAGGTGTACCACCACTCACCTAGTGTGCAAGCAAGTTCTAGCGCAATCGGAGATTTGTTCTCGCGCAAAATTTCGACTGCTTTGCTCATTGCAGTTGCAGCTTCATCCATACGCTTTAATTGATTTAAGTTATAGCCGATGGCAGAATATGCCTGAGCTAATCCTTCACTTGGTGCGCTTTCTCCAAGTGTTGAGTAAATATCGCGCGCAGTCTCAGCTAACGCTAATGCTTCATCGTATTGTCCACGTGCATAAATTCGAGCACTTAATTCATAATATGTGCTGGCACGTTCTTCGCCATCTACTTCAGGAATTCGATCCCAAAGCATTTCCTCGGTGATGAGTTCTTCCATGTCGTCATCTTCACTCACGAGTGTGACTCTATACGCTAACTCTTAGGGACGAGTGGGAATATCGATATGTGGCACTCGCCAATTCCCAATCTTTTCTCGCCCGGCTTGCTCAATAATTGCTGTGGTTACTTTTCGAATTTGTTGCACAGTCTTTGCATCAAAGCTGTGGCCCCATGGGCAACGGTTGGCCATTGCGCACACCCAAGCATTAGTGCCCAGGTTTAACACTCCTGCACCGCTGGGTGCGGCGTAGTAGGTGCTCATCGCAACAAAACCCTTCTCTGTAGGGCTGATGCTTGCTCTTGCCAACACTTCAACGCCAGGACCTTTCGTTCCCATCGCCGTGTCGGCTTCATAGCCATAAATACCTTTGATTTTCTGCGATTGGCCTAGGACATTGAAGGGCCAACTCTGTGTTGCCTGTACTTCTAAATCTTTTTTGATTCCAACTGCAAAAAACTGTGAACCCATGAACAAAGATTCTGGTTGATTAATGTCACGATAAGGAATTCTTTCATTCATTGTTCGGTCAATGAGATATGTTTTTGCATACGCAGTGTTTCCACCAAAGACTAATAAATTCGTGCCCTCATTGATTTCTTTTTCAATTACATCCCGCATCTCCTGAGTCCAATACTCGCTATGCCCACCCAAAACAATTGAGGCTGAGTTAATTTCAGGTGCTTTATTTAAATCAATATCTGTAAGGTAATTGATGTCTAAGTTAAGCTTTTCCATCAACTGAACAAGAGGTTGCTCCATATATCTAAATTGCCCAGAGCCATCACCGTCATAAGGACGATTAAATGAAACCGAAATTGCTCTGGTTTCTCTTTGTCCATCAGCACCTTTATAGAGTGACTCTCCGCCCCACTGATTGTATGCCTGCCACGTGAGAACTGAGGAAACAAAAACCACATTACTTGGTACTTGCCCTGTGATCATAAGTGGGACAAATGTAGATTGATAACCTAGCGATTTTAATTTGACTAGGTACTGCCCAGGTGGAGTCGATTGTGTTGCTGTGATTTGCTTTGCATTTTTAATTGTTGTGATTAAGCGAGCGCCAGCTCCTTTGTAATATCCAATTCGATAGAGCGAGACATCTGCTGATCTGGCACCCATAATTTTCAAGGATGCACTCTGCCCACAACCAATGCTTGCCTGATCAAAATAACCTTCAACCCGTTTGGCTTCTTTGCGCCGAGTGAAATCTGCGCTAAAGCGCATCACGACATCTGAATCCCAGTTTTTGTTTCCGGCCTTTGCATTCTCAGCCTTTACCCATCCGGCTTGCCAGTTGCATTCTTGCGCTGGCGCTGGAGCCGGTGCCATCAGCCCTAGGACTAAGAGAGAAACTAAGGCAAGGCGCATCCACCAACCTTAAACTCGTTTCAAATAGACAGCCTCCTGAGCGTGGTTTAGGCTCTCTACCTGCAAACGATTTGCAACTAGGAGGCAACCGTGAACGTTGTAGCTAAGCCTGCCCAGCGCACCCCGCTTGCCCAGATGCTAACTCGCGATGAATGGCGCCGTATGGCTGCGATGTTTGGCTTCATCCTCTTTCTTCACATTTCTGGTGTACTCCTAATGTGGCAAGCCACCTCTGGAAATTACCAATTAAGCGATGGAACGCTTTTTGGTTGGGGAACTGCAGCTCTTGCTTACACATTAGGTATGCGACATGCCTTCGATGCCGATCACATTAGCGCCATTGATAACACAACTCGTAAATTGATGTCTGAAGGCAAGCGGCCACTGGCTGTGGGTTTCTTTTTCTCACTTGGTCACTCTTCAGTTGTTGCCGCACTTGCACTCCTGCTCACTTTTGGAATTAAAGCATTGGGTTCACAACTTAAAGACGAAGACTCACAACTACATCACTACACCAGCCTAATCGGTCTGACTGTGAGTGGAACTTTCTTGATGCTTATTGCAATTCTAAATCTTATTATTTTAGTTTCAATTGTTGGTGTTTTTATTCAAATGCGCAAAGGAACATACAACGAAGAAGAGTTAGAAAAACATTTAAATTCTCGTGGATTACTCATGCGTTTCTTTGGACCAATTGCGCGTCGTATCGATTCATCATGGAAGATGTATCCACTCGGTGTTCTCTTTGGTTTGGGTTTTGATACTGCAACTGAAATTGGTCTTTTAGTGCTTGCCGGAACATCAGTCATTGCCGGACTTCCTTGGTGGGCAGTTCTCTCCTTACCATTATTTTTTGCCGGTGGAATGAGTTTACTTGACACTATTGATGGTTCATTTATGAATTTTGCTTATGGTTGGGCATTTTCAAAGCCAGTGCGCAAGGTTTACTACAACATTATTATCACTGGACTTTCTGTTGGAGTTGCTTTATTTGTTGGAGGATTAGAACTCTGCCAAGTATTTGCCCAACAATTAAATCTCACTGGTGGTTTTTGGGACTATGCCCTGGCTTTTAATTTAAACAGTGCTGGATACTTTATTGTGGCCGCATTTGTTGTGGTTTGGGCCGTGGCATTACTGCTCTGGAAATATGGAAAAATTGAGGAGCGCTGGCATAATAAAGCACATGCAGCTCAATTAGAGCGTGGTGAACAAAGTAATCACACTGCTGCGGGAATTGATTTAGGTCCTATTACTGATGGCTTTAAGATCGATTAAAGATCTTTAAGCGCTGCTGGCCAATAGCTGCGCCAAGTAAAACAATCAAAGCTCCGACTGGTTCGTTCCAAACGATAGATTCACCTAAGAAAACAATGCCAACGATTACGGCAACTACCGGGGTCACATAGGTAACAGTACTTGCAATAGCACTGCCTGCTGCTTCCATGATTCTAAAGTTCCAGATATATGCAAAACCGCTTCCAAAAACTCCTAAAGCAATCATTGCTAAGACCGGTCCGGGACGATATTCATCTCTTGCAATTCCATCTATAAGATAGAAGGGCAGGAGCGTGAGAGCACCTGCAGAAACTTGTGCCGCTGCAATTGCTTCAGGTTGTAATTTGTATGGCAAAACATATTTACGTGAATAAGGAAATGAAACTCCATAGCAAGTAACTGCAAAGAGAAGAGCAACGACGGCAATTATTGGGTTGGCACCTAAGCCATTCCAGACACCGAGAACGGTTAGAACACCAACAAAACCAAGTAGTAGTCCTACGACTTGGTAGTTTTTAGGTTTTTCTTCATGAAATGCAATCATGATTGCAAGCAAAGTCATTAACGGTGTTACGGCATTAATAATTCCAGCTAAAATAGAAGTGACTTTTGTTTCAGCAAAAGCAAAGAGGAATCCTGGAATTACATTTAATAACAGCGCTACAACCCATAAATGCACCCACAACTTTTTATCTTTAGGAAGCTCAATTCCCTTATAGCGAGCCCAAAAAACCAAGGTGAGTGCGCCTAGGGAAACACGGCCAAAAGCCACGCCGATAGGGGTCAGGAACTCAAGACCCATTTTGATGAAGATAAATGAGCATCCCCAAACAATGCCCAGAGCGATATACACACCGATCCAACTTGAACTGTTTTTTTGATTAATCGAGTGTGAATTCACTCGGTAATGATGGCATAAGCATTGTTATGGTTGCTTTCCCCGATGGTAAAGAGAAGGAATAATCCACGGTAGAATTAAGGCGTTGATGCAACCGCATCAAAGAACTTCCCCCAAGTGCTGCTCATGCAGCACTACATGCGAGTCTTATCACCACCCTGACGGCCATTGAGCGCCGATCACACCCGAGACGCGCTTGTCGTCTCGATTGGTATGTATTTCTATGTCATTAACACCTCGAATTTCAGCGCCCGGAAAAGCCCGTCGCGCAGCATCAGTTGGTAAGCCTAAGCGAGCGAAGAAAGCTGCATTTAAAGCAGCTAATCCAAAAGCTCGTCACACAACTGCACAAAAGAATGCACGTAAAAACGCTGCAACTACTTCTAAAACAAGTAAGCCTGCTTCAACTCGTCGTTACTCAGATGTTGATTCATCAACACAGTCAAAGAAGCAAGAGCGTCTAACTGATCGTTCAAAGCTTCGAGCAAAGCGCTTTCAAGAAAAGACTGCCTCGAAGCCACGTCCCATTGAAGCTCCTGAAGAGCGCGCTGCACGCATTGAACAATCACAGCGCCCAGAAAGTCGCGCTAAGAAGTTTGTAGCACAGCGCGATGATCGCACTAAGCGTGCCTTTGATAAGAAAAAAGAGTTTGTAAAGCCAGAGAACAAAAAATCTGAATACAAGAAATCAGAGTTCAAAAAGAGCGAATACAAGGCATCAGATACTCGTCCAACTAATCGCCGTGATGCCGCCAAAGCAAAGGTTTCACGTAATGATGATGGCCGCCCAAACTTTGTCCCACGTAAGGTAGAAAAGTTTGATCCAACACGTCCAAAGAAGCGCAGCGAAGCACCGGATACTCGCGCAGCTAACTTTCGTGCAGAGCGTCCAGTTCGAGATCGCCGTAATGATTCATCTGCCTATGCTCGTGATGATTTTAAGCGCTCATCCAAGACTCACACCAATGCTGCCATCGACTTTGGTGCAGATGATAATTACATTTCAACAAATTTAGCTGATGCCAATTTGGTTGATGCAACCCCACTCACTGAAATCACAACTACATTCAGCGACCTTGGAATTGCAGCGCCTTTGGTAAATGCCCTCGCAAAGCAGGGAATCATGCATCCATTCCCAATCCAAATTGCAACATTGCCAGATGCACTAGCTGGCCATGACATCTTGGGCCGTGGACAAACTGGTTCAGGTAAGACTCTTGCTTTTGGTTTAGCACTTCTCAATAACCTCAACGGCAAAGTTGCAAAGCCACATAAGCCACTTGCTTTGGTTTTAACACCAACGCGTGAACTTGCTCAGCAAATTGATGAAGTATTAATGCCACTTGCTCGCTCAATTGGTCATGAATCTGTTGTTGTTGCCGGTGGAATGTCATATGCAAAGCAGATCACTGCAATGCGCCGTGGCACCGCGATCTTGGTTGCAACTCCCGGACGTTTGATTGATCTTCTTAATAAGGGTGAAGTTCAACTCGATCACCTACAGATTACTGTTCTAGATGAAGCTGATCAAATGGCTGACATGGGCTTCTTGCCAGTAGTTAAAGAGATTTTAGATCAAGCAAAGCTTGATGGACAGCGTCTGTTGTTCTCAGCAACTCTTGATCGTGGTGTTGATTCATTGGTTCGTCAGTACTTGAAGAACCCAAAGACTCACTCACTACAAAATGACCGTGCATCTGTTTCAACTATGGAGCACTTCGTTCTCGTTATGAACCCAGGCGATAAAGATGACATCACAAATCAAATTGCAGCACGTAACGGTAAGACAATTATGTTTGTTAAGACTCAACGTGGCGCTGATCGCTTAGCTGACAAA
>RGHD01000001.1 GCA_010024385.1 Actinomycetota bacterium | reverse complement strand
GAGTTTACAGAAGGTATGCAGTTCGATAAGGGCTACATCTCTCCATATTTTGTGACAGATCAAGATCGTATGGAATCAATTCTTGAAGATGCATACGTACTTATTTCAGCTGGAAAAATCTCTGCTTTAGCAGAGCTACTTCCAATCCTCGAGAAAGTATCTGCTACATCAAAGCCTCTATTGATAATCGCTGATGACATCGAAGGTGAAGCTCTCTCTACGCTAGTTGTTAACCGCATGCGTGGAGTGTTTACTTCCGTGGCAGTTAAGGCTCCTGGCTTTGGTGATCGCCGTAAGGCAATGTTGCAAGACATCGCAACGCTAACTGGCGGACAAGTTATCTCTGCTGAAATTGGTATGAAGCTAGATGCTGCAACTTTAGACGATCTCGGTCGCGCTCGTCGCATCGTGGTTTCAAAGGATGCAACAACAATTGTTGAAGGCGCTGGAGATAAAGGCGCAGTTGCTGCCCGTGTTAGTGAACTTCGCAAAGAGATTGAAAACTCGGACTCTTCTTGGGATAAAGAGAAGCTACAAGAGCGTGTTGCAAAGCTTGCCGGTGGCGTTTGCGTCATCAAAGTTGGAGCACACACTGAGGTAGAACTCAATGAAAAGAAGCACCGTCTTGAGGATGCAATCTCAGCTACTCGCGCAGCAGTTGAAGAGGGAATTGTTGTTGGCGGAGGCGCAGCACTTGTTCATGCAGCTGATGCTCTCGAAGGTGATCTTGGATTTACTGGTGATAAGGCAGTGGGCGTGCGTTTAGTGCGCAAGGCTTGCGATGAGCCACTTCGTTGGATTGCAGAAAATGCAGGACTTGAAGGCTACGTAGTAGTTGCAAAAGTTCGTGCAATGAAGCCTAATGAAGGTTTCAATGCTGCAACTGATATCTATGGCGATCTAGCAAAAGATGGAGTCATCGATCCAGTGAAGGTAACTCGTTCAGCTCTAGCTAACGCTGCATCAATTGCAGCAATGTTCATTACAACTGAAGCAGTTGTATTTGAAAAGCCAGCAGAGCAAGCAGCAGCTGAAGCTGCAGGAGGACATGGACATTCACATGGTCCAGGTGGACATAGCCACTAAGATAAGAACTCAGTAGAAAAGCCCCGCAGATAAAACTGCGGGGCTTTTCTTTTTCAACTCAGGAGGAGAGTTAAAACTTATGATGCATGTGAAACATCTGGAGTAACGTCTTTACCTAGAATTGCTAAGCGATCATCTTCTGAAAGGCCACCCCAAATTCCATATGGCTCTTGCACAGCAAGTGCATGTGCTCGGCATGCAGCAATAACTGGACATGAAGCACAGATTGCTTTTGCAGTGTTTTCACGATTGCGCCGGCGCGGACCACGTTCTCCATCGGGATGAAAAAACATCTCACTTGGAAGCTCGCGGCATGCACCTTGGTACTGCCATTCCCATTCATCAGCTACGGGACGGGGTAATCGGGATATTTCAGCCATGGCCATACTCTACAACCGCGCCATAGGTTGTTCAAGCCCCAACGCTCCAGAGGTTGTTCACGGGCGTGTTTCAACTGGTGAGTTTGCCCACTTCAAGCGAGGATTGGCCCGTGGCAACTCAAGAAGAGCTTCTGACGGTGGCGGCTGTAGCCCGGCGCCTGGGCGTAGCCCCTGCCACCTTGCGCACTTGGGATCGCCGTTATGGCCTTGGACCTTCTGCTCATGAAAGTGGCGAGCATCGACGATACTGCCCAGCTGATTTAGCTCGCCTAACATTAATGCGCAGGTTAATCACCAGCGGAGTTTCACCTGCCGATGCTGCGCAGCAAGCCTTAAAGCACAAAGGCAAAGTTAACCTTGAAACAATAGTTACTGATTATGTTGTTCGCGAAGAGTTAGTTGCAGCTCTCCACAAGGCAGCTAAGGGGCTGGATAAGAAATTTATTGAAGCGGCATTGCGCAAGGATTTAGCACAACATGGGGTTCAAACATCCTGGTCTGAAGTCATGGTTCCACTATTGGTGATTGTGGGAAATGAGTGGGAGGCAAGTGGTAAAGGAGTTGAAGTTGAGCATCTACTTACTGAAGTACTCAAAGGTATTTTGCGTGAACAAGTTGAAGAGATTAAGAAACCAGTAAATGCCCGTCCCGTTCTCTTGGCATCTGTGGGTGAAGAAGTACATTCACTCGCTTTGCACGCACTTGCTGCCGCTCTAGCAGAGCGCAAAATTGAAACGTATTTTCTTGGAACAAGAACTCCGCTTGAGGCATTGTGTGCAGTGATTACCAGATCAGCCCCACCTGCTGTGTTTTTATGGGCACAGCTTTCCAAGAATGCCAACCCAAAGTATTTTAATGAGATTCCATCGATTAGGCCGATGCCACGTGTGGTTTTAGGTGGGCCAGGGTGGAATCGCGAGCAATGCAAAGAAGTCACTATGGTTGGAGATCTCTCAGAAGCCGTATCTGAGATTGAGCACGCCGTTGGGCTCTAAGGGTATTCAATCGAAACAGGGCCTTAAAAGCAGTGTTTTTGTGGCCTATCTCGCGCTTTAGTGGCAGCTTTTTAGTTTAAGCCAGCCCGGCATGGCTATAGGCTTTACCTAATAACCGCCCAGAGGGAGTTCGCCAGTGTCGGCACAGGATTTTGGTGCAAATGATTGGCTCGTCGATGAAATGTACGAGCACTATCTGCAGGATCCTTCTTCCGTAGACCCTGCGTGGGTTGAGTACTTTAAAAACAATAAACCAGGTTCTCCTGCCACAGCTTCATCAACTCAAGTTTCTAAAGGTGTTCCACCAGTGCCTAAAGCTGCACAGAAAACTGCAACACCACAACCAGAACCTGCAGCACCTGTTCCCTATGTTCAACCCATTGTTCGCGAGAGTGCAGCATCACAGCCAAAGCCTGCTGATCCAGTTGTTAAGCCAGCTCCAGTTTTGAGTACACCAAGTGCGTCGACTCTTGAGGTAATCCGCGGAGTTTCTGCCCGCGTTGTTCAAAGCATGGAGGCTTCACTTTCAGTTCCAACTGCAACGTCAGTGCGCGCAGTTCCTGCCAAGTTAATGATTGATAACCGCATTGTGATTAACAATCACATGAAGCGCGCTCGTGGTGGAAAAGTTTCATTCACTCACATAATCGCTTACGCGATGATTAAGGCAGTTCGTGCCATGCCAGAGATGAATGCATTCTATGGTGAATTAGATGGCAAGCCAGCTATTGGAAAACCCGAACACATCAACCTCGGCGTTGCAATTGATTTAGCCAAACCTGATGGATCACGTCAACTTTTAGTTCCTTCGGTAAAGGGATGTGAGTCATTAGATTTCGCGCAGTTCCGTAGTGCATATGAAGAAGTAGTTAAGAAAGCGCGCGATGGTTCATTAACTGTTGAAGATTTTGCTGGAACAACAATGTCAATTACTAATCCAGGAACAATTGGAACAGTTCACTCAGTGCCACGTTTGGTTCAAGGACAGGGTCTGATTCTGGGTGTTGGAGCATTGGATTACCCTGCAGAGTTTGCAGGCTCTAGTGAAGAAACTCTTGCCCGTCTTGCTATTAGTAAGGTCGTTACTCTCACCAGTACTTACGATCACCGCATTATTCAAGGCGCAACATCTGGTGATTTCCTGCGCCGAATGCATGAATACATTCTGGGAGCAGATGGTTTTTATGATGAAATTTTTGCAGCCCTACATATTCCATATGAGCCAATTCGTTGGGCTGCAGATAAAGAGTTTGTCCATGATGAGGAGATTGATAAGACTGCTCGCATTCAGCAATTAATTCAGGCATATCGCACAAATGGCCACTTAATGGCAGATTTTGATCCACTTGAATATGTCCAGCGCAACCATCCAGATTTAGATGTTCAAAATCATGGATTAACTTTGTGGGATTTAGATCGTGAGTTTGCTACTGGTGGTTTTGGTGGCAAAAAATTCATGTTGCTTCGTAAGATTCTTGGAATCTTGCGTGACTCATACTGTCGCACTGTAGGTGTTGAGTACATGTATATCGATAATCCAGCAGAGCGTAAATGGATTCAAGAGCGCGTTGAAGTTGGGGTGCAAGTATTACCGCGTGAAGAACAACTTCGAATTCTCTACAAGCTCAATAGCGCTGAGGCTTTTGAAAACTTCTTACAGACCAAGTTTGTTGGGCAGAAGCGATTCTCACTAGAAGGTGGTGAATCAGTAATTCCACTTCTTGATGCAGTGATTTCATCTGCGGCAGAGAAAAAGCTTGATGAAGTCTGTATTGGAATGCCACACCGTGGACGCCTTAACGTATTGGCAAATATTGCAGGTAAGTCAGCAGGACAAATCTTCCAGGAGTTCCAAGGTCACTATGCAGAAAATCAAGTTCAAGGATCTGGCGATGTTAAGTATCACTTAGGTACTGAAGGAGTTTTCACTGCTCACTCTGGTGCAACTACAAAGATATATTTAGCAGCAAACCCTTCACACTTAGAGGCTGTAAACCCAGTTCTAGAGGGCATTGTTCGCGCTAAGCAAGATCGAATCAATATTAAGCATGCCTATTCTGTTCTTCCAATCTTGCTTCACGGAGATGCAGCTTTTGCTGGACAAGGAGTTAATGCAGAAGTTCTTCAGATGTCTCAATTAGCTGGCTATCGCACTGGTGGAACTATCCATATTGTTATTAATAACCAGGTTGGCTTCACCACTTCACCAACTTCAGCACGATCTTCACGTTATTCAACAGACTTTGCCAAGATTATCCAAGCTCCTGTTTTCCACGTTAATGGAGATGACCCAGAGGCGTGTGTTCGCATTGCTCGTTTAGCTTTTGAATACCGCCAAGAGTTCAATAAAGATGTTGTTATTGACATGGTTTGCTACCGCCGCCGTGGTCACAATGAAGGTGACGAGCCAAGCTTTACTCAGCCATTGATGTATAAGCTCATTGATGCAAAGCGCTCTACTCGCCACCTCTATACCGAAGCACTTATTGGCCGTGGTGACATAACGGTCGAAGAGGCAGAAGAAGTAGCACGCGATTACCAAACTCAACTAGAAGCTGTCTTTGCGGCAGTTAATAACTTAAGTGCGCAAACTGATCCAAACTTCAAAGCACCGGTTGCACCGGATGCAAACTCTATTGTTACTTCAATTCCAGAGCAGCTTGCGCGGGAAATTGCTGCAACTCAAATCGCAACTCCAGAGGGATTTAGTGTTCATCCAAAACTTTCACCACAGTTGGCTAAGCGCGTTGAATCACTCAACGATGCCTCAATTGACTGGTCAACTGGAGAAATGTTGGCATTTGGTTCGCTTCTTAAAGAAGGACGACCAATTCGCCTTGCTGGTCAAGATGCACGACGCGGAACTTTCTCTAACCGCCATGCAGTCATTGTTGATAAAGAAAATGGAAATGAGTGGACACCACTTCGCGCCTTAATCTCTGATGAGAATCAATTCTTTGTTGTTGACTCTCTGCTCAGTGAATACGCAGCCATGGGCTTTGAATATGGATATAGCGTTGAGCGCGAAGAAGCCCTTGTTTTATGGGAAGCCCAATTCGGAGATTTTGCCAACGGTGCGCAAACAATTATTGATGAGTTCATTTCATCGGCTCTTCAAAAATGGGGTGAGCGCTCTTCCGTAGTTCTTCTCTTGCCTCATGGTTATGAAGGTCAAGGACCAGATCACTCATCAGGACGTATTGAGCGCTACTTACAACTGTGCGCTGAGCAAAATATGACTGTGGCACAGCCATCATCTCCTGCTTCTTACTTCCACTTACTACGCTGGCATGCAAAGAACCCTGCTCGCCGCCCAATGATTGTCTTCACGCCTAAATCAATGTTGCGCCTAAAGGCTGCAGCATCTGCGTTGAGTGATTTCACATCAGGACACTTCCGGCCAGTTATTGCTGATGATTCAGTTAGTAACGCCTCTCGCGTGATCTTCTGTTCTGGCAAGGTCTATCACGACCTAGTTGCAGAGCGCACAAAGCTGGGTGAAACTTCAACTGCAATTGTTCGCGTCGAACTTTTGTATCCACTTCCAATAGATGAAATGGTTGCAGAAGCAAATAAGCATCCAAATGCTAATTTGTTGTGGGTGCAAGATGAACCTGCAAATCAAGGTCCATGGTCACACATTGCACTTCGCACTTCAGAACAACATGGTGGTCATGGTTTTGGCTCTCGTATCTTGCGTCGTATTTCTCGCAGAGCAACAGCGTCCCCTGCAACAGGAAATCATCACTTGCATGAAGATGAGCAAAAAGCATTAATGCTCGAAGCTTTCACTCGTTAAGCGATTTTCTTACCTCGCTTGTAGCGAAAGAGAACCACGCCAACAATCTCTTCTGCTTCTATCCAACCCCAAGTCCGTGAATCAGTACTTTCATTGGCATCGCCTTCAACCCAATACTTGCCACTGTGAAACTTCTGAACTCGTTTAACTAAAAAGATTCCAGGTCTTTCTTCACGTTCAACAACAACGACCTTGCCGAGAATGGATTTTCCAACTGCGTGCAATGCCGCCGCCCCATCTATCCAGCTGACAAAGAGCCAATCCCCATCTCGGTATGCGGGAAGCATGGAGCCACCCGAGACCTTGACTGTGCCAAATTTGCTCATGGGCGGTAGTCTCGCACTTGTAGTTCCTTCAGTCGATGCGAACTGCGTGCCAGTGGCACGAATTTATAAATAAGGAGAGAACATGTTTGCACCAAAGACAACTGTCTACGCACACTGCGATCTTCCATGCGGTGTTTACGATCCAGCCCAAGCAAAGATTGAGGCTCTATCTGTAAAAGCATGCATGGAGAAATATGCAGCAAATCCTGATGCGGATTTCCGCTCACGTTCTGTTGCAATCAAGGAAGAGCGCTCACATCAAGTCAAAGAGCACCTATGGGTTCTATGGACTGATTATTTTAAAGCCCCACACTTTGAGGCATACCCACAACTGCACTCACTATTTAATGATGCAACAAAGCTTGCAGGTGCTGCAGGAACAAAGGGAACTCAGGATGTTGCAGTTGCAGATAAGTTGATCGCAAAGATCGATGAAATTGCAGAGATTTTCTGGGCAACTAAAAAAGCTTAAGAAATTAAAGATTGCGCGGCGGTGCGGGCGAGGAATGAAACTCGCTCCACCGCCGATCTTTTTATCATTGCAGCTGCAACTTGGCGCTCACCTTCATAAACTTCACATTCAAAAGTTAATTCACGGTTTTCAATCTCAATACAGCGTGAAATTGCACGCAGCTCTGCACCGATAGATGATGGGCTCAAAGTTATCATCTCAAAACTAATGGGGATTGTTGTTTCCTCTGGCTCCAAATGCTCATCCATGGAGATGATTGCTGCATGCTCCATGAGTGAAATCAATTGAGACTGAGAAACAATTGGTAGATCACCAATTCCCATTGCAACAGATGTATCACCAGCCCGCACAGTCATGACCGTTAAACCAACGGCTCCGATGACTTCCTCTGCAGGTTTCATGATTAATAACTTACCTGCTTAAACCTTAAGTAGTGGGATTATCGCCTTCATTGATGTATCGAATTTCTTCGGTGTGTTCAATCGTAACTTCACGATGTTCAACTTGGCCAAACTCATCAATCTCGATGGAAATCTCGGTCATGCTGAACTGTGTGACAACTTCGGTAAATGCCCCAGCTGTTTGGCCGTGAATTTGGTTGAAGATGGCGTTATGAAGTTCTTCCGGTGCTTCTTCATTACAAGTTCGCTGCAAGACTTGTTGAACAAGTGAGTGCATTCGGCGCTCGTGGGCAAGCTCTGCTTCACAGGAAGGGCACTGGGCAACGTGTACTTCAATGACCTGCATCTGTGGTGGCTCAATATTTCCTTCGATAAGTAGCACGAAGGAGTTAAGAACTTGGCTGCATGGCGTTACAAATGAGAAACTCATGATTGCGCCCCCTCATCAGGGTCAGTTTTCTTAGCCGAAGGCTTGGCTTTGACGTCATACCCAAGTTCCTGTGCATACTCTGTTAACCGCTCACGAAGCTGTTTTCTTCCCCGGTGAAGTCTGGACATCACTGTTCCAGCCGGCACACCTACGATCTCCGCAATCTCCTTGTATGAAAAGCCTTCAACATCTGCCAAATAGACGGCAATGCGAAACTCTTCAGGGATTTCTTGTAGAGCTCGTTTGATATCGCTATCGGGCAGATTTTCAAGCGCTTCTACTTCAGCAGATTTACCTTGATCACTAGTGTGTGAGGCCGCATCGGCTAACTGCCAATCTTCGATTTCACCAGAAGATAGTTGAGGGCGGCGCTGGTCTTTGCGATAGGTATTAATAAAAGTTGTTGTTAATACGCGATAGAGCCAGGCCTTTAAATTAGTTCCTGGTTCAAATTGGTGAAATGAAGCAAAAGCCTTGAGGTAAGTATCTTGAACCAAATCTTTTGCATCATCAGGGTTTTTTGTGTACCGCAGCGCTGCGGCATAGAGCTGGTTTGTGAATGCAAGGGCATCTCGCTCAAAGCGGGCAGCACGCTCCGCTGAGCTCTCTTTAACTAAATCTGTCGATGCCATTGCTAGCAAAGATTATCGCTAAAACAGGGTCTCTGGCTCACCCAATTCAATTTCCTCAATGAGATGGGCTCCATTGTTTGCAACTGAGTTAACTGCTGAGGAAACGGGGTGGGCCTTGACTATTGCTTCGGGGGATTGAACTACCATCAGATTTCGCAAATTCGCAATCTCTTTATTCTCAGGATCAAGCCAAGAATCCCAACGATCTCGTGGCATGAAGACTGGCATTCTGCTGTGAATGCTTGCCAGTTCACCCTGTGCCTCTTGAGTGATAATTGATGCGCTCTCAATTACTTCACCATTCGGTGCGCTCCAACTGCTCCAAATTCCCGCAATGGAGAGCTGTGATCCATCACGAGAAGAAATATAGAAAGCCTGCTTTGGTTTGTATTTCCCTAACGCAGTTGCCCATTCGTAGTATCCCTGGGCCGGGACTAAACATCTACGTTGTTTAAATGCATCTCTAAAGGTTGGTTTTTCATGAACGCTTTCACTACGTGCATTAATGGCCCGAGATTGTGATGTTTTTGCCTCTGCGATATCACTTAGCCATGGAGCGATTAGACCCCAGGAAACTATGGCCAAATCTTTCTTGGTTTCACTTTCTTCTTTAATGGGGGAGCGAACAATATAAATGGGATTCGTTGGGGCGATATTCCAATTCACTGGAATGGATTGGCCAGGAGCAGTGCCCGTGACTTCAAATTGCTCCATGAGTTCGCGCATATCTGCACTTTGCGCATAACGTCCACACATGTGCAAAGGATATGCGTAAAACGAGAGTGTTGTTAGCCGCGATAGACTTAGGCGATGATGAATAACAACGCACACTGGCCCGCGCTCTTTCGCGGTGCACAACCAGTCGAGGCCTTCGTTGTCATTCCTGGATCTAAATCTGTAACTAACCGTGCATTGATATTGGCAGCCCAAGCTGATTCCTCATCCATTCTTCACCGCCCACTTGTTTCTCGAGATAGCGAACTGATGGTTGCAGGCTTGCGTGCACTGGGTGTTGGAATTGAAGAAAAGAACGTGACAACCAATGGCGTAGAAGAACTTCAGTGGATTATTACACCCGCTCCGCTTCGTGGCGGCGTGAAAATTGATGTTGGTAACGCTGGCACAGTCATGCGCTTTCTTCCACCACTTGCAGCTCTTGCAACTGGCGACGTTGCATTCGATGGTGATCCACGTTCTTATGAGCGCCCACTGGGGCCAGTAATTAGAGCTTTAGAGGAGTTAGGGATTTCGACTGAGCATGATGGTCGATACAGCTTGCCCCTCAAACTGCACGGAATTGGCAAGATTCCTGGCGGTGCCTTAACAATTGATGCAAGTGCATCTAGTCAGTTCTTATCAGCACTTCTACTAGTTGCACCAAGTTTTGAGAATGGCATTGTTGCAACACATAAAGGTGGTCAACTTCCATCGATGCCACACATTGAAATGACAGTTGATATGTTGCGCAGCTTTGGAGCAGATGTAGAAGTTGATACAGCAGCACAGTCATGGAGTGTTAAGGCTGGAAAACTTCATGGTCAAGAGCTAGTAATCGAACCTGATCTATCTAATGCCGCGCCATTTTTATCTCTTGCAATGGTTTGTGGTGGAAGTATCACTATTGCAGATTGGCCTAAGACCACTACTCAGCCAGGAGATCAATTACGCTCAATCTTCACGCGCATGGGCGCAAAAGTTTCTATGAATGAGCGTGGATTAACCTTAAGTGGAACTGGTGTGATTCATGGAATTGATATTGATTTACATGATGTTGGGGAACTAACTCCATCTATTGCAGCCGTTGCAGCCCTTGCCGATTCACCGTCACATTTGCGCGGTATCGCACACCTACGCCTGCATGAAACTGATCGCCTTTCTGCCCTTACACGCGAAATAAATGCTCTAGGTGGAGATGTAGTTGAGGAAGAAAGTGCCCTTCACATAACTCCAGCCCCATTACATGGCGGTGTATTCCATACATATGACGACCACCGCCTAGCAACAGCTGGCGCAGTTATTGGTTTAGTAGTTCCAGGAATTGAAGTTGAAAACATTGCAACGACTCGTAAAACTCTGCCTGATTTTCCAGGTCTATGGAGTTCTCTTCTTGCTTAATCAGAGAATCAAACTATGAGCCCACGCGAATACGATGAATCAGATGCGCGCGTAAGGCCTGCACGCAGTACGCGTCCACGAAGTAAAGATCGTCCTAGTCATTCCACTGCCATTTCAGCACTTGTGACAGGCGTTGATCGCGGGCGACAAACATGTGTTACTGACGAAGGCGTGATTATCACTGCAATGCGTGCAAGAGAACTTGGACCTAAATCTGTTGTGGTGGGTGATCGAGTTTTGATTGTTGGTGATGTTACCGGTAATGAAGGAAGTTTAGCTCGTATCGTTTCAGTCAATGAGCGCAGAAACTCACTCAGCAGAACCGTTGATGATGCTGCTCAAGTTGAGCGCACAATTGTTGCCAACGTAGATCAACTTGTCATAGTTGTTGCAGCATTAAACCCTGAACCACGTCGCGGCCTTATTGATCGCTTTCTAGTTTCAGCCTTTACCGAAGGCATTACACCAAAGTTAGTAGTTACTAAAACTGATTTAGGAGTGGTTCCAGAGTTCATAGCTGAGTATGCAAAGCTAGGAGTTGAAATCCTGCACACTGGAATTAAGAGTGATTCTCGTGAGAAAGATTTAGTAGCACTGCATCGCATGCTTTCAGGCAAAATCTCTGTGCTCGTTGGTCATTCAGGTGTTGGTAAATCAACCCTGATTAACGCACTAGTTCCAGATGCCGATCGCTTAACTGGTGATGTGAATGAGGCAACTGGTCGTGGCCGCCACACATCTTCTAGTGCGATTGCACTTGCACTAGACACACATGATGGATGGATTATTGATACACCAGGAATTAGAGCATTCGGACTCTCGCATATCGATGTCAGTCGAATCGTTGATGCCTTCACCGATCTCTCACTTGTAGCTGCAACATGTTTGTCGAATTGCTCACACGCTGAAAGCTCTTGCAAACTTGATGCATGGGCTGCGCCCAACGGGGTAGTTGATCCCGAGAGAGCAGCCAGACTAAGCAGCCTTCGCTCGTTGTTATCGGTCAAGGACCAAGCAGCAGTTGCGCCAGAGGATTAGTATTCAATCTGTAGATAAGGTGCATGAGTTGATTGAGAGAAGAAGAGAAAATGAGCGAAAGTAAGTACGCCGAAGATTTAGCTTTGGCACACCTACTCGCAGACATTGCAGATGCAATCTCACTTGATCGCTATCAATCCTTAGATTTAGTAATTACTACTAAGCCAGATAACACGCCAGTTACTGATGCTGATCGCGCTGTAGAGACAGCAATCAGAGAGGCACTTGCAACTCATCGTCCGAATGATGGATTACTCGGAGAAGAGTTTGGCAGTGACATAACAGGGGCTAAGCGTTACTGGGTTATAGATCCCATAGATGGGACTAAAAACTTTATGCGTGGAGTTCCTACGTGGGCAACTCTTATCGCACTTGTCGAAGTTGCAGATGATGGCACACAAGAAGTTGTAGTTGGAATAGCTAGTTCTCCTGCACTTGCACGGCGTTGGTATGCATCATGCTGTGAAGGTGCGTATGTCACATTTAATGGCCAGAGTAGAAAATTAGCAGTCTCACAAGTTTCATCTATTACTGATGCATCAGTTGCATATTCAGATTTTGTTGGTTTTGGCACACGCTTAAAGGCTTTTAACTCAATTCTTTCTACTGCCTGGCGTACTCGAGGAATGGGCGATTTTTGGTCACACATGTTGGTTGCAGAAGGCGCTGTTGATATCGCAATTGAACCAACCCTTGCAGTCTGGGATATGGCTGCCCTGGATATCATTGTTCGTGAAGCTGGAGGAGTGTTTACAAATACTTCAGGTGAACATGGTCCATTTGGCGGTAGTGGAGTATCAACTAATAAAGCAGTCCATGAAGCTGTTATCAAAGCGTTGAATGCATAAGTGACCATGGCAACTGAAGCAATCTTAGAACCCACAACTCTTGCCATTGAGGGAATGACCTGTTCATCCTGCGTGAATGCAGTTGAAAAAGCACTCAATAACATGGATGGCGTTCGCGCGACCATTAACTTTGCTACAGAGACTGCACACGTTTTGGCACCTGCGGATATGGATATTAAAGAGTTAATCAAAACAGTTGAAAAAGCAGGATATAAGGCCAGTCTTTTGCAAGATGCACAGGCAGTAACGTTGCATAGTAAGAAATCAGCTCGCGCCCTATTCTTCGCCTTTATTTTTGCAGTCCCTGCCGTAGCAATCTCGATGGTTATGAGTTGGCATCATGCAATCGATATGTGGATTCATGATCAGTTAGATGTCTTGGGACTTCCACATCCACTCTATTCAGCCACTGCATGGCTCGTAATTGCACTCAGTGCACCTGTTGTATTAATGGTTGCTTGGCCAATTCACCGAGCTGCGCTTCGAAATCTCAAGCATCCAACTATGGACAACCTTATTTCGATGGGTTCAATTGCAGCATTCACATGGTCGATTTATGCGAATTCAACTGGTGAAGGCGATGTTTACACCGAAGTTGCCGCCGGTGTTATTTTCTTTGTCATCTTGGGACGTTTCTTAGAAACAAGAGCCAAAGCACGAGCAGGGGCAGCCCTTTCATCTCTCCTAGCTCTAGGCAGTAAAGAGGTAACAATTGTTCGTGGGGGATTCCCACTCATTGTTCCAATTGAACAGCTACAAATTGGTGATGAATTTGAAGTTAGACCAGGAGACCGTGTTGCAACTGATGGCATTGTGGTCAGTGGTCAAAGCTCAGTTGATAACTCAATGCTCACAGGTGAATCAAAACCTGTAGATGTCGCTCCTGGATCTCAAGTAATTGGTGCATCTGTCAATCACAATGGTCGATTAATTGTGCGGGCCACACGCGTGGGTAGTGATACTGAACTTGCCCGTATCACCGCAATGGTGATTAGTGCTCAAGGAACCAAAGCTCCCATTCAGCGATTAGCAGATCGAATTAGTGCAGTCTTTGTTCCGATTGTTACGCTTCTTTCGATTGGAACATTTACTACTTGGTATTTGAGGGGTTATAGCCTCACACAATCTATTTCTGTGGCAATCACCGTACTTGTAATCGCTTGTCCATGTGCTCTGGGGCTTGCAACACCTGTTGCACTACTTGTTGCATCAGGGCGCGGTGCACAGCGTGGAATTGTCCTGCGTGAACCACGAGTTCTAGAAATTGCACGTAATGTAGACACAGTTGTCTTTGATAAGACTGGAACACTCACAGAGGGTGTTATGAATGTGCAGAACGCAACTATTTCTGCTGCTGCTGGCGCAGTATTAGGTTCATCCTTTGCATCTCTCATTAATGAAGCAACGATTCTTTCTTCGGCAAATGCCATTGAATCAGCAAATTCACACCCAGTTGCACTTGCCATTTCCCGCTACGCACTTGGTGCTGGTGCAAAGAATCATGCGGTCACAGACTTCTCAGTTACACCAGGATCTGGAGCTGCAGGCCGTGTCAATCTTGGAACTCAATCACCTGTGGTCTTAATTGGTTCACCAGCAGCCGTTGCACACAGTTGCACAGATTTTCATCCAGAAATTAAGGCAGCTGTTACAGCTGGGCAAAATGCTGGCTTAACAGTTTGCGTTTTGGCATGGGATGGTGTTGCTTTAGCCGTTTTTGCGGTTGGCGATCAATTAAAGAGTGATGCAGCAGAGACAATTACTAATTTGAAATCAATGGGAATCACACCATGGCTTGTAACAGGAGATAGCTCAGAGGTTGCAGCCGCAGTTGCATTAACTGTGGGAATTGATAGCGAGCACGTAGTGTCTGCAGCTATGCCAGAGACTAAGTTAGTTATTGTTGAGAAGTTAAAAGCCCAAGGACATTGTGTTCTTATGATTGGCGATGGAATTAATGATGCTGCAGCCTTAACGGCTGCAGATTTATCTATGGCCATGGGAACTGGTACTGACACAGCGATTTCTTCAGCCGACATCACCTTGATGAATTCAGGTTTAGGAAGTGTAATTTCAGCGCTTAAGCTCTCACAAAAATCTTTGAGGATTATTCGTTTGAATATGGGTTGGGCTTTGATCTATAACGTAATTGGTTTGCCAATTGCAGCCTTTGGCCTGTTGACACCTATTTATGCCGCAGGGGCGATGGCACTTTCCTCACTCTTTGTGGTTACTAACTCACTTCGAATCAAATAAAAAATCTCGCTAGTGGATGTTCCACCAGCGAGATTTTTCATACTGTTGTGCGTAGTAGCGGGGGCAGGATTTGAACCTACGACCTCTGGGTTATGAGCCCAGCGAGCTACCGAGCTGCTCCACCCCGCGTTGGTGAAGCAATCTTATGTGCATCAATAGATAAAGACCAAATCCATGCAATTGCTCGCATAAATCTGGCCATTATCTTTGTAATTACTTTTCTTTTACTGCTCCATTATTTGTTCTGTGCGTTTATTGCTGCATCAAGAGCGGACTTCAATCGCTTTTGTGCTTTGTCATACGCTGCAAAATCTCCCCTCGCAAGTGCGGCAAGGCCATCTGCATAAGCTTGCTTTGCACTTGCTAGTGAGTTTGCAAGTGAAGAGTTTGTACTCGTCTGACCAGAGGTGCCACTAGAAGAGCCACCTGCCACAGTTCCAGAGTTACCACCGAACACTTGATCAAGTGCACCCTTTAATGTGTCGTCATAACCAATTTGATCTCCGAAGGATACGAGAACCTTCTGAAGTAATGGATATGCAGCTGTGTTTGAAGTCGCTCTGACATAAACAGGCTGCACATATAAGAGCCCCCCACCAACTGGAAGTGTGAGCAGATTTCCTAATACAACATCAGAGCCACCACGACGTAGAAGTGACAATGAGTTTGCAACTTCAGGTTTTGCTTCAAAGTTTGAAGCTACCTGTGATGGACCGGCAATATTGGTGTTACGCGGCAATTGCAGCACAGAGATTTTGCCGTAATCAGGACCTGGATCTGAGTTAACAACTGCAAATGCTGAAAGGTTTTCACGACCACCACGTGGAACAAATGGAGTAGTCAATGAGAAGACAGGCTTCTTTGTGCCTGGCATTTGAAGTGTTAAGTAATAAGGTGGTTGTGCAGATGCGTTAGCTCCAAATGTTGATGGGTCACGAGGTACGCGCCAGAAATCCTGACCACCATAGAAAGCTTGGGCTGTCTTAACATGGTAAGAGCTAAGGATTTCACGTTGAACACGGAAGAGATCCTCTGGGTAGCGAATATGTTCTAGAAGCTGGGCAGAGATCTCACTCTTTGGCTTAATGGTGTTTGGGAAAGCCTTTGCCCATGTCTTTAGAACTGGATCCTTTTCATTCCACTCGTACAAAGTCACAGTACCGTTGTAGGCGTCAACTGTAGCTTTAACGGAGTTACGGATGTAATTTACAGTTCGATTTCGCTGAGCACTAATAGCTGCAGAGCCTTGAATATCTGCAATTACATTTGAAAGAACGCTCTGACGTGAATAAGGGTAACCAGCACTTGTTGTAAAGCCATCAATAATCCAAATGATTTTTCCATCAACTAGAGCTGGGTATGGATCTCCATCAAGGGTCAGCCAAGGAGCGACTTTTGCAACACGGTCACGAGGATTACGTTCAAAGAGAATTTTTGAATCTTTATTAATGAGATTTGAGAGAAGAATTCTCTGTTCCTGGTACTTCAAGGCGAAGATAACTTTGTGGAGTAATGAACCAACTGGGACTCCACCAGAACCTGTGTAGGTGTAGTTACGCTGTCCGTTAGGTGATGTGTCATCTGGATAATCAAACTCAACTGGTGTATCAGTCTTTACCCCTCCAATAATTGAGTAATTTGGAACATTTTCTCCAAAGTACACACGAGGCTCAAATTTTTCTAACGCTCCGGTAGGCGGAAGGTCACCGACTGCAAACTTTGGCTTTCCGTCCACATCTCGATCATTTCCATACGCTGCAACTAGCCCAAAACCATGTGTGTACACAAGGTGATCGTTAATCCAGTTACGTGATGGATTCCCTTCAATATTCAACTCGCGAACGGCAATAACAACATCGCGCTTCACACCATCTACCGTGTAGCGATCGATATCTAGCGACTCAGGAAAGCTGTAGTACGGACGAATCTGCTGAAGTTGTCTAAAGGTCGCAGACAAAACATTTGGATCCATTAACCTAATATTGGCTATTGTTGCTGCATCATCTGCAAGCTGCCCGGTGTTTGTTGCAACAGTTGCTTGATAATCACTAATGGCAACATCATCCAATCCATATGCGCTGCGTGTTGCATCGATATTGCGCTGAATAAATGGAGCCTCCTTAGAGGACTCACTTGGCTTTACCTGGAACTGTTGGATAGCACCTGGGTAAATTCCTGCGATCAAGACTGAAGAAACTACAAGGAGTGCGGTTCCTGCAGCTGGTAGTACCCAAGAGCGACGAATGATGTTTGCAAAAAACAACAGCGCACAGACTACTGCTATCGCAGCAAGAATAGCCTTAGCTGGAAGGGTAGCGTTTACATCGGTATATGTAAGACCAGTAATTAACTTACTTTCTTTAAGTGCCAATTGATAGCGATCAAACCAGTAGGCAACTGCCTTCATTAATACGACGCCACCTAGAAGAACTGAAAGCTGCACACGTGCAGCAACTGTTGTGCGGTCTTCTTGAACCTGTAGGCGGATTCCGCCATAGAGATAATGCACAACTGCTGCAGCAATAATTGAAAGAATTAATGTAGAAATCGCCCAAGCAATTAATGTTTGGTAGAACGGTAATTTAAATGCAAAGAAAGAAATATCCAAATTGAACTGTGCATCTTTCACACCAAAGCTAGTTGAGTTTTTAAATAACAACCATGATTCCCACATTGCTGAACCTGAAGTACCAGCAAAGTAGAAAAGTCCCACAGCAAGTGCTAGAACAATCCAGCGCTTAATTGGTTCGATTTGTGCACGATAGCGCTCGAGATTATCTGCTTCGATGCTCAAAGGAACATAAAGTGGACGTCGCTTATATGCGATGATGATGTTAAGCAAAATAATTGATGAAGTGAGCAATCCTGCGACTACAAAGAGAAAAATCTTGGTCGTTAAGACTGTTGCCCAGACTGAAGTGAAATCAACAGATTTAAACCACAACCAATCAGCATAGAAACCACTGAGTGAGAGCAGAACTCCTGAGAGAACAACCAGAATTGTGATTGTTAGCGTGAGGGGACTGCGGCGACCTTTGAAATTGAACTGTGGAGTTGCATTACTTGTCATGGCCATACGCTAGCGCAAGAGGGCGCAAGCTTCATTCTCACCCTTTAAAGGGCTGCGATGGCCTCGGCCAGGGTGGCAACTGTCACAACCTTGATTCCAGAGGGAATATTTGCGATATCTCCTCTGTTGCCAGCAGGGGCTATAAAGAGTGTGGCACCTGCTTTGTGTGCTGCCAGAATTTTCTGGTTAATCCCACCAATGGGGCCGACTTTTCCATCAGTTGTTATTGTTCCCGTCCCTGCAATGTGGCGTCCTTGCAGTAAATCCTTTTGAGTTAACAATTCGATAACGCCAATTGCAAAGATCATGCCACCACTTGGCCCACCGGTTTTCTTCACATCAAATGAGATGTTCTTTACATGTAAATCTTTTACAGTAACACCGTATTCAGGGTGTAATCGCAAAAAGGAAAGTGCGGCGGTTTTAGCATTGTCTTGTGAGTTAACCATGTCGGCTTTGGCTTTTTTGTCCTCACTCTTTTGGGTCGTTCCAGGTGGGTATATTGCAGATCGGGGATAAACGGCCTCGTCTGCTTTGATCCATGAATAAATGATTTCTGGTCCGATTATCCAAGAGTTTGGATTAGTTACCCTGATTGACATTAAATCAATACGTCCATTAGCTGGATATGATTTTTGATTTTTAATAGTAATTAATTTATTAAATATATTTTGTGCTTGACCTGGCAAAACAATGGCATAAGGCAAAGGGGCTATAAGTGCTAATGAGGTAAAGAGCATAAGTATGATTAAAGCTATTCGAGGCAGAGGTGAAAAGCGCACAGTCTGAAGGAGTTCTTCTTAGGATTTTTTCAGAAATGGATTATCGTCAAAAGAATCATCAGAAGCATCCGGCTTGATGATCTGGGTTTTGCTATTTTCAGCTACTGAACTCTGCGTTGTTGGGGATTGCACTGCATCTGCTGCAACATCACGGGCCTGTGAATCGCGAAGGGACTCTTGAAAGCGCCGAAACTGGCCAACAGAGCGCTGGGTTTCTTGTTGGAACTTTCCTTCAAACTTTGTAACCCATAAAACATAGAGCAAGGCCCCACTCAGAGCTACTGCTGGGACTACCCACCAGATAAGTGCAAGAAAGGCGCTAGACATGGGGTCAGCCTATCGTCAGAAGGCGCGTTGCGCTAAAGATGCCCTTTTATTGACTCGCTCACAAATAACACTGTGAGTTTGGGAAGAAATCAGATGGCTAACTGGTTAGAGCTTTGGGAGGATTTACATATGTCGCCATTTGGTTTTACACCTGATAATTCAGATGACCCTGAAAAAAATAAGGATGGCGAGTCAATTGATTTTGCGGCCATGATGGCGCAGATGCAACAACAGATCCAACAACAGTTTTCAGCCCTTGGTATGAGTGCACCAGGGTTTTCTGCAACTACTGAAGCCCTTCCTAAAAACATTGTTCGAGATACTGCAAAGAAGTTTGTCACTGCAAAGGGCTCTGCCCCTATTGGTGCTAATGATGTGGCAAAGATTGAGGACGCTTTTGCGATTGCCGAGCTATGGCTCAATGAGGCAACTTTCTTTTCACAAACAACTGCAACTAGAAATCCTGCAATGGCAAGAACTGATTGGGTCGACACAACACTCAGTGGCTGGCAAACATCTGTTGAGCCATTAGCAACTGGATTAGCAGCAGCGATTTCAGAGTTACTTAACAAGGCCAATGGAGAAGCGGGCCAAAGTGAGGCTGAAAACGCAATGCAGATTCCCGTAGGGATGATTGCCACGCTGCTGCGCTCATTTATTGGCTCATTAATCGCAACACAGCTGGGCCAATCAATTGGTGGTTTAGCCGCGTCGGTTACTGGCACCCACGATGTGGGATTGCCGTTAGTAGAGCCGGTTCATCCTGCACTTGTTCCACAAAATATTGATGAGTGGGGACAAGATCTTAATATTCCCATGGATGAAGTTCGCATTTTCCATGCTCTTCGCGAAAGCGCTGTTGCAAGGTTATTTGCTCATAACCCTTGGTTGATTTCTTATATTCGCACAGCAATTTCAGATTATGGAAAAGGAATTCGCATAGATATCGAAGCCATTCAGCGTCAAGCACAAGAAGTCTTTGATAACGCATCTGAAGAAGGTAAAGAGTTTGATCCAACTAATCCAGAGAGTTTTAGCATTGCACTTAATGAAGGAATTTTCACACCGGAGGAAACTCCAGCTCAACGCGCAGCGCTGACTAAGTTAGAAACTGTTCTGGCTCTCATTGATGGTTGGAGTGAAGAGGTTGTCACACTTGCTGCAGGAGAGCGACTTCCTAATCTTGTTGCTTTGCAAGAAACCTTGCGCCGCCGCAGAGCAACCTCAGCTCCTGCTCAACAGTTATTTGCAACGATGTTTGGTTTACAGGTCTCTCCCAAGTTGGCACGAGAGGCTGCAACGTTTTGGAAAGCAGTTCGTGAGGTTAAAGATTTAGAAGGTAGAGATCGAATTTGGAGCGGAATCCTGCCAACATCAAATGATCTATTAACGCCGCAAAGTTACTTAGTCAGTATTGAAATTCCTGATGATTTATCAGGCCTGTAAAAGCCACAGATAGAAAAGCGAACTCCCCGGCCGCTCATTCTGTATCAGCCTTCCCCTTGCTGATATAGAACAGTTATCCGAGGAGTTCGTGGTCGTAACGTAAATGTATTTGGCCTGAGAATCAACTGAGAACGCCTTTGACACAACCTGTTTTTCTCGTGTAAGGGAGATTTATTTTTCGTGGCAATTCTAAAAATCTCTCAACACGTGGTTGAGGTTTCCAAAGCATTTCTAGGATGGGAGATACCGTGCTCTCTATGGATATTCCAGCATTTGAAGAGCTAGAAAGTGAGAACACACTTCCTGGAATCAACGAAGGCGAAATCATCGTCATTAGATCCACTCGGCGAAAGAAAAACATCTCCGCCTATCGCCAAGGTGGACGAATTGTCGTCTCAATCCCGGCCAGAATGAGTAAAGCCGATGAACGGGCGATGGTTCCCCAGATGGTGGCTAAGATTCGGGCTCAAGAAGCAGCCATCACGATGAGTGAAGAAGGCCTAGCAATACGCGTAGACGAACTTTTGACCCAACTAGCTCCAGAAATCAGCCTTCGGCCAGCATCGGTGGTTTGGCGAGGCATGCGCGAGCGCTGGGGCTCGTGCACGGGGGTGGATCGAAGCATTCGCATCTCTGACCGACTCAAAGGCGCCCCTGGCTACGCCCTGGATTATGTCCTCTTTCATGAAGCTATCCATCTTGAGTATTTCGATCATGGGGCGGAGTTCAAGGAGTTATTGGCCAGATTCCCAAAGGCGGAAATCGCCAGCGCTTACCTAGATGGATATGAGGCAGCTGAAACTGCGCTCGCAGCCCCAGATGTGCTCAAAAAGCTTTTAGCCAAGGGGTGAAAAAACCCCTCCACAAACGCGCCTACTTAGGCTTAATTGAGCGTATCGAGGGGTATCGTCTCACTCAACAGAACGCTCGCCCCGCACGGGGAGCAACCCCTTCGGGATTGCAAGCGTCGGACGGAGGACAAGACAAATGACAGTAGAGACATACAAAGGTGACGCTTACTGCGTTAAGTGCAAAGAGAAGCGTGATTTCGAGGGAACCGTAAAGGTCTCTGACTCTGGTCGTCGCATGGCACAGGGCATCTGCCCAGTGTGTGGCACCAAGGTCAATCGCATCCTTGGCAAAGCACAGTAATTAAATTTCGCTCACACGTTGTGAGCGTCTAGCGTTAAAAGAAACCCCCATCTTCCTTGGTGATTATGGGGGTTTCTTTGTGCCACCAAAGTTATTCAACCAGTAATGGTTCATCTCACAGAGTAATCATTTATAGGGACACTCCACAGGTTTTGAAAATGTGAAAACGTGAGGCCTTGGTGATAGCAACTCTTGCCCCATGACCAGATCATCCATCACAGCCCCAATTTTCCCCCGATTAAAAAACGGGGTCTTTATCAGCACAATGAATTCGACACAGGAAAGCTCCATCACCATGGCAACTTCATCTCATGGGGTTGCCATAAACCACTCTGGGGCTAGATCAATTATTGAACAGTTCACCGGAATCTTAAGTTGTGATGAAATCTCAGAAAAATTGGGAATTTCGATTACGACAATCCAATCCATTATTGATCAATTACTAGCGGCAAACTTTCTTGATACCCAGAGAAAAACGATAAAGCTCAATAATAGATTTCAATCGACAATTCAATCCCGAGCAGCTCATACACAGGACCAAAGCAATGATGCGGCCTATAGCCAATTACAAAAACGTCTAGCACCAGAGTTAAGTCAAGCAACATGGCTACAAGGTGTCAGAGATGGTGGAGTGGATATCATGACTGCGCGCCAAAACTTTGGAGTCGAGATTATTGGCAATTCACGAACTGCGACTTTACTTTTCTCAATTCTTTTAGCAAGTGGTGTAACAAACACACGAATTTCTCTCTCTGCTTCATACAAGCATCCAACTGTGGTGGATAGTGATTTAGGCTCAGGATCATTGCGGACAACGGACTTAGGGCTTAACTACAAAAATCGGATTGAAGAACTTGCCCGCGAATGGTCACTCTTTCCTGTGGCATCAACTTTTGCTCTTGCTCAACGAGGAGCACCAAAGCCAGTTCTTCCAGAAAAGAACTTGCGCATCATATGTGGCAGCTTTGATTCACAGTATGTAGAGCACCTTTTGCGCGATGGTCACGATCACTTATTTATAGGTAGAGCCCCTGGCCACACCGCAACTGTTGGGCCCTTTGTTCAACCTGGCAGCACTCCATGCCGGCGCTGTCTATCACTCATCGAAGCTGATCGCATAGGTGTTGCAGAGCTATCCATTCCGATTGGAACAAGTGATGAACTTCCGATTGCAGTTGCCCACCAAGTTGCAGCTCTAGCAGCCCACGCAGCTCTGAAATTTATTGATACAGGTAAAAGTGAACTCCAAGCAGCCCAGCTGATTGTGGATTTTCTCGATGCCCTCAATCCCCAGTTACAACACTTCCCGCAGCATCCAGAGTGCGAATGTTTGTGGACAAGTCCAGACCTACTTATCTAGTCAGTTGCAGTTGTGCACAGCCGAATTAGCTAGAAACTTTAGAAAACAAAGTTAGAACAATAGTGAGCTTCGCTCGAATTTCACACACTACTCAGCGGAAAAGAGAAACACATGAATACATTAATGAAATCAATGGTTGATGCAGAGCTAGTTCTGCGTGATTACCTCATTAAGACCCATAAGAACTTCTATAGACGGTTAAAAGATGAAAAAGGAGATGTTCCTGGATGGGTGTTAGTCGTCCTCATGACTACTGGGCTAGTCACTGCAATCTGGACTATAGCTGCACCACGTTTAAGTGCAATTCTAAAGAACTCACTCGATGCCATGAATGGGATTCGATAACAGTGAATGCACGAGCTATTCATCAAAACTTCCTGGATAAACTTCGACAGGAGCGTGGCAATGTTGAAAGCTCACTTGTTCTCATTCCTCTAATCTTTCTATTTCTTATTGCAGTTGAACTCATAGTTGCAACCAATCTTCGCAACAGCGATTTCTCACTGGCTCAAAGTGATGCCTCAAGCAGAGCTATAAGTGGAGCGCTCACTAGTTCGGATCGGGTCATCGAATTGAATTCTCCAGATTCTTTTACCCATATGAAGCTTTTAATTACACGTAGGCGGCATTCATTACCTCAGTTAGTTCCGGGTTTAGTTGCACTCCTTGGCGGTAATTCAGTTGTTGAGGTTTTTGGAGCGGCGGTAATGGAGAACCTTAATTGATTTCAAAATTGCGGGATGAAAGCGGGAGTGCCATTGTTGAGTTTGTCGCACTGGCTATTCCACTCTTTATTCCAATATTCATTTATCTCAATAGCTTTGCCTCCGTGAGCTCAAACGAGTCCATTGTTCGAGTGATGGCACGTGAAGGTGTTCGTGCATACGCCGCAAGTGATAGTGATCATTCTGGCCGTGTAGTTTCTGAACAGGCAATCCTTCTGATTGCACAAAATTTAGGTCTTAAATCAAGTGAAATCAACACAATAGATGTGAACTACGAATGCTCACGATTACCTTGCCTATCAGCTAATAGTCGGATTCGTTTAACCATTTCTTACATTGATGCCAATTCACATCGCAACATTAAAGCTTCTGCACAGGAAAACATCAGCCCATGGAAGTGAAATGGCTATTAAAGTTAAAAAATGATCAGGGCTCATTAAGTGTCGTGATTATTGGATTATTTGTTATAACCGTTGCAAGTTTGATGGTTATGACTGATATTGCAACTGTGATGGTTGCAAAGCGCTCACTTATACAAGCCACAGAATCTGCTGCTATGCGAGGGGTTCACACACTAGATCGCGCTTCTTACTACAGAGGAAAAGGCACAATCGCAACCACTCCTCTTGCGCTCATTAACAAGCGTGAGCATCCCGCAATTCCAATTGATTGCAATCAAGCGGTTGTTGACGTGATGTTGGAACTACACAATTGGAGCACGGATGATTCTTCGATGAAACGGCAAGAACTACAAGGTATTGTGCTGACAGATTTCATATGTGATGGAACTTCAGTTGAGATATCTACCTACACCACTGTGAAATTTCCATTTACTGTGCCATTTACATCCCAAAGCTCAGCTAGTTTGCATGCCAATGCCGCTAGTACAAATCAAGTACAAGAAGGGTTCTATATGTTTGGAGTCCGCCTACATTGACCACCATTGCGGCATCGGTTATTCATTAACTCGCTCTCCGCTATCCTTGCGCTATGGCAGCGCGCGAATATCAATTAGAGATCAATGAAATTGACGCGACCCTTGTTTCAATCGAAAAGGTTTTAGACCTGCCGAAACTTCGCAAACAAGCTGCAGAGCTAGAGGAAGAGGCTGGAGTACCCAATTTGTGGGATGACCCAGAAAATGCGCAAAAGATTACGAGTCGCCTATCACGCGTGCAATCAGAGATTGCCAAGCTATCTGGTCTTCGCCAGCGAGTTGAGGATCTACCTATACTCTTTGAGTTGGCGGCTAGTGAACCAGATGGTTCTGGAGTGCAAGATGCTGAAAAAGAGTTAGATGCAGTCAAGAAATCTATTGGTGAATTAGAAGTTCAAACTCTTCTCAACGGTGAATATGATGATCGTGATGCACTCATAACTATTCGTTCAGAAGCTGGCGGTGTTGAGGCAGCAGACTGGGCCGAAATGATTATGCGTATGTATTTACGCTACTGCGAACGTCATAACTTTAAAGTTGACGTTCTAGAAACTTCTTATGCTGAAGAAGCAGGTATTAAGTCAACCACTTTTAGAGTCAGTGCCCCATATGCCTATGGAACTTTATCTGTGGAGCAAGGTACACATCGCTTAGTTCGCATTTCACCTTTTGATAGTCAAAGTCGTCGCCACACTTCATTTGCTGGAGTTGAAGTTGTGCCTGTAGTAGATCAAAGTGATCATGTTGAAATTGATGAAAAAGAAGTACGGGTGGATGTTTATCGTTCATCTGGTCCAGGTGGGCAAGGTGTGAACACCACTGACTCAGCAGTTCGATTAACTCACATCCCAACAGGCATTGTTGTTTCTTGCCAGAACGAGCGCTCCCAAATTCAAAATAAGGCAACGGCCATGGCGGTTTTGCAATCGAAGTTATTGGAACGTCGACGTCAAGAAGAACAGGCAAAAATTAACGCCCTCAAAGGCGATAACTCTGGTTCATGGGGAAATCAAATGCGATCATATGTTCTAGCGCCATATCAAATGGTGAAGGATTTACGTACTGATTATGAAACTGGAAACACCTCTGCGGTTCTCAACGGTGAAATCGATGAATTTATCGAGGCCGGTATTAGGTGGCGCAGAAGTTCGTAATTTCCTTGCCTAAAGCATAAATCACATTTTTTTCACAGGCTCATATGCGCGTTACATACCGGCATTTGGCTCGGTTTTCCATAAACTATGCATTAGGCCGACAGCGGATTTCCCGATATCCGCGCCGCAGATGCAATGGGAGAAATAGATGATTCGCTTTGAGAACGTCACAAAGATCTACCCAGGGCAAGAACGTCCAGCACTTGATTCAGTAAATCTTGAAATTGTTAAAGGTGAGTTTGTTTTCCTTGTGGGTCTTTCTGGATCTGGTAAATCTACCTTTCTGCGATTGATTTTGCGTGAAGAGCGCCCTACAGCTGGAGTAATCCATGTCGCCGGAAAAGATTTAGGAACTCTTGCAACACACAAAGTGCCTGAGCTTCGCCGCCAAGTTGGTACAGTTTTCCAAGATTTTCGTTTGCTTCCAAATAAGACAATTACAGAGAATGTGGCATTTGCTCTTCATGTTCTTGGTTATTCCCAAAAAGAGATTAACCGCGAAGTTCCTGAAGTCCTAGAGCTTGTAGGACTTGAAGATAAGGGTGATCGTTTGCCATCAGAAATCTCTGGTGGTGAGCAACAGCGCGTGGCAATTGCACGTGCCTATGTCAGCCGTCCACCCATTTTGATTGCCGATGAGCCAACTGGAAACTTAGATCCAGCTACATCTGTTGGAATTATGAAACTTCTGGATCGCATTAACCGTGAAGGAACAACTGTTTTGATGGCAACGCATGATGCAGGAATTGTGGATCAGATGCGTAAGCGTGTTATTGAACTTGATTTAGGCCACGTCATCCGCGACCAAGTTCGCGGTGTCTATGGATACACGGGATAAGGGGCACAACATGCGCACACGGTTTCTACTAAGCGAAGTTGGTATTGGCCTACGTCGAAATATGACGATGACTTTTGCCGTGATTGTCACAACAGCTATTTCACTCTCATTGCTTGGAATTGGTTTGCTTTCAAATGCACAAGTTGGTGCAATGAAGGATTATTGGTATGACAAGATTGAAGTATCTGTTTTCTTGTGTGGTTCACTCTCTGAATCTCCATCATGTTCTGGCGGTGTAGTTACATCAGAACAACGCCTGCAAATCCAGCAAGATCTTCAGTCAATGCCGGCAGTCGAAAGCGTCTTTTATGAATCTCAATCAGAGGCATTTAATCGTTTCCAGGAGCGCTTCAAAGATTCAGCAATTGCAGCGAATGTGACTGCAGATCAACTACCCGAGTCATTTAGGGTTAAATTAAAAGATCCAACACAGTTTGCAGTTATTGTCAGCGCATTCTCTGGTCGCCCCGGGGTGGATGTAGTTCAAGATCAGCGCAGTATTTTGGAAAAGTTCTTTAAGTTATTGGGAGTACTAAGAAATGGTGCACTACTAGTCGGTCTGGCTTCTGTACTTACAGCTGCATTGTTGATTAGTAATACTCTTCGAATTGCAGCCTTTAACCGCCGGCGTGAAACTGGTGTGATGAAACTTGTCGGTGCATCTTCGTGGTCGATTCAGTTGCCATTTCTTCTTGAAGGAATAATTTCGGCAATCGTGGGTTGGGGACTTGCAACAGGATTACTCGCGGGCCTAAAGAGCGTTATCGATTCCAAAGTCGCCCCGCTATTATCCTTTACTAATTTCTTCGGTTGGGGAGAAGTGTGGGTCGCTTCAGCGTATTTACTGGCAACGGGCCTATTTGTATCAACCGTTGCATCAGTAGTCACGCTTCGCCGCTACTTAAAGGTCTAAAGCTTGCGCATCTAGTGAGAGAATTGCCCGTGTAATCCTTTAACGCAAACAATTAGGAAAGGGCGGTGATGCGGTTATGGTTAAAGAAATTGGCCGCAAAGTTATTGCCCAAAACAAGAAGGCACACCACGATTATTCAATCGAGGAAGTTTTTGAATGTGGAATGGTTTTAACAGGCACAGAAGTTAAATCACTACGACTCGGTCGAGCATCCCTCATCGATGGATTTGCCATGATCAATGATGGTGAACTCTGGCTCAGTGGTGTTCATATCCCTGAATACACCGAAGGCACATGGACCAATCACACCCCGCGTCGTGATCGCAAACTTCTTGTTCATAAAAACGAACTCAACAAGTTGATTGGAAAGCTTAAGGATTCGGGTACTACGTTGGTTCCACTCTCACTTTATTTCAAAGATGGAAAAGCAAAGATTGAAATTGCAGTTGCTCGTGGCAAAAAAACCCACGATAAGCGCGAAGCCCTTAAGGCTCGTGAGGCAGATCGCGAAGTTGCACGCGTAGTTTCTAGAGGTTCATCAGGAAAGAGCGGGCGCGCATCTAAGCGTTACGAAGACTAGTTTTCCTCGATTATGGCTTGCCCGTTTTATGTCTTACACTTATTCCACCGCCGCCTTGTTCGCCCAATTTTGGGTGTGATTTAGCGACGGTAAGTAATGAGAATTACTTTGACAATTACATAGCGATGAAAGTTATACGTTTCTTTTCTTTCAAGTTTTAAACTTGGGGGTGAACGGTCTCGACTTTGGATGTTGAGGCAGGGGAAGCGGGCCGAGGAAGCCGGAATGATCTCGTAAACCAATAATCCGTGCAAAAAATAACTGCTGACACTAATCAGCAAGCTTTCGAACTCGCTGCATAAGCATTTCGAAGCCGTTAGCCCAGGTGCCGCTCTCGACCTGGAACCTAGCGTCGCTAGAGGGCTTTTCACTTCGTTGGTGTTGCAAACAACGATGGAGAACAGTTTTGCAACTGAGTTCGTCGAAGAGTCGTGTGGAGAAACTTCGGGACTGAGAAAGCGATAATCACACTACGCCCGTAGAAGCCCTGTTTTTGCACCGAAGGACCCGGGTTCGATTCCCGGCACCTCCACCATGTTTATTTAATGTTGACCCTCTGGGCCATGTCCATCTTTTCCATCACTTCTGCCAGTTTTAATTCCTAGTCGGCTTAAAATTTTAAAAGTAGGGAAGTATTCATTTCTAGTTGCGATGTAGCACGTGCAAAGAGAAGTGATTCCAAATAGTCGCGGTGCTATCGGAAGTCCTGGTACTAATAGCCATTGAGCTCCAACTAAAGTGCCTAAGGTAATAAAGACTCCATGAAAAATTCGCTTGAAGAATAAAGTCACTAGAGAATGTGTCTTAATCTTGGTAATTAGTATTGCTATTGGACCACAGAAAATTGCAAGGAAGAAGAGAATCGCAACAATTAATGCCAGACTTTCCATTTAGAGCCCCTGCCAATCCTCTCGTGTGGCTGCATATAGAGCCATATCTATCTGAGTTCCATCTTCTTTACGAGATTTCTTTCGCATGATGCCTTCTAGGCTATACCCAGATTTCTCAAGCAGCTTACGTGAAGCGATATTTTCCACATTAACAACTGCTTCAATACGCTCAAAGCCAATGCTCTCAAAGCCAAAGTGACTCAGTAACTTAGCTGCGCTCGATCCAATTCCTTTGCCACGCATTGGTGCACACAGCCAATAACCTATTTCTCCAACATGCTCTCGTAAATCCATGCTGTGAAAGGAAAATGCGCCAGCAAATTTTGCATCATCGCCAATGCCGTATTCAAGTGCTAATTGGAGCTCAGTTTGGTTTGCAAATGCGTTTGGAGATCTCTCACGAACATAAAACTCAGCATTGGCCATGGAATAGTTAGAGGGGATGCGGGTAAAGATCGGAATAAGAGGATCTTGAGCGCCTTCAAATATCGCAGGTATGTCAGATTCTTGTGGCGCACGCAATGTGATCAGACCGTGCGTGAGCGTCGGAACTTCTGTGGGCCACCAAATCATTTGTGAAGTATGACAGGTGGGGCTTATCAATCAACCCTGTTGTAGATCCCTTGGCGCTCCGTGCACATCTAAAACATCGGCCGGCTTTGAATCATCGCCCAACTTTGATCCTGCTCCACTTCGATTCAGGGGCTTCTTTGCATCCTCTTTATAGTTTGCAGGAATTGAACCGAGTAATCCTTTTTGGAAATCTTCAAAAGCTTGGAGAACCTCTCGCTTTGTATTCATTACGAATGGTCCCATCCAAGCAACGGGCTCCTTGATCGGTGCTCCGCCCAAAATGAAAAGTTCCATCTCTGGAGAGCGAGATTCCTGATTATTTGCTGCGCGAACAACAATTGTGTCACCTTCACCAAAAACTGTTAATTGACCTGTGTGAACGGGGCGTCCTTCATCGCCAACAAAACCATGTCCAGCCATTGTGTATACAAGTGCGTTGTAATCACGTCGCCATGGCAAACGAAGTTCGGCACCGGCTGCAATAGTTGCGTGAATTAAAGTAATTGGAGTTTGCGTTGTTCCTGGTCCTACATGTCCGTCTATTTCACCTGCAATAATGCGAATTAGTGATCCACCATCGCTAGTTGAAAGCAATGCGACATCTTTTGCGCGAACATCTTGATAAGCAGGAGGTGACCATTTTTTAACAGCAGGCAGATTTACCCAGAGTTGGAAACCATGAAATAAACCACCACTCATCACTAAACTTTCTGGGGGAGTTTCAATATGCAGGATTCCAGCACCTGCAGTCATCCACTGTGTGTCACCGTTTGAAATTCTTCCACCACCACCATTGTTATCTTGGTGGTCGAAAATTCCATCAATAATGTAAGTGACCGTTTCAAAACCACGATGTGGATGCCAAGGAGTTCCCTTTGGTTCACCAGGTGCGTATTCCACTTCACCCATTTGATCCAAGTGAATAAATGGATCGAGTTCAGCTAAATCAACACCGGCAAATGCACGACGAACAGGAAAACCTTCGCCCTCAAAACCTTGAGGTGCGGTAGTGATGCTCTTTACTGTGCGGGCGCGTGCATTAGGTACTTCACTCACGCGGGGTAGAACTGTTATATCGCTAACGCTAACAGCAGGCATCTCAACTCTCCTTTGTTAAAATCAAGGTTAGTTGAACATTCAACCACTTGCAACTTGAAGTTAAAGTGCCTTGAGTGCTGAAACAACCTTAGTAAGTGAGGATTTGGCATCACCAAACAAGAGCATCGTCTTTGGATCATATAGAAGCTCGTTCTCAATGCCGGCAAAGCCAGGACGCATTGAGCGCTTTAGGAAGATGATGTTTGCTGCTTGATTAACTTCCAAAATAGGCATTCCATAAATTGGGCATCCAGGAGAAGTCTGTGCAGCTGGATTAACAACATCGTTTGCACCAATAACAATTGCCACATCAGTTTGGCCAAATGTTGGGTTCACTTCATCCATTTCAGCAAGTTGTTCATATGGAACATTTGCCTCTGCGAGCAATACATTCATATGTCCAGGCATGCGACCAGCTACCGGGTGAATTCCATATGCAACATCAATTCCCTTAGCAATCATCATGTCTGCAAGTTCACGAACGGTGTGCTGAGCCTGTGCAACTGCTAAACCAAAGCCAGGCACAATTACTACGCGGCGTGCATAGTTAAGCAAAATAGCAACGTCATCAGGTGAACCTGAACGCACTGGGCGCTCTTCGCCTGAGCCAGATGCTTCCTGTGGCTTTGCAGTGAATGCACCAAAGAGAGTTCCAAACAATGAACGTCCCATTGCCTCTGCCATTAAACGAGTCAGGATTGTTCCTGATGCACCAACTAATGTTCCAGCAATGATGAGTAGAACTGAATCTAGAACATAGCCACTTGCTGCCACAGTTAAACCGGTGAAAGCGTTCAACAGTGAGATAACAATCGGAACATCTGCGCCACCTACAGGGAGCACGAAGAGAACACCGAAAAGCAGTGACAGTCCAGCAAGAACGAGAAGTGGTGTGGTTCCAAGAGCTGTTACAACCCAGCCTCCAACAACAATAACGCTAGCCAGGGTGGCTGCAATGATGAATCTACCTGCTGGGAATATTACTGGGCGAGTAGTCATTAACTCTTGAAGTTTTAAGAAAGTAATAATTGAACCGCTGAATGAAACGCAACCTACGATAACCGTAAAGACAGTGAAGATAACGTCTGCGGTTGTTGCTTCGGTACCTAAGTGAAGGTACTCAACGATTGCTACTAAAGCAGCAGCGCCACCACCGACACCATTAAATAAAGCCACAAGTTGTGGCATCTGAGTCATTTGAACTTTGCGAGCAGCTGGAACACCAATCACGAGACCGATCAGCATGGCGCCGAGAATCCAACCTAAATTGTTGAGTGGAAGTGATGAACCAGGGTTGGCGTAGAAGAAGACAACTAAGGTTGCCAACGCTGCACCAAAAGCACCGATTAAATTTCCACGGCGTGCAGTCTTTGGATGAGATAAACCTTTAAGAGCAAGGATAAATGCAACACCGGCAGCCAAACCTATTAGGTCATATACCGTACGGCTCATTTTTTGTTTCCTTTGAACATTTCAAGCATTCGATCGGTAACGACGAAACCACCCACCATATTGATAGTTGCCAAAATAATTGCAGCCACTGATAGACCTAGTTCAAGGTCAGTTGAACTGTGATCGGCAACAATTATTGCGCCCACCAAGATAACTCCGTGAATTGCATTGGCACCTGACATTAGGGGAGTGTGTAAGGTTGAAGAGACTTTAGAAACAACTTCAAAACCTACGAAGACCGCTAAGACGAAGATTGAAACAATTGCTATCGGCTCCATTTATTTGTCTCCTCTTCTTGATCCAGCATGTGTTAGCGCTGAGCCATTAATAATCTCATCCTCAAAATTAAGGTTAAAAGCAACTGCTTCACCCTCTTTTGCAGCTTTAGTCATGAGAGTTAACAAATTAACTACGTTACGTGAATAAAGGAATGAAGCGTGGAATGGAAGCTGGCTAGGAACATCTTTGCCGCCCCAGATTTTCACACCTCCAGAAGTTGTGACAATTTCTCCAGGTTTTGATCCTTCAACATTTCCGCCACTTTCAGCGGCTAAGTCAACGATTACAGTTCCAGGTCCCATTGAATCAACCATCGCTTGGGTCATTAAACGCGGTGCTTGTCGACCAGGCACTGCTGCAGTTGTAATAACAATGTGTGATTTGGCGATGTAAGGAGTTAGTAGGTCACGTTGCTTTGCTGCGCGATCTTCACTCATCTCGCGTGCATAACCACCTGAACCTTCAAGCGACTCAAGATCTAACTCAATAAATGTTGCACCCATTGATCGAACTTCATCTGCAGATGCGGGACGCACATCGTAAGCTGAAACTACTGCTCCCAGTCGACGAGCAGTTGCAATTGCTTGAAGCCCTGCAACTCCCGCGCCAAGGACTAATACTTGTGCCGGTGTAACTGTTCCTGCAGCAGTCATCAGCATTGGGAAAAATCGTGGTGATAGTTCTGCCCCAACAAGAACTGCGCGATACCCAGCACATAAAGCTTGAGAAGTGAGAGCGTCCATTGATTGTGCACGCGAAATTCGAGGAACAAGTTCTAGGGAAAATGCCGTTACTCCCGCAGATGCTGCAGCATTGATTGAGTCCACTGCAGTAACTGGAGAGAGAAATGAAATGGTGATCGCACCCTTTTTTAACTTGCCCATTTGAGCTGGAGTTAACGGTTGAACTGAAAGAACCGCATCAGCAGCACTGAGCACTTCTCCATCAGAAATCGTTGCACCAGCTGCTTTATATTCAGCATCTACAGCCTGTGAATGGACTCCGGCACCGGATTCAATGACCACATCAAAGCCAAGTCGAGTTAACTTGTTAATGACATCGGGGACAAGCGCCACGCGCTTCTCACCATCTTTTATTTCTTTCGGGACTACTACACGCATGAACAGAATGCTAGTGCTAGTTGCCTATCAAGTCACCCTTAGTGAGGTGGAAAAGCAGCGATTGAATCGTTGTGCGGCGGTGGTATGCCTCACGCCAAATCACCGAACGAGGACCATCAATAACAGAGGCCTCAACTTCTTCACCTCGGTGAGCGGGCAAGCAGTGCATAAATATTGAATCTTTATTTGTGAGTGAAAATAAATTTTCTGTTACTGCAAAAGGTGAGAGTGCTATCACCTTTTCATCACGTTCACTTTCAGAATCTCCCATAGACATCCACACATCGGTATATAACACCGATGCATCTTTCGATGCGGCTTCTGGATCATGGCTTACTTCAACTTTTCCACCACTTTTTGCTGCGATATTTTTTGCAATCTCAACAATCTTGGCATTTGGTGCCCACTTACCACTTGGTGTTGCAGCAACAACATGCGCGCCCATAATTGCACCCATGATCAACCACGCATGTGATACGTTGTTTCCGTCACCTAGATAAACAAATTTACGCCCGGTGATATCTTTTCCAAAGTTTTCGCGAATTGTTAACCAATCTGCAAGTAACTGGGTTGGATGATCATCATCCGTCAGGGCATTGATGACAGGAATGGATGCATGTGTTCCCAATTCATCCACATCAGCCTGAGCAAATGTGCGAATGATTAATGCGCTGCAGTAACCGCTAATAATTTTTGCTGTGTCAGCGATAGTTTCCCCACGACCCAATTGCAATTCATCTCCACGAATAAAAATTGGTGTACCGCCCAGGTGGGCAACGGCTGTTTCAGAAGAGAGACGAGTACGTGTTGAAGGCTTAGTCATATAGATGGCAACACTCTTATTTGCTAAAGCGCTTTTCGAACGAAGCGGATCTTCGGAAAATGCCGCAGCGGTTTCCAGCAAAAGCTCAACATCATCGCGGTTGAGATCTTGTGTGCGCAGTAAGTCCTTCATTTGTGAATTCTACTAGGTAGTTTTGCCATCGCCAAAGGTATTCTTATCCACCTCATGGGCCTCTTTAGAAAGCTTGGAATTGAGACGGATTCTGACACCGATCTCTTAACTAGACCTGACCTTGAAGAAGATGATGGTGGTCATGATCGTTTTGCTCATTATGTGAAGAAGGAAAAAATCACGGAATCTGCTGTGACTGGGAAAGCTGTAAGAGCCCTTTGTGGCAAAAAATGGGTTCCCTCTCGTGCTCCAGAAAAATATCCAATCTGCCCAACATGCAAAGAGATTTATGCAGGGTTAAAACCCAAACCAGAAGATAAGTGATGATGAGGCGTAGTACTTACATTGCACTTGCATTACTGATAATTATTTCATTAACACCACCTGCACTAGCAGTCGATAATCAACCTCGAAAGATTGTTACTGGCTGGATTCCGTATTACTCCATCAAGACGGTATTGCCCTTTATTAAGAAATTATCAACTCTTCCGACTCCTGTCGCAAATTCGCCAGTTACTTGCGAAGCTGATGAATATTCGGCTGAAGACATAGCCTTACTTAATTCTTCATACTTATTTACAAATAAAGATTTAATGAAAGAAGTAATGCCATTTTGGTATTCCCTAAAATCACCCACGCTGATTAGAGATGATTATTCAACTGCTAATCCATCTTGGCCTATTGCCAACACAATCTGTTTAATGCGTAAAAGTGGATTAAAACTGATTCCCACAATTACTGACGGTACGGATAAATTAGTTTTGTCTGGTTACTTAGCTAAGCCTGAAATTCGAACAACTATCGTAAAAACAATAATGGATCTTGTGAACAAGTATTCATTTGATGGAATTGACTTAGATTTTGAAGGTTTTGCATTTGTGGATGGGAATACAACTTGGGCTAAAACAGCACCTAACTGGGTTTTATTTGTAAGAGAGCTAAGTGTTGCTTTGCGCGCTCAGCAGAAACTACTGTCAATATCGGCTCCTTATGCATTCAATCCAGCCGAAAAACAAAAGGGTTACTACGTTTATTCATGGGCCCAGATTGCATCAAGCATTGATCGTTTGAGAATAATGACGTATGACTACTCAGTCGCTAAACCAGGACCAATTGGTCCAATTAGCTGGGCTGAGAAAACTATTCAATACGCAATTTCAATTATGCCGGCATCTAAAGTTTTTATTGGCCTTCCTGGTTATGGTCGAGATTGGATAACCAGTGTTGCTGGAACGTGCCCTGCTACTGCGCCGCCAGGATTGAAAGCTGGAGCTAAAGCTGCAACTTTTAAAATGAATTATGCGGCCGCAAAGGCAGCCATAGATCAGGCACTTCCAACTTTTGATGTGAAAAGTAGTGAGGCCACATATTCATACCAACAGACATTTAATGGATTAACTGCCAAAGGTGCAGCAACTGCGTGCACAGTTAATCGAACTGTTTGGTATCAAAATGATAGAAGCTACCTAGAGCGGATGAATTTAGTTGCGAAGTATCGTTTAGGAGGGGCGGCATTGTGGACTCTTGGTATGGAGGATGTGGCAGCTACAACAGCGATGAGGAATGTTGCTCTTGCGATTGCTCCAGATACCGTTTTAAGCACGCTGACTGTTGAACAAGTTAATAGTAAAGGAACTTTTTATGGGGGAGTCTTCACTTTAAGGAACACCCTCACACTTAAAGACAAATCACCTGTGGTCGGAATACCTGTGAGCCTTGAAATTAAGAGATCTAATGAAAATTCATGGACTCCGATTGCAGAACTTATAAGTGGAATGGATGGAAGCGTAAGTGTTCCGATAACTATTGGAGCTAACGCCTCATTCAGGTTTACTACCCAAGGAACTTGGGAGCGCGCAGAGTCATTGAGTAATGAAGTCAAAGTCGTCCTTCTTTCACAAATAGTTCTAGAACGACCGACTTCTGTGAAGTCAGGCATGGAATTAATTGTGAAAGGAACTTTGCTCCCAGTTTTAACGGGTCAAGTTGTTGTGCTTCAGAAGTTTATGTCAGGTAAATGGCAAAATGTAGGTACTGCAACAACCACTGGAGCTAATGGGGAATTCCAAGTTAGCTTGATAGAAGCCAAGAAAGGGGTTATTAAATTGCGAGTCCAAATTACAACAAAAGATGAACAAGTTCTAACTCCAGAATTCACAGTGGTGGTTCGTTAACAATGGTTAAAGTCGATGAGAAAATTGAAGAAGCTATAAAAGAGATTTTCAGTGGGGATAAACCCTGGGTAACAATAGTTTGGGATGATCCTGTTAATTTGATGACCTACGTGACGTATGTATTAATGGAACTCTTTGGATACAGCAGAGAGAAAGCCCATGAACTTATGATGAAAGTCCATACAGAAGGCAAGGCTGTTGTTTCAACGGGAAGTCGTGAAGAAATGGAGCACGATGTTGCTCGTTTACATGAATACGGACTTTGGGCAACATTACAGCGAGGTGATCAGGCGATATGACAGATCACGATTCAGACGAACAACATGGGTTCCACCGCCACGGCGATAATGCCTTTGTCGCAGAATTTTCTGAATCAGAGCGTGAAGTTCTCATTAATTTAGTTGAACAAATCATTGAACTACTTGGTGAGCGCACTGATAATCACGTAGATGATCCGCTTGCTGCAATGGTTGGAATTACCACACATGATTCACCGCCAGAGGATGAAGTTTTGCTTCGACTTTTACCGAATGCATATGCTGACCAAGTTGATGCAGCAGAGTTTCGCCGATACACAGAATCAACTTTAAGAGGAAAAAAGTATGCACATTCAACGTCAATGAGAGTTACTTTAAAGAGTTCAGTAGATGGAATTATTGAATTAGATCATGATGGCGCTAATGACTGGTTAGGTGCTATGAATGACATTCGTTTGGCACTTGGCGTTCGTTTAAAGGTTGAACAAACTAGCCATGAAGAGTTAGAACTCTTAGCACCAGATGATCCAATGCGCGGGGTTTATGCTGTTTATAGTTGGTTGGGTTGGCTGCAAGAATCCTTAATTGTTGCGCTTATGGATGAAGCTATTTAGTTTTCACATCAAGCTCACGGTAGGCTTGGCCTGTGAGTAATGCACCCATCGGAATCTTCGATTCAGGAGTAGGTGGGCTTACCGTTGCCAGAGCAATTCTGGATCAACTCCCTAACGAAGCAACAATCTATATCGGCGATACGGCGCGAGGTCCGTATGGTCCACGCCCATTAGCTGAAGTTCGTGAGTTTGCATTAGAAACTTTGGATTTCTTAGTAGAGCAAGGCGTTAAAGCAATTGTGATTGCATGTAACACAGCTAGTGCTGCAATGCTTCGTGATGCTCGTGAGCGATACAAAGTTCCAGTCATCGAAGTTATTCAACCTGCAGTCAGACGTGCAGTAGCTGCTACTCGAAGCGGTCATATTGGAGTTATTGGAACTCGTGCCACAGTTGATTCCAAGGCTTACATTGATGCTTTTGCTGCTGCTCCTCAATTGCAGATTACTTCTATACCTTGCCCTCTCTTTGTGGAATTTGTTGAACGTGGTGAAACTTCAGGGCCTGAAATTACAAAAATTGCCCGTGATTACTTAGCTCCTGTTATGGAAGCAAAAGTAGACACATTAGTTTTGGGCTGCACGCACTACCCACTATTAACGGGTGTTATCTCATATGTCATGGGCGAAGGCGTCACATTGGTTTCAAGTGCTGAAGAAACGGCAAAAGATCTTTACCGCACATTAGTTGAGAACAATTTACTTCGTGATGCACGTGGCGATGCCCCAGCACACAAATTCTTAGCAACTGGCGATGCCAAAGCTTTTGAAAGCTTAGCTCGACGTTTTCTAGGTCCAGAAGTAACCCGCGTCGAACACCAAGATCTATAAAACATAGGAGCAACACATGGCACGCAATGACGGACGACAAGTTAATGACCTGCGAGAAATTAAGTTCACTCGTGGATGGCTTGACCATGCCGAGGGATCAGTTCTTGTTGAGTTTGGCATGACTCGCGTTCTCTGTGTTGCATCATTTTCACCCGGTGTTCCACGTTGGTTAAAAGATTCTGGAAATGGATGGGTTACATCTGAATATGCGATGTTGCCTCGTGCCACTCATACACGCTCTGACCGCGAGAGCGTAAAAGGCAAGCTAGGTGGTCGCACGCAAGAGATTTCACGTTTAGTTGGCCGATCACTTCGTGCAATTGTGGATATGAAGGAACTTGGCGAAAACACAATTGTAATCGACTGCGATGTATTGCAAGCAGATGGTGGAACTCGAACCGCAGCCATCACTGGTGCCTATGTTGCGCTGGCAGATGCAATAACTTGGGCTAAAGCACAAGGTCATATCAAAGCCACATCCAATCCTTTGAGTGATTCAGTGGCGGCCGTAAGTGTTGGAATCATTGATGGAGTTCCAATGTTGGATCTTTGCTATGAAGAAGATGTGCGTGCTGAAACTGATATGAATGTTGTTGTTGCTGGGGATGGCCGATTTATTGAGGTGCAAGGCACCGCAGAGGGTGCTCCATTTGATCGTGCATTACTTAATCAACTGCTAGATTTAGCTGTTAAGGGTTGTGCAACTTTAAGCAAACTACAAAAAGAAGTTCTCTCAAAATAGTGCAACAGAGATTAGTTCTTGCTACTCGCAATAAGGGAAAATTAGTTGAGTTCCGTAGGATTCTGGATGCCTTAGCACCAGGTGAAATCCACTTGGTAGGAGTTGAAGAATTTTCTGACTTAGTTGATGTGGAAGAAACAGGATCAACTTTTGAAGAGAATGCTTTACTTAAAGCTAGATACACTGCTAACGCAACTGGTTTGCCCTCGATTTCAGATGATTCTGGACTATGCGTTGATTTCCTCAATGGTGATCCAGGTATTTATTCTGCTAGATGGGCAGGTACTCACGGAGATGATCAAGCTAATCTAGAAAAGCTTCTCAGTGAATTAAAAGATGTCAGCGATGACAAACGCACCGCACATTTCACTTGTGTTGCAGCACTAGTAATGCCTGATGGTCGCACTCATGTCGAAGAGGGCCTATTTCACGGACAGATCTTGCATGCACCAGTTGGCCAGGAGGGATTTGGTTATGACCCCATTTTCCAACCCCTGGGAATGAGTATTTCGAGCGCACAAATGAGCCCGCAAGAAAAGGATGCCATCAGTCATCGCGGAAAAGCTTTACGCCTAATCGCGCCTCATGTCATACAAATGCTGAGGAGCCTGGGGTAACCTTGTCCCATAAACGCGCGTTTTTGACGTGCGCACCATTATCCAAGGAGTACTCGTGGCCGTAAAGAAGAAGAGCGCAGCAAAGAAGAAGGTCGCTAAAAAGGCACCAGCTAGAAAAGCTGTAGCAAAGAAGTCAGCTGCAAAGAAATCTGTAGCTAAGAAAAAGACAACCGCAAAGCGCGCAGTAAAAAAGAGCGTTGCGAAGAAAACTGCGAAGAAGGCACCAGCCAAAAAAGCTGCTGTAAAAAAGGTTACCAAGAAGAAGACAGCTGCAAAGCGTTCAGCAAAGAAGAGTGCAAAGAAAGCTGCTGCACCAAGAGTTACTGTCACATCTTCTCGTCCAGTAGCAGCACCAGTAGCAGCACCAGTTAAGGCGGATGTACCTGCAAAGCCAGCTGCTGCACCAAAGCAAGGTGCTTCAGGACGTGTTGTATTTGCTGTAGTCGTAGGAATTGTTTTGCTTGCAATGATCGTTTGGTCCAAGTCAGGCACAGATACTGATGATGGGGCTGCGCCTGCACCTTCTATGTCGCAATCTGTTGAAGCATCAGAGTCAGCTACACCAGAAGAGACAACAGTTGCAGTTGGAACAATTGAAGCTCCCTCTAAGTTTGTTGCACTTAAGAGTGCAGATGGCTTAAATCTTCGCTGGGTAGCACCAATGGCCACAGATGGTTTGACAGGCTATAACGTTGAGATGCGCGCAAATGGAACTGGTGATTGGACAATAATCGCAACTGTTCCAGCAGATCAACTAACTCAAGCTGTAACAAAGATCGGTGATACTGGATGGACTCAGTTCCGTGTGTCTTCTGTTTACTCAGATGGACAAACAGCTCCTGCAAAAGTCTTTGGAATTCCAGGTGAGTTTAAGTAAAAAGTAATTAGTAAAAGACCCTCGCCAATCGGTGGGGGTCTTTTATTTCCCCAAATTAAATTGTTTAAAGTGTTGCAGTTATTGCATCAACATAAGCGCGCACTCCAGCAGGAACTAAGTGCACACCATCAGGTGCGAAGTATTCGGGATGCCCCAAAGATATGCTGGCCCAATCAACAACGGTCGCGCCATATATAGCGGCATATTGTGCAATGAGGGCATTGTTTTCATCTCGCCAACTCCTTGGCACAGCTGTGTTAACAACGATAATTTTCGGCTGATTCTTAACTTCTTCAAACACAGCCATTACTTGATCAGAGGTTAACCTGTTGTTATTTCCCAAATTAAATATGACTGTTGAATCTGCGGCATTAGCTTTATCAGCTTTCATCACCTCAATAAGTTCAGTTGCTTGACGACCAACCCGAGCATTAATAATTGAAATAGGGCTACGGGCATCTAATTCATAGTGAATTCCTAAAATTACAGAATCACCGGTAACCCATAAGCCGCCGGGTTGAGTTCCAGTGGGTTCACTTGGTTGCACTGATTGTTCTAGTTGCTGCTTGACGATGGCCATTTCTTTATCACTTTGCGAAATAGCATTTGCACTTATGTATGAGGTACCAAGGATTAAGAGAAGTACTGAAGCAACCACAGTGCTCTTTTGACGTCGTTGTACGTTCTTGGTGCGATATTTCATTCCCTTAAACCAATATTCAACTAGCCCACTTCGAACTGGCAGTTCGACTAAGCGAAGTGAAATGTCTGCAAGAGCAAAGACAACCAAAATACGCAAGGCATAAAGAGCCCAAGTTGATCCTTCAAGATCTACTGCTGGGCGAGTAACTTGAAAGACAACCCAGTGCCATAAGTAGATTGCGTAAGAGCGCTCACCAATCCACACAGCCACTCTGCTACTTAGAATTGGAGCAAATCGTGAAGCAGGGTGAACGATGCTAGTAAGTATTGCACAACCAAATATGCCAGCAAGTGGAAAGGCTAATTTATATAAAGTTGGATCGCTTTCATTGACTAACAAAAATACTGCAAGTAATCCGACAAAACCGATTACTCCAATGCCATCAATGAAATCTTGTGCTCGCCTATTAACCTGCTCTTGAAGATTCTGTGGAACCCAACTAACTGCAAGTGCGGCACCTAAAAATAATCCAATGCTATGAGTATCTGTACCAAAATAAACATGGCTCACTTGTGAGGCATTAGCGGCATCTACTTCAAATGAAACGAGTAATAAGGCAATGCCCGAGAAGGCGGCAATTATGAGTGCTGCACCTGGGATTTTTGCCTTACCGAATTGGCGAAGAACGAGAAGCAAAATAAGTGGCCAGATTAAGTAAAACTGAGCTTCAACTCCCAGCGACCATGTGTGTTGTAGTAATGGTGGGCGAGAAATCGTGTCGAAATAGTCGGTATGTCTAAAAACTAACCACCAATTCATTCCTCCAAAGAGTGCAAATGGACTATCGCTAATAAAGCGGCGCATTGTTTCTGGTGCCCAAATGCTGATGTAAATAATTGTTATAAAAATCATGAATACAAGAGGTGGAAATAGTCTTCGGATACGTGCTTTATAGAAAGCGCGTAGGTCTAAGCCACCACTGCGCTGTATTGAATCTAATAGCAGGCGCGTGATTACATAACCGGAAATCACAAAAAAGAGGTCAACGCCAAGAAATCCACCTGGAATCCATGTAAAGCCCAAGTGATAAAGCATTACAGCAATTACAGCAACGGCACGCAACCCATCAATGGCAGGGATATAACGAATACCGCGGGGAGTAGACATGACTAATTACTTACGCGATGCAGATTTCTTTGCAGCTGCTTTCTTGGCGGTTTTCTTGACAGGCTTTTTTGCCGCTTTCTTAGGAGCAGCAATGGCTGGCTTAGTGCGCTGACTAGCAACACGAATTGGACCAGCATTAATGACTGTGTCATCAGAGTTGAGATTTTCAAGAACATTACGTTGAAGATCAGCCAGACGAGTGAATGCACTCTCAAGACGTGCTCGGGATTGGTGAATCGCAGATTCAGCAGCATCTAGTGATTGAGTTTGAATCTTATAGAGACGCTCTGCTTCCGTGATAACACTTGAGAGCCATTGACGATAATTAGAAACTTCCACAGTTGCTTCACTAACGATGCGCTCACCCTCGCGGCGTGCTGCAGTTGCAAGGGCAGATGCTTCTCGTCGCTTACTTTCAATAAGTGATTCAGCTTCAACTTCAGCCTGCGCAATCATGTCTGCTGCCTCTGATTCAGCGGCTTGAATATATTTACGCCCGCGTGATTCTGCGCCACTCAAGATTGTGCGAGCTTTTGCATCGGCTGCTTCAATCTCTTCTTTGGTTGTGCGATTAGTTTCAGCAATCAATCGAGTCGCAATAGATTGCGCCTTGCTCTCACGGGCTTGAGCCGACTTAATCATTGACATTGCAGTCTCTGTGGCAAGAATTTCAAACTCTTCTTTACTCAAGCCAGTTATGTCACGACGTGATTTGAGATCAGCTAACTGTGCTTCAAGTTCGCGAATACGCTCGAGCGATGAAGGCGCTTGTTCTTCTTCGCCTTTAAATCCGACCCAGTTAAGGAAGGAGTTTTTCTCAGCCATTGTCGTACCTCGCAACTCGTTGATAAGAGAGCCTTAGGTTAGAGCAAGGCCTTACTTACTGTAAATCGCCACTGAAATCGCTATGTATTGCGAGATCCAGGCTGCCAGGACGAATATGTGGAAGAGCTCATGGAAGCCAAAGAACTTCGCATCTCGCCCAGGGCGCTTGAGGGCATAGAAGATTGCACCGATTGAGTAGAAAAGGCCACCGATGAGAATTGGAAGTAATACCCATAAACCACCCTCTCGGTAGAGCGCTGGCGTATAAACCACGGCTACCCATCCGAGCAATAAATAGTTAGCTACATATAACCATCTGGGTGCATTGAGCCAAAAGATTCGAAGCCCCACGCCAATAGCTGCGCCAATCCAAACAACTAGAAGCAAGATATTTCGACTACGACCTTCAAGTAGTGCAACTGCAAAAGGGGTATAAGAACCTGCAATGAGCAAGTTTATATTTGCATGATCCCACCTGCGCCATATTTTTTTCTTTGCAGGCGTCCAAGGAACGCGATGATAAATGGCCGAGACACTAAACAACATAATTGCTGTACTGGAATAAATTGCAACTGCAAATTTGAGTGAAGAGTTACTGAGAATGAAAAGCACTAGTGAGGCAATAATTACTGCAGGGGTAGCACCCAAGTGAAACCAGCCACGTAACTTAGGTGGAACTACAGGTAGCTGCGTCATGTATGCAGGGTACTGCTTGTTTCAATCTCCTGTATCGACAAATAGTCGCCGCGCTGATAAGAATCTCCTATGACATTTAGATCTCCTATATTCGAACTTAGCCACACATACATCGATGATGAAGCAGCCTTGAGTCCAATGGGTTGTACTTATCTTGGAAATGGACTTAATCAAGACAAGCTTGATGATTTCTCAATCGCAGGTGCGGGCGTTTCGGCGGACTTAACTCGCCGGACACTCAAGAAACTTCTTGAGTTAAAGCCTATTGATGAGATTGATCGAATTGCACAGGCTGTCATGCAAGAGCGCTTGGAATCATCTCTTGCTCTGCACGATAGCCAAGAGTCTTTTGTCTTATGGAATGTTCTGACATCCCCACCTTCAAATGTGCGCTCAATTTTTGAACTTATGCCAAAGAACACCGATAAAGACTTCGACAACATCGCTAAGCGCTTAGCTGCAGTAGATGGGGCATATAAGTCATGGACCGGTGCGATCATGGAGGTCGCTAAGGGTGGAAAGACAACTGCCCAGCGCCAAGTTCGCGGAGTTATTGAACAACTGACTAATTATGCAAATGGTGGATTTAGTGCAATGTGTAAAAACTTTGATGCTGCAGGCAAATACCCAGCAATTCACGAAAATGCAAAGCTTGCCGAGAAAGCAGCTGCAGAGACAGCTGAGTTTTTAAAGAATCAATATCTTCCTATTGCAAATCCAGCAGATGCAGTTGGAGCAGATCGTTATGCCGTGTGGGCGCGTTATTTCACAGGTGCAAAGCTAGATCTTCGCGCAACCTATGAGTGGGGAATGGCTGATCTAAAAGCAATTAATGCACGTATGTGGGAGATTGCTGAACAGATTAAACCTGGCGCAAAAACTTTACGTGAAGTGGCTGATCACCTTGATAATGATCCAAAGTATTTGATTAAGGGTAAAGAAAATGTAATTAAGTTTTTACAAGAGTTCACAGATGCAGCAATTGCCCGTATGGACGGTGAATATTTTGAAATTGATGATCGCATCAAGGTTTGCGAAGCACGTCTTGCGCCAGAAGGAAGTGCATCTGCGCCTTACTACAACCCACCTTCTGAAGACTTATCGCGTCCTGGCACAACTTGGATTCCAATGCTTGGAAAAGATGAAGCCAGTAGTTGGCACTTAGTCTCAACCTGGTATCACGAAGCTGTACCCGGACATCACTTGCAATTTGCAACTACTGCTGTTGAAAAGGAGCGCTTATCGCGCTTCCAGGTACATGGTGCATGGATTAGTGGTTACGGTGAAGGCTGGGCCTTGTATGCAGAGCGCTTCATGAATGAACTAGGTGCTTTTGATGAGCCTGGAATTGAAATGGGCTACCTATCTGCTCAAGCCCTTCGTGCTGCACGCATTGTTGTAGATATTGGAATGCACCTTGGATATACCGACTTTGATGGCAAGGTGTGGAACGCCGAATCTTCACGCAAGCTTCTCAATGAACAGGCACTTCTCGATGAGGATCACTCACGCAGTGAAACTGATCGTTACTTGGGCTGGCCAGGACAAGCTATCTCCTACAAGGTAGGAGAGCGCGTCTGGATGAAGGCACGTGAGGATGCCAAGGCGCGCCTTGGTTCAGCTTTCTCCCTCAAGAAATTTCACACCTATGCCCTCAAAATTGGTCCAATGGGCCTTGACCCGTTTGCGATTGAATTAGCTAGTTGGGATGGGAAATAGGACTGTTTTGAAGCCCTTGCACGCTCAAAAATCTTAAGTTTCTGTGAAATACCTGCGATTTCACCCTTCCTTTTTTGCTCAATCCACGCATAATTGGTCCTACTAAGCGCAGTGAGGCGCCTCGAGGTCCTCAGTGCTCTGGAACTAGATGCCATCAGACATCTAGGTAACTTAAACCTCCCGGAGGCATATTTAAATGCAACTAGACAGCAACCAATGGAACCTGGTCTATAACGTATTCTCGTTTGGCCTTGTTTCAATGCTCGCATGCACCATTTACACGCTTGTTTCACAACATCGCGTATTGGCTAAGTACCGTAACGCTCTAGTGATGTCATCAATGGTTACATTCATCGCTGGATACCACTACCTACGCATATTTGATTCATTCAAGCATGCATCAGAGGGTGGAAAAGTACTTCTAGATGGATCTCAAAATTCATTCAACGAGGCATACCGCTACGTTGACTGGCTACTCACAGTGCCACTACTTCTAGTTGAAGTAATTGCGGTACTTGCATTGGCTAAGGAAGTTTCACGTTCCCTCATCACGCGCTTGGTCCCAGCTTCAGCTGCGATGATCGCGCTTGGATACCCAGGTGAAATTTCAAGCGATCAGAACACACAGGTTATGTACGGTGTTTTATCAACACTTCCATTCATCTACATCCTTTACGTTCTATTCGTGGAACTTAGTAAGTCACTTGAGCGTCAACCAGCAGGAGTTGCAGAGACTGTAGGTCGTTTGCGTCTTCTATTGATCGCTACATGGGGCGTTTACCCAATTGCCTACATCTTCAATATCGTTGGTGCTGCATCAGCATCATCATTCGTAACTGTTCAAGTAGGTTACACAGTTGCTGACATTCTTGCTAAGTGCGTATTCGGTCTTACAATTCTCAAAATCGCACGCATGAAGTCAATGGCTGAAGGCATGAAGGACGATCACTAATTAAGTAGATTGATGATGGGGTGGCGAGAAATTGCCACCCCATTTCTATTGTCTGGGGGAATAGTAATGAAAAGCAGCCTTATTAATAATTACAGAATGGGCGGGTACCTGCTCATTGCAATCGGCCTAATAAACTTGAGATACCAAACTGGAGACGACGGCGTAGTAGGACGAAGTTTGACCATCATTATTCCTGGTGCGATTTTGCTTGCAAGTACCTGGATTCCAGCGCTTGCTAAAAAATTGGAAACAAAAGCAGTCCAAGCCTTTTCAATAGTTATTGGGCTCGCCCTTATTGCCTACGCTGTAATTAACTAGTTAGGTGCTTGCAAAACTGCCATAAAGGGAGAAGAGTCGCTCACATGAGCGAAAACAGCGAATGGTCTTTTGAAACTCAACAAATCCATGCAGGTCAAAACCCAGATTCCGATACGGGATCTCGATCTCTTCCGATTTATCAAACCACTGCTTATCAATTTCGAGACACACAGCACGCTGCCAATCTCTTTGGAATAGCAGAAGCCGGAAATGTTTACACCCGAATAAATAACCCCACCCAAGATGCGGTTGAAAAGCGAATTGCAACCCTTGAAGGTGGCGTGGCTGCACTTCTAGTTTCATCGGGTATGGCAGCAACAACTCTTGCGATTATGAACGTTGCTCAAGCTGGTGATCATGTGGTTTCAAGTTCCAATGTTTATGGTGGAACATTCAACCTCTTCAACTACACCCTTCCAAAATTTGGTATTGAAGTCACATTTGTTAATGACACAGGCAACATGGATGCATGGCGGGCGGCAGTTAAACCCAATACCAAGGCTTTTTTTGGAGAGGGTATTTCAAATCCACTAGGAGCAGTTTTAGACCTGGAGGCAATCGCACAAGTTGCCCATGAAGCCGGCGTGCCATGGATAGTTGATAACACCATTGCAACGCCATATGTAACACGCCCATTTGATCATGGCGTCGATATCGTTACGCATTCAGCAACCAAGTTCTTATCGGGGCATGGAAATGCAATGGTTGGAGCCATCGTGGACTCTGGAAACTTTGATTTTGCGAAGAATCCCAAGAAGTTCCCTGGATTTAATGAACCTGATCCAAGTTATAACAACATGATCTATTCCAAAACCTTAGGTGTTAGTGGTGACTTTGGTGCAAACCTTGCCTACATTTTCAAAGCTCGCCTACAACTACTTCGCGACTTTGGTTCTTCAGTCTCACCATTTAACGCTTGGTTACTTGCTCAAGGTTTAGAAACGCTCAATCTTCGTATGGATCGACATCTTCTCAATGCGCAGGCGTTAGCAGAATGGCTAGAAAAGCAGTCTGAAGTTGCGCATGTGAGTTATGCAGGACTTCCTTCATCACCTTGGTATGCGACGGCAAAGAAATATGCACCTAAAGGTGCAGGTGCTGTCTTTGCATTTGAATTAAAGGGTGGAGCAACGGCTGGGCGTAAATTTGTTGAAGGATTAAAATTATTTAGCCACGTTGCAAACATTGGTGATGTTCGCTCTCTAGTAATTCATCCTGCGTCAACAACTCATGCTCAACTCAGTCCAGAGGAGCAGTTGAAAGCTGGAATAACTCCGGGCATGGTCCGCTTGAGTATTGGCCTAGAAAATATCGAAGATATTAAAAACGACGTTAAGTTGGGCTTTGCTGCCGTTAAAAGCGCTTAATCTATTTTCTAAAAGATAAATCAGCTTTTTTCATCTCTGCAACAAGGACCCTAATTGCATTTGGTCCCATGCCGTGGAGCTCTTTTAACGCAGCAAGTGATGTTTTGCGCAGATCACTGACACTAAATAAACCATTATCTACTAGAGCTCGACGTGCTGGAGCGGCTAAACCAATGGCAACCCAATTGCCATCTAGTTCTGCGTATTTATCAAGATCAACTTCACCAGAAGTGACAGCGCAGATATTTTTAGCCTTTTTGGCTCGGCGCTCAGCAGCAGCCTTTTTCGCTTGAGATGCCAACATCTTGGTACGAGCAGCAGATTGTTTGGCCATGAGAGAAGTTTACTTTCTTATCTTTGCTAGACCTATGTGCGGGAGAAGGGACTTGAACCCTCACGTCCGAAGACACAGGTTCCTAAGACCTGCGTGTCTGCCATTTCACCACTCCCGCTAACCCATCTGAAAAACTTTGCAGTTATTCATATGGATAGGGGACAAGATTAGAGGTAAGTTAGCGATGTACCAAAACGAGCCCCTTCTAACTGACTAAAAGGATCTAGCGCCATGTCACTAACACCTACTCCTGCAGATAAGTTCACTTTTGGTCTCTGGACCGTTGGCTGGCAGGCACGTGATCCTTTCGGAGATCCAACACGTGGCGCGCTCGACCCAGTTCGCACAGTCAATGAGCTTGCCGCACGCGGTGCCTATGGAGTTACTTTCCATGATGATGACTTGATTCCATTTGGTAGCGATGAAGGTGCGCGACGCACTCACATTGATCGTTTTAAGAAGGCATTGGCCGATACTGGAATGAAAGTTCCAATGGCCACAACAAACCTCTTCTCACATCCAGTCTTTAAAGATGGTGCCTTTACATCAAATGATAAAGACATTCGCCGTTATGCAATTCGTAAAGTTATGAAGAACATTGAACTTGCTGTTGAACTAGGTGCCAAGACTTATGTGTGCTGGGGTGGACGCGAAGGTGCTGAATCAGATGGTGCCAAGGATGGCTACGTTGCACTTGATCGCTTCCGTGAAGCTTTCAATACTCTGGGCGAGTTTGTTACCGATAATGGATATGACATTAAATTTGCAATTGAACCAAAACCAAATGAGCCAAGAGGCGACATCTTCTTGCCAACTATTGGTCACGCTCTAGCTTTCATCTACACACTCGATCGCCCAGAGTTAGTTGGACTTAACCCTGAAGTTGGTCACGAACAAATGGCAGGACTTAACTTTGTTCATGGCATAGCCCAAGCACTCTGGCAGAAGAAGTTGTATCACATCGATCTTAATGGCCAACATGGTCCTAAATATGATCAGGACTTAGTCTTTGGTCATGGAGATTTAAAGTCTGCATTCTTCTTAGTTGATTTACTTGAGCGTTATAAATACGAGGGACCAAAACACTTTGACTATAAGCCGGCTCGCACAGAAGATGACAAGGGTGTGTGGGAATCAGCATCTGCGAACATGCGCACTTACTTAGCTCTTAAAGAACGTGCTGCAGCATTTCGCGCTGACCCTCGTGTTATTGAGGCGATGAAAGCATCTAATATTCCAGGATTAAATGAATCAACCCTTGGCGCTGGTGAAACATGGAGAGATCTTGCTAAAGACTCCTTCGATGTCGAAGCAGCTGGAGCACGCGGATATGGCTATGAACTAGTTGACCAACTAGCACTTGAGCACTTGATGGGTGTTAAAGCCTAAAAGGGCTTCAACTAACAGCTGCGCCGCGGCGAGAAATCGCATCCACGCCAGCTGAAATCAGCAAGACAAGTCCCGTAACTATGAACTTGATTCCTGCTGCATATCCCAAAAGACCCATGCCGTTATCGATAACTGCAACTACCAGGCCACCAAGGATTGCATCGCGCATCTTTCCCTTACCGCCAAAGAGTGAAGTTCCACCAATAACCGCAGCACCAACGGCATAGAGAAGTGTTGAGCTTCCACCAGTTGTTGGTGAAATTGAGTTTTGGCGAGAAGCAAAAATCATTCCAGCGATAGCTGCAAGACCAGAACAAATCATGAATGCTGTGATGCGAACGCGCTTAACGTTAATACCAGCACGTCGTGCAGCTTCTGCATTGCCACCTACTGCATAGATATGGCGTCCAAAAGCTGTGCGACTAAGAACGAACGTGCCCACAACTAGAAGTAAAAGAATGACTGGCACAACATAAGGGATTCCCTTAAGGCTTACTAGATCTGGGTTATTGCTTCGCTCCAAGTTCAATGCGAAAACTGCAGCCCCCGTTATTCCAAGTAAGCCTGCAGTCTTTAGAACCCACAGTTTGATAAGTTCAGATTTCAAACCAGCTTTGCGACGAGCATTGATGCTATTCAAGCCCATTAGAACGTAAACCACCGCAACTACTATAAAAAAGATCCAACTATAAAAAGGAGAAAGATTTGAGTTTTCAACTGCCAAAATAGTCTTATCTTCAACGCGGATAGTTCCACCCTCTCCTGCTAGCAAAAGTAGGATTCCCTGGAATGCAAGGAATGCGGCCAGGGTAACCACGAAAGATGGAATTCCTAGTCGTGCTACTAAAGTTCCAAGTCCAAAACCGAGGAATACTCCCACGACTATTGATGCAAGCAGTGCTGCATACCAAGGCACATCGTGATTGGTAATCAAGATAACTAGAACAGCGCCAGTCACTCCTGCTGTGAAGCCTGCAGAGAGATCGATTTCTCCAAGAAGTAGAACAAAAACTAAGCCCATGGCAATAACGATTACTGCAGCAGCTTGCGTTAGTAGGTTGGCAAAGTTACCAGGCGTTAAAAATACGCTCGACATTGAGCCAAAGACAATACATAGAACAACTAAGCCAAGAACTGCTGGAAGTGAACCGATATCACCTGCTTTAACGCGGGCCCAGTAATCTGCGATAGCACCCTTAATTGTTGCATCTTCCTGTTCAACAACAACGTTCATCACTTTGCTCCCTTGTTCGCAGCTGGTGCTTGGACGCCGGCAGATTTTCCTGTCGTGATTAATTCAATAACTTGGCGCGGGATTACTTCGTTCTTATCAACTTGGGCAGCCATATTTCCCAGATAGAGGGCGGCGATGTTATCGGCCACTTCAAAAACATCGTTTAGGTTGTGACTGATTAAAACAACAGCTAGACCATTATCTGCAAGGCGGCGAACTAAGTTAAGCACTTGTTCGGTTTGTGCAACACCAAGGGCTGCTGTTGGTTCATCCAAGATAACTACTTTGCTATTCCACAGAACTGCGCGTGCAATTGCGACTGTCTGGCGCTGACCGCCTGAGAGTGAAGAGACTGTCTGACGAATAGATTTAACTGTACGAACACTCAAGCCATCTAGAGTCTTGCGGGCGAGTGCTTCCATTGAAGTTTCATTTAATACTGGACCGCGTTTTTGCTCGCGTCCTAAAAACATATTGTGGACAATATCTAAGTTATCGCACAGAGCCAGATCTTGATACACAATTTCAATTCCAAGACCGGTTGCATCGCGCGGTCCATGGATATCTACTTTGTTACCTTCAAAGAAAAAATTTCCGGTCTCAGGTGTGTAGATACCGGCGATACATTTAATGAGTGTGCTCTTACCCGCACCGTTGTCTCCAACTAGGGCAGTTACTTTGCCTGCAGCGATATCGAAGTTAACATCCTTAAGGACGTGTACCGGCCCAAAAGATTTGTTAACACCACGCAATGAGAGTATCGGTGAGCTCATGTCTCTAACCACTTTTCTTTAGATTCTGCTTACTTACGATGAAAATATCCTATAAAAGAAGTTGCGGCTCAGGGAATGAACCCCGAGCCGCAACCTACTTATCTTTGCCTAGCTTGGTCGGATATTAGATTCCGTTAGCTTTGCAGAGGTCTTCGATGTCCTTACAGACATCTTCACGCTTCTGGAAGCCATCAGCAATAACATCCTTGACGTTAGCCTTTGTGATTCCAACTGGCACCAATAGAACTGATGGGACATCAACTGTTCCGTTGTTGACAGAACCTGTTGCTGTGGTTGCTGCTTCACCCTTTAGCAATGCGATTGCTAGTGCAGCTGCACCTTCAGCTTCAGCTTTGATTGCCTTGTATACAGTGTTTGACATATCTCCTGTGAGGATCGCACGCAATCCGTCAACAGTTGCATCTTGTCCAGATACACAGACCTTGCCATTTAGCTTGTTCTTCTTAAGAACAGCAATAGCTGCAAGTCCAAGACCTTCGTTAGCTGAAACAACTGCATCAAGCTTTCCGCCAGCCTTTGATAGCTGCTGTTCGAAAATTACTCCACCCTTTGCGTTATCCCAGTCTGGAACAGCCTGGTCATCAACAAGTGTGTATGCCTTTGAATCGATCAATGGACGTAGAACTGAATCGTATCCAGCCTTGAACAGTGTTGCGTTGTTATCTGTTGGTGAGCCGTTGAGGTAAACGATGCGTGCTGATGACTTACCTGCTGCATCTAGACATGCCTTGATACCTTCACCTTGTAGACGACCAACTGCCTCATTATCAAATGAAACATAGTATGAAGCTGAACCATTAAGTGTTAGACGGTCGTAGTCGATTGTCTTTACACCCTGTGCTGCAGCCTTGTCCTGAACAGCCTTAGCTGAATCTGAATCTAGGTTTACAAGGATAAGAACCTTTGCACCAGCTGTAAGCATCTGGTCTGCAATAGTTGCAAACTGTGCCTTATCGCCGTTTGCGTTTTGAATGTCAACCTTTACTCCTGCTGCATCAAATGCTGCTTGTAGGAATCCACGGTCAGCAGTTTCCCAACGGTTTGATGATGCTGCGTCAGGAAGGATTACACCAACAAAACCATCTGCGGCCTTGTCAGCTTTCGAGCAACCTGTTAGTGCGATAGCTACTGCAGCAAGAACTGCAGTAATCGCGAGGCGGCGCTTTTTCATATATGAAACACCTTTCGAAAGGGATCGCACCCCTGGGCGAATCTTTTTCCACCCGGATGAGAGAAGGAGCGATAGTGGAGCAAACGGTAGTGGGGATGCCCGAATTCGTCACTCTATTTTTGGGGAAATATCTGCCCATCACCTAACGATTTGATAACGCTCAACTGAGCGCACGATAGCCTTAGGCAGTGTCCACACAGATAGAGCAGCTAGAAGCGGCGATAAAAGCCGCCCTTGAGCGAGCGTTCAAAGTTGGCTCACTATTTGGACAAATCCCGGAGGTCATCAAATTAGAGCGGCCCAAAGATCGCGACCATGGCGACTATGCATCTTCTATTGCCCTCCAACTTGCTAAGCCTGCGGGCAAAAACCCCCGCGATGTTGCTCAGATTATCTGTGACTTACTAGCTGGCACAGAAGGGATCTCAAAGGTAGATATTGCTGGTCCAGGATTTATCAACATCACTCTCAATCGCGCTAATCAAGCCGAGTTAGTTACAACAATTCTTAAGGCCACTAAGGATTATGGAAAATGTAGTGCGCTCGCAGGTGTGCGTATCAATCTTGAATTCATTAGTGCTAACCCAACTGGTCCACTTCACTTAGGTCACACGCGCTGGGCAGCAGTAGGAGATTCATTAGGCCGTGTTCTAAGTGCTGCTGGGGCAGATGTGAAGAGAGAGTTTTATATTAATGATCGCGGAAACCAGATGGATTTATTTGGGGCATCGGTTGAAGCAGCAGCTTTAGGTAATCCCATCCCAGAAGATGGTTATCAAGGTGCATACATTGCTGAATTAGCTAAAGAAGTTGTTGCAAGTAATCCATCGATTACATCATTGCCAGAAAGTGAACGTCATCCTGCATTTCGTGAAGCTGCTTATGCTCTGCAGCTAAAAAATCAGCAAAGGGTACTAGACACATTTGGAACACATTTTGATGTGTGGTTCTCAGAGCGCTCACTCCACGATCAAGGCGCAGTTGAACACGGCCTAGAAAAGCTACGCAAGCAAGGCCATGTTTTTGAAGAAGAAGGTGCTATTTGGCTGCGCACAACTGACTTTGGCGATGATAAAGATCGTGTGTTAACCAAATCTGATGGCTCACTTACTTATTTCTCATCAGATACCGCTTATTACATCAATAAGCGTGAGCGGGGCTTTGATATCTGCATCTACATGCTTGGCGCAGATCACCATGGATATGTGGGTCGCTTAAAAGCCATTGCTGCATGTGCTGGTGATGATCCTGAGTACAACATTGATGTACTTATCGGACAGTTAGTTAAGATTATGGAAGGTGGGGAAGAGGTAAAACTCTCTAAGCGCGCCGGCACGATTATTACCTTAGAAGAGTTAGTTGAAAAAGTCGGCGTGGATGCCGCCCGCTACACATTGATTCGATACCCAGTAGACACACCTATGGTGATGGATATCGATATTTTGAAGCGCAACACTAATGAGAATCCGGTCTATTACGTTCAATATGCTCATGCTCGAATTGCTGCTGTGTTGAGAAATGCTGATGAGCTCAAGATTCCTGTTGACCTTGCTGATTTTGATACATCGCAGTTGGTGCATGATCGTGAAAATGAATTATTAGGAGCGCTAGCTGAATTTCCTCGTGTGGTGCAAAGCGCGGCTGAACTACGCCAACCTCACCGTGTTGCTCGCTACCTTGAAGAGTTAGCTGGTACGTACCACGGTTTCTATGCCGACTGTCGTGTTCTTCCAATGGGTGAAGAAAACCCATCTGCATTACACACTGCCCGTCTACTACTCTGTGCCTCTACGAAGCAAGTTATTAAAAATGGTTTGGATTTATTAGGCGTTAGTGCACCGGAGAGGATGTAGACATGTGGTCCTCGCACGTTAAGACTGGCACAGAGTTAACAATCTCTTCTATTTCAGTTACTGCCTTAGCCAAAGAATTTGGCACACCTGCTTTCATTATGGATGAAGCAGATTTTAGAGAGCGTGTAAGCGCATGGAATACTGCTCTTAATAACGCTTTTGGGAGTAACGCCGGCACTGTTTATTACGCAGCAAAAGCCTTTATCTGTGTTGAAGTTGCTCGTTGGATTAGAGATCTTGGTATCGGTATTGATGTCTGTACAGGTGGGGAGTTAGCAGTTGCTCTTAAAGGTGGTATTGATCCTGCAAAAATTGAACTCCATGGCAACAATAAATCTGAAGCTGAAATTGAAAGGGCTGTATCAGTCGGTGTTGGAACAATCGTTATCGATTCACTCTATGAAATTGAGCGCGTTGCGACTGCTGCCACCAAGCATGGCGTTGTTCAAAAAGTCTTGCTTCGCCTGACTCCAGGAATTGAAGCCCAGACCCATGAATCAATTGCCACAGCCCATGAAGATGTGAAGTTTGGTTTCTCAATTGCAAGTGGTGCGGCGTGGAAGGCAATCACGCAGGTGCGCAAGCATTCATCCCTAGAACTGCGCGGCTTCCATGCCCATATTGGTTCGCAGATTTTTGAAAATGATTCCTTTGAAATCAGCGCTAAGCGTCTTATTGAACTTTTGGCTAAGTACCGAGATGAATATTCAGCTGAACTTCCTGAACTTGATTTAGGTGGGGGATATGGCATTGCTTATCTACCAGGAGAGAACTCTTTAGATCCAGAATCAACAATGAAGGATTTAGCGAAAGTTGTTAATGCTCAGTGCGCAGCACACAAACTTGCTCTTCCACATATTTCAATTGAACCAGGCCGAGCGATTGTTGGTCCAACAATGTTTACACTCTATGAAGTTGGAACTGTTAAAGATGTTACTTTAGAAAACGGTGAAATTCGCCGTTATGTTTCTATTGATGGTGGCATGAGTGATAACTTGCGCCCAGCCTTATACGATGCTCAATACTTTGCAGCATTAGCTAATCGCACCAGCAGCGCCCCAAAAGTTTCTTCACGCATCGTCGGTAAGCACTGTGAAACTGGCGATATTTTGATTCGGGAGATTGATTTAGAAAATGACATTGTTCCTGGAGATTTATTAGCCACCCCAGCAACGGGTGCATATGGTCGCAGCATGGCAACTAATTACAACCATGTGCCACGACCACCAGTAATTGCAGTAAAAGATGGAAAAGCCCGTGTGATTCTGCGCCGTGAGACTGAAGCTGATCTGTTAACGCTAGATATTTAACGCCGTTACAGGCATCTGTGAAAGAATAGTCCACATGAGCGCAGAGCTAAAGACAATATCTATTGGCATGCTCGGCTGCGGTGTGGTCGGCAGCCAAGTTGCTCGCCTGCTCCAATCTGATGAGCAAGAGCTCTCTGAACGCTCAGGTGCGCTTCTTGTCCTTAAAAAAATTGGAGTGCGCAGTAATGCTGCTCGCGATGGTATTAATCCTTCAATGCTTACAACAGATTTGAATTCAATCGTTAATGATCCAGAGATAAACATTGTTATTGAAGTAATGGGTGGCATTGAGCCAGCTCGCACATTGATTCTTGAAGCAATCAAGAATAAAAAATCTGTTATTACTGCCAATAAGGCTTTGCTTGCAACACATGGGCATGAACTCTTCAATGCAGCCGATGCGGCAAAAGTAGATCTTTATTATGAAGCAGCGGTTGCAGGTGCGATTCCAATCATTCGCTCAATGCGTGAATCACTTGCTGGTGATCAAATCACTCGCGTGATGGGAATAGTTAATGGAACAACTAACTTCATTCTTACTAAGATGCATGAAGAAGGCCGCGACTTTAATGATGTATTAAAAGAGGCGCAATCACTTGGTTATGCCGAAGCAGACCCAACTGCAGATATTGAAGGACATGATGCTGCAGCTAAAGCTGCTCTTCTTGCCAGCCTTGCTTTTCACAGTACCGTGACAATTGATGAGGTTTATTGCGAAGGTATTACAGGAATTTCTATCGATGATGTTAATGCCGCCAAAGCAATGGGCTCAGTAATCAAGCTACTAGCCATTGCAGAGTTGACTGTTAAAGATGAAATTTCTGTGCGTGTGCACCCAGTAATGCTTCCAAGTTCACACCCATTGGCATCTGTTCGAAATGCTTTTAACGCTGTCTATGTTGAATCAGAAGCTGCTGGACAGCTTATGTTCTACGGCCGCGGAGCTGGTGGTGCACCAACTGCATCTGCAATCTTGGGTGACCTAGTGGCTGTTACACGCCACCGTGCATATTCAACTGTTGGATACGGTGAATCTGACTATGCCGACCTTGATATTGCACCGGTCGGTGATGTGAAGTCACAGTTCTTTATTCGCTTGCATGTGGCTGATAAGTCAGGTGTTTTGGCCTCTATTGCCCAAGTATTTGCTAGTGAAAACATTTCTATTCAAACTGTGCGCCAAGCAGGACTAGGAAGTGATGCAGAACTCGTTGTTGTCACACATGCTGCATCTGAATCTTCCCTTAAGAGCTGTATTAAGAAGTTAACTGATATGGATATTGTCAGCACAGTTGAATCGGTGATCCGTGTTGATGGAGTAGTTGCCTAAATGAGAATCTTTGGAAACAAGAAAAGCCGAGCCCACCAATGGCGGGGAGTTATTGAGGAATACCGCCATCGTTTACCAGTGAGCGCAAATACTCCTATTGTTTCTTTGCGTGAAGGTGGCACACCACTTATCTATGCATGCAATCTTTCAGAATTACTGGGCAATAACGTATGGATCAAGTACGAGGGTTTAAACCCAACTGGTTCATTTAAAGATCGCGGAATGACAATGGCTATCTCAAAGGCAGCAGAAGATGGTGCCAAGGCCGTTATCTGTGCATCAACAGGAAATACATCTGCATCAGCTGCAGCATATGCCGTTAAAGCTGGCATGGTTCCAGCGGTTTTGATTCCTAAAGGAAAGATTGCAATGGGCAAATTAGCTCAAGCAGTTATCCACGACTCAACTATTTTGCAGGTCAATGGAAACTTTGATGACTGCTTAACTCTTGCTCGCGAACTTTCTGAGAACTATCCAGTCGCACTTGTTAACTCAGTAAATCCATATCGTATTGAAGGACAAAAGACCGCCGCCTTTGAAGTTGTGGACATGTTGGGCAATGCTCCGGATATTCATGCACTTCCTGTTGGCAATGCTGGAAATATCACTGCTTATTGGAAAGGTTATAAGGAGTATTACAAGGATGGAATGTCATCACAGTTGCCACAGATGTATGGTTTTCAAGCAGCCGGTGCTGCCCCGATTGTTAAGGGCAAGATCGTTAAGAATCCAGACACCATTGCAACAGCTATTCGTATTGGTAATCCTGCTTCTTGGGCCCAAGCCGTTGAAGCTCGTGATGTTTCAGGTGGTGTGATTGATTCAGTGACAGATAAAGAGATTTTGTCTGCCTATCGTTTAATTGCAGCCAAAGAAGGAATCTTTGTTGAGCCATCATCTGCTGCTGGTTTAGCAGGTCTTATTAAGTATAAAAAGGCTGGAAAGCTACCTAAAGATAAGACAATAGTTATTACTGTTACTGGGCATGGCCTGAAAGATATTCCTTATGCTCTTGAATCTGCGAGAAAGCCAGTTGTTGTTCCAGTCAATGTTAAAGCTGCCGCAAAAGCGCTGGGTCTTTCTTAAGAGTTCATTATGAAGCCAACATTTAAAGCACAACCTATGCAGGTGCAAGTTCCTGCAACGAGTGCAAATTTAGGACCTGGCTTTGATTGCCTTGGTTTAGCTCTGACAATGTTTGATCGCTATATAGCTCAAGTTCAAGATGAACCAGGTGTTGATGTTGATGTCACTGGTGAAGGCGCAGATGATGTTGCAAGAAATGATAAGAACTTAGTTATTAAGGCGATGTATAAAGGTTTTGAATTCCTTGGTGGTAAACCTCGCGGTATTGCACTTCGCCAACTCAATGTGATTCCACATGGCCGTGGCCTTGGATCATCTGCCAGTGCAATTGTTGGTGGTTTATCCCTAGCTCGAGCATTAGTTCTAGGTGGTAACGAGCGAATGTCAGATGAGGCGATGTTAGTTCTTGCCAACGAAATGGAAGGCCATCCAGATAACGTCGCATCTGCAATTTATGGCGGTGCAAATATTGCTTGGCAGGATATGCAACGTGGTGCAATTGTGGCCCAATCAGTTCACATTGAAGTTGATGCCAGAATTGGTGCTATTGCATTTATTCCAGCAACTTCTGTTGCAACATCAAAGGCTCGCAAGATGCTTCCGGAGACAATCCCGCATAATGATGCGGTTCGAAATTCATCAAATGCAGCGCTGTTGGTTCATGCCTTAGCCCAGCGTCCAGATCTACTTCACACTGCCACACAAGATTTCTTGCATCAGTCATATCGCAAGGAGGCCATGCCACAATCTTTTGGGCTGCTGACAAAGCTTCGTAACGCCGGTGTTGCTGCATTTATTTCAGGTGCTGGTCCAACTGTTCTAGTTCTTTATACTGGTGGCCCAAGTGAGGCTGAAGAACTACGCAGAGCTGCAGGGGATAAATTCATTTCAACAGAGCTCGGTATTGCCCGAACTGGAGCAAGCCTAATCTCCGCGTAAAACTGGAGATTTTGCGAATTAGCGCCCCCGGGTGCTAGCCTTAGGGCATCTGAACGGCCCTTCTCTAGCGGCCAGCAACACATCAGGTAAATCAAAAAAACATCCACGGCTTAACGGGATATATCTAAAACCTGTTGACCTATATAGAAAAGAAACACATGACAACAGAAATTGAACCTGTACGTTCGAATAGTCCTGAGCTTTCTGCAATGACCCTGCCTAAGTTAAAAACAGTTGCAACACAACTAGGTGTAGATGGCGCAGCAAAGATGAAGAAGGACGAACTTGTAGAGGCGATCGCTGATTTACAGGCTAAGAACCGCGAAGCTGCAAAAGCTGAACGCGAAGCCCGCCGCGAAGCGCGCAATAAGAGTAAGAAGGAAGCTAAAAGCTCTCACAACTCTGCTTCAAATGAAGATTCAGATGATGATGGCCAAGAGTTATCACCTCAGAGCAATACCGAGCGCGGAAACCGCAACGAGCGCTTTGATCGCCATGCGCGTGGACGTGATCGCAACCGTGAGCGTAACCGCGACCGTGGACCACGCGAAGAACGTGAACCAGTAATTGGTGAAGACGATGTCTTGGTACCAGTAGGTGGCTTACTCGATATTCTCGATAGCTATGCATTTATTCGCACAGCTGGATACCTTCCAGGACCTAACGATGTCTATGTTTCATTGCAGCAAGTTCGCAAAAACGGCCTGCGTAAGGGCGATGTTGTAACTGGCCAAGTTCGCCAACCTCGTGAGGGTGAAACGAAGCAGAAGTTCAACGCACTCATTACTCTTGAAACAGTTAATGGAATGACTCCGGAGGAAGCACGTAATCGTGTTGAATTCGGCAAGTTAACCCCACTTTATCCTCAGGAGCGCTTGCGCCTTGAGACTGAGCCAAATGTTTTGACCACACGAGTGATCGATTTGATTGCACCAATTGGTAAGGGTCAGCGTGGACTTATTGTTTCGCCTCCTAAGGCTGGTAAGACGATGGTTCTGCAGTCAATTGCTAACGCAATCACAACAAATAATCCAGAATGTCACTTGATGGTTGTTCTAGTAGATGAGCGTCCAGAAGAAGTTACAGATATGCAGCGATCAGTTAAAGGTGAAGTTATTGCTTCAACTTTCGACCGTCCAGCCGATGACCACACAACAATTGCAGAACTTGCAATCGAGCGCGCAAAGCGTCTTGTTGAACTTGGTCACGATGTAGTTGTTCTTCTTGACTCAATCACTCGTTTGGGCCGTGCGTATAACATCGCAGCCCCAGCATCAGGTCGAATTCTCTCTGGTGGTGTTGATTCAGCAGCTCTCTATCCACCTAAGAAGTTCTTTGGTGCTGCTCGTAATATTGAAGATGGCGGATCACTTACGATTCTTGCAACAGCACTAGTTGACACAGGTTCTCGTATGGATGAAGTTATTTTCGAAGAGTTCAAGGGAACTGGAAACATGGAACTCATACTTGATCGCAAGATGGCTGATAAGCGCATCTTCCCTGCGGTTAACGTTGTTGCATCTGGAACACGTAAGGAAGAAATCCTTATGGGTTCAGAGGAACTCAATATTGTTTGGAAACTGCGTCGTGTTCTTCACGCACTTGAGCCACAAGCTGCACTCGAGCTTCTTCTTGAGAAGATGAAGGGCACTAAGTCCAACGTCGAATTCTTGATGCAAATCCAGAAGACAACGTCAGGTCCTGACGACTCAAAGTAAGCGTAAATTTCGTAAATCACGGGCCATCGCCTACGATTTAACCCTGTTAACCGCCCCGTTTGGTTCACCCGCAAGGGACCCAAACATTAATGAAGGAATAACCATGAAGCCAGAGATCCATCCAGAGTACAAAGAGACTCAAGTAACCTGTGGTTGCGGTGAGAAGTTTGTTACCCGCTCAACTGTTGCAAGCGGTTCAATCTATGTTGAAGTCTGCTCTGTATGCCACCCGTTTTATACCGGCAAGCAGCGCATCCTTGATACTGGTGGTCGCGTAGCTAAGTTCGAAGAGCGCTTCGGAAAAAAAGAAGCCAAGTAGCTTTCTAAAGAAACCGCATCGCAGCCTTAACGGTTGCGGTCGCGGTTTTTTTATTTCCCAAAAAATGATTTCCAACTAGAAACGATAAGGAGAAGCCAATGACTAGTGATCGCTTTGCATCTGCCCATGAAATGGTGCGTGAATATGCAGAACTTGAAGCAAAGATGGCTGATCCCTCTATTCATGAAGATCAAAACAACGCCCGCAAGCTTGGACGTCGCTATGCCCAACTTGGACCCGTTGTTGCAGGTTTTAAGGCTTGGAAATCTGCAGAAGATGATTTAGCGGCAGGTAGAGAGTTAGCGGCAGTTGATGCTGATTTTGCATCTGAGATTCCAGCGCTCGAGGCAGCGTGTGCGGCGGCTGCAGAAAAACTAGAAGAGCTCTTATTGCCACGTGATCCTAATGATGATCGTGATGTGATTTTGGAAGTTAAAGCTGGTGCTGGCGGAGATGAGTCAGCAATCTTTGCTGGTGATTTACTGCGCATGTATATGCGTTATGCAGAAAAGCATAATTGGAAAGTAGAAGTTATTGATGCTACTGAAAGTGAAATGGGTGGCTATAAAGATATTTCTGTTGCAGTTAAATCAAAAGGAACAGCAGCACCTGGAGAATCTCCTTATGCACGTTTGAAATTTGAAGGTGGAGTTCACCGCGTGCAGCGTGTGCCAGAGACTGAAAGTGCTGGACGTATTCATACATCTGCTGCAGGTGTATTAATTTTGCCTGAAGCTGAAGAAGTAGATGTTGAGCTCAATATGAACGATGTGCGCGTGGATGTTTATCGCTCATCAGGTCCTGGTGGACAATCCGTTAATACAACTGACTCTGCTGTGCGATTAACTCACGTTCCAACGGGAATTGTGGTCTCTTGTCAGAATGAAAAGAGTCAGCTACAAAATAAAGAATCAGCGCTTCGTATCTTGCGTGCCCGCCTTTTAGCCGATGCCCAAGAGAAGGCTGAAGCTGCCGCATCTGCTGAGCGTAAGAGTCAAGTGCGTACAGTTGATCGATCAGAGCGCATCCGCACATATAACTACCCAGAAAATAGAATCAGTGATCACCGTGTGAACTACAAAGCTAATAACTTAGATGCGGTTATGAATGGCGATCTTGACGACATGATTCAAGCTCTATTGGATGCAGATAAAGCTGCACGTTTGGCGAGTACGAACTAAGTACATGGAGATTAAGAGCCTGCTTCGTGTTGCTAAAGCGCAGTTAGCAGAATCAGGCATGAGTGAAGCAGATGCTGAACACTTGCTTGCCCATATTCTTGGATTATCGCGAATGGATCTCCATAACTCAGTTTTAATCGAATCAACTCTTGCAACTATTAGTGATCTGGATGTGATTGAAGAGCAGTTCTTTACTCTCCTTGATCGCAGACTCAATCACGAACCATTGCAATATCTCACTGGTGTTGCACCATTTCGTTACCTAGAAATCGAAGTAGGTCCTGGGGTATTGGTTCCGCGTCCTGAATCTGAATTACTAGTAGAAGCAGTCTTGCAACACATTGCCAACTTGCCAGCACCTGTCAGTGTTATTGATTTAGGTGCAGGCTCTGGGGCACTCTCACTTGCAATTGCAACTGAAGCGCCGACTTCTCGAGTAATTGCAGTTGAGAAATCTCCAGAGGCACTAGTTTGGCTTAAGAAAAACGTCTCAGTCATTGCGCAAAACGTTCGAGTTGTAGAAGGTGATGTCGCAGATGTTTTGCCTGGTGTTAAGTGCGATGTTGTTATTGCTAATCCACCATATATTCCAGATTCACAAACCTTGCCACGAGATGTGGCCGGCTTCGAGCCTCATATCGCCCTTTTTGGTGGGCCAACTGGAATGGAAATTCCACGTATCTTTATTCAAGCTGCTGCCAGGTTGTTAAAACCAGCAGGGGTATTGGTTATCGAACATACAGAAGAGCAGGCAATTGCAATTGCAGGGGAGTTGGCCGTAGATTTCGAAGATATTGCACTCCATGATGACCTAGTGGGTCGTCCTCGTTGGACTAGTGCGGTGAGGAGGTAATCATGGGTATTGAAGTAGATCTTAAAAAAGGCGAACTGAGCCGGCACGTTAACAAAGCGTTAAAGGCAATCTCTGATGGTTACATCATCGCAATTCCCCTAGAACACACTTATGCATTTGCTTGTGATGCTTTCAAACATGATTCAGTTCGCGCGATGAATGTTTTGCATGGTGCACCTTTGTTTACATCAGCCCAAGTTTTAGTTGGTAGTTCAAAAACTGCACAAGGTGTTGTTCGTGAAATTACTCCAGATATTTCAGCGCTCATGAAGAAGTTTTGGCCAGGTCTTCTTTCGCTAAACTTGAAACCACAGTTAGGTTTGAGTTGGGATTTAGGAGATGCCAACCAACTTGATCGAATCAGCATCAGAGTTCCAAAGAGTAAATTTGCCAAAGCGCTACTTGCAAAGAGTGGACCATTGGCTGTCACAAGTGGTTCTAGAATAGGAATGCCCGCACCAAAAGAGCTCAGCGATATTTTCGTTTTGCACTCTGACCTTGCTTTTCAGTTCAACAACGGAAAACTGCGCCAAGGAGCACCAACTACGGTTGTAGAAGCCGATGCAGAAGGTGTCCGTGTGTTGCGTGAAGGAGCCATTTCGCTGACTGAGATACAGGCAGTCTCACCGAGCGCGCGCCTTATTTAGGCTCTCACGATAAGGTTGGGGCTATGTCTACATACTATGGCCCGGATTTCGACGCATTAAGCAGGCAAGATCCAGAGATTGCTGCAGTTTTGCTCTCTGAAATGACGCGTCAGCAAAAGAACTTGCAGTTAATTGCTTCAGAGAACTTCACCTCACGTGCAGTGCTGGCAGCCATAGGATCAACTCTTTCCAATAAATACGCCGAAGGTTATCCAGGCAAGCGCTATTACGGCGGATGTGAAGAAGTTGATAAAGCTGAGAACTTAGCAATTGAGCGCGCTAAATCTCTTTTTGGTGCAGACCATGCAAATGTTCAACCACACTCAGGTGCTAGTGCCAATATCGCCGTTTATCAAGCATTTACTAAGCCAGGAGATACCGTCATGGCGATGTCTTTGGCACATGGTGGTCACTTAACTCATGGATCTCCAGTTAACTTTTCAGGCAAATGGTTCAATATTGAGTCATATGGCGTGCGCAGTGATAATGAATTAATTGATTACGACGAGCTACGCGATAAGGCAATTGCAACAAAGCCGAAGATGATCTGCTCTGGAGCAACGGCATACCCATCACTTATTGATTTTGCGAAGGTTCGCGCAATTTGTGACGAAGTAGGAGCCATTATGTGGGTAGATGCTGCTCACTTCATTGGCCTTGTAGCAGGAAAAGCTATTCCATCCCCTGTTCCTTATGCAGATGTTGTTTCTTTCACAACACACAAAGTTTTGCGTGGTCCACGAGGTGGAATGATTTTGACTAAAGCCGAGCACGCAGCTGCAATCGATAAATCAATCTTCCCTGGAATGCAGGGCGGACCGATTATGTCTGCAGTAGCTGGTAAAGCTGTTGCATTGGCCGAGTGTGCGACTCCTGCGTATCAAAAGTATGCCAAGGATGTAATTGTTAATGCCCAGGCTTTAGCTAAGGCCCTTGAGGCAGAAGGCATGAGAGCAGTATCAGGAGGCACTCAAACTCACTTAGCCCTAATGGATATTCGAAGTACAGGTGTAACTGGAAAAGTTGCTGATGAGCGTTGCGGAGCAGCTGGAATTGTTATGAATAAGAACTCGATTCCAAATGATCCAGAAAAACCAGGAATTACAAGTGGTATTCGTGTTGGCACACCATCAACAACCACGCAAGGAATGGGCGTTGAGGAGATGAAGCAGATTGCATCTTTGATTGCACGTGCAATTGCTACCGATGATGCCTCAGCACATGGTGCAATCAAGAGCGAAGTGCATGCTCTGACATCACGCTTTCCTATCTACCAGGCTTAAGAAGCCTTCATGCGCGAGTATTTAGTAACACTGCTGATATCTGCAGCGCTGTGTTATTTGATCACTCCAATCGTTCGCACCCAAGCAATTCGTTTTGGCGCGGTTGCTGGAATTCGTGGAAGAGATATTCACACAACTCCCACTGCACGCTGGGGCGGGGTTGCAATGTGGCTGGCTATGGCAATCACCTTCATGATTGTTAATCACTTACCTCTTGTCGGTAAGTCTTTTGGCCATGAAGCCCAAGGAATCTTTTTAGCTTCAACTGCGATAGTTCTATTGGGAATGGCTGATGATCGTTTCCAATTAGATGCGCTCACTAAGTTAACTGGACAAGTCTTTGCTGCAGGAATTTTGTTGATGTATGGAATTCAGATTCTGTGGTTACCTATTAATGGTGTAATAACTTTACCTCCAAGCATTGGCCAGTTGGTCACGGTTCTCATTGTTCTAGTCGTTATCAACTCAGTTAACTTTATTGATGGGATGGACGGGCTAGCTGGCGGAATTGTTGCGATCTCTGGAGTCGCCTTCTTTGCCTTTGCCTATCTATTAGCCGTTGAATTTGGTTTTAGTCGCGCAGGTGCGCCATCCCTAACAACAGCTGTCTTAGTAGGGCTGTGTATTGGTTTCTTACCACATAATGCCCATCCAGCAAGAATCTTTATGGGGGATAGCGGATCGATGCTCCTAGGCTTATTACTGGCATCTGCTGCAATCACTTTAACCGGCCAAGTTGATCCCAATGCAATCTCTGCTGAATCTCGGGGACCAACATTGCTTCCTCTTCTACTTCCTTTTGCAGTTCTTGCAATTCCACTGGTTGATCTCTTATTAGCTGTTGCACGTCGTGTTAAAGCAGGTAAATCTCCTTTTGCACCTGATAACGAGCACTTGCATCACCGTTTACTCAGTGCCGGAAATTCTCAACTTAAAACTGCATTCATTTTGTATATGTGGACAGCAACGATTGCATTTCCTGTGACAGTGCTTGCCTTTGAGCCATGGTGGGTTGCTCTAATCACTGCTGTAGTTTTAGTGGTGGTAACACTTTTGATTTCCAAGAAGAGTAAAAAGGTTTTAGTGTGAGTAGCAACGAATCAAAACTGCTACGCGCTGCATTCATTCCCACTTTCTTAACGAGTGGGTTTGCAATCTTGATTTCAACTTTTGTTGTAGGATTCCCAGGTTTTCTTGGCGCAGTCCTTGCACAATTTGTTGTTATTATCTTTTTTATCATCCATATCGCAGTTTCAAAAATGACAAGAAACCTTGACCCGATCTCAACTATGGCGATGGCCCTATTTTCTTACTTTGCCAAGTTATTTGCCTTGGGCCTTTTGCTATGGGTTATTGCCAGATACACAGAACGCTCAACAATTGATCGAATGACCTTTGGAATCACCGCCGTTGCGCTCACGGTGGCCTGGTTATGGGGCGAGATTGCTAGTTTCATGAAATTGCGCCTACATTTACCTCTCCCCGGATCAAAGGAGTAGCTCATGTCACGTGGCGAAGAAAATGCAATGTGGTCGATTTTTGGATACCTACTTTCAGGTCTACTTTTTTGGGGTGGAATCGGCTATGGCCTAGATAAGTGGTTAGGTACCGCCTACCTCACACTCATTGGCCTCCTGGTCGGAATTAGCGGGGCGATCTACCTAGTCTGGCTGCGTTTTGGCCGGCAGTGAGCCGTCCCACCTTTTCACGGCAGTTTTCGATTTCTCAACTGAGCCTGACCTCGCATAGGGTTACACCCGTCTTAGCTTCCCCGTAGTACCCCGTAACGAATGATTCCAAGAGGAGTAAGCGTGCGCGATTTATTGCGTTCAAGCTCAGAAGGTGGCGGATTTGTCCCACCTAGCAGCGGCGACTTTGAGCTTCCTCCAATTTTTGGCGACAACGTTTACACAACTAAACCAATAGCTCTAGTTTTTCTATCAGTAATTTTGATTTCAGTATTCTTCATAATCTCTTCACGCAAAGCCGCAGTTGTACCTTCAAAGCTCCAATTTGCTGGGGAATCTGTCTACACATTTGTCAGAAATGATCTGGCCAAGGATGTTATTGGACATGACTTCCTGCGCTTTGTTCCATACTTATTTACACTTTTTACTTTTATTTTAGTCAATAACCTCTTTGGAATTATTCCACTTTTGCAGTTCCCAACGATGTCACGTGTTTCATTCCCATATGTTTTAGCGGCTACCGTTTATCTCGTTTTCCACTACGTAGGTATTCGCAAGCAAGGAGCAATCAAATACTTTAAAGACATTATGTTCATGCCTGGAGTTCCAAAGGCTGCATACATTCTTATTACACCTCTTGAAATTCTGACTTTCTTCTTAGTGCGTCCACTGACACTCTCACTTCGTTTGTTTGCAAATATGTTTGCGGGCCACTTGTTGTTGCTCGTGTTTATCTTGGGTGGAGAACATCTACTCCAAGGTGTTATTGGTTTGAAGTTGATCAGCCCATTTGCCTTTGCAATCGGCATTGTGCTGACCTTCTTTGAATTCATGGTCCAATGCTTGCAGGCGTATATCTTTACTCTGCTAGCAGCTCTATACATCGCCGGCGCCCTTGCCGACGAGCACTAATAGGAAATAAGGAGAAATAAATGGAAGGCACACTCAACCTCGTTGGTTTTGGCCTCGCAGCAATCGGTCCCGGAATTGCAACCGGACTTATCTTCGCCGCATACATCAACGGCGTTGCACGTCAGCCAGAAGCACGTAGCGTCCTACAGCCAATCGCGTTCCTCGGATTCGCCCTTGCTGAAGCTCTCGCACTCTTTGGTCTCGTTCTCGCATTCGTTCTCTAATCGAAGTTTTTAACCAAAAGGACAACTGATGCAATTTGTTGATTTAGCTGAGGAAGGCAAGATTAATCCGCTCATTCCACACACTGCTGAACTTGTAGTGGGTGCAATCGCGTTTACTCTTCTATTCCTAACGCTACGTAAATTTGTGGTGCCAATGTTTGAAAAGGCATACGCAGATCGCACCAATGCAATTCAAGGTGGCATGGAACGTGCTGAAAAGGCGCAGCTAGAAGCACAGCGCGCACTTGTTCAGTACAACGAACAGCTATCAAAGGCACGTGAAGAAGCGCAGAATCTGCGCGAAGAAGCACGCATCCAGGGAGCAGCCATCATTGAAGATCTTCGTGCCAAGGCACAAGATGAAGCAGCGCGCATCACAGCAACTGCTCACGCTTCAATTGAAGCAGAACGTCAACAGGCAATTGCTTCACTTCGCAATGAAGTGGGAACTTTGGCTGTTGAACTTGCTTCAAAGATTGTTGGTGAAGCCCTAGATGATCAAGCACGTCAATCACGTGTTGTTGATCGTTTCCTCGAAGATTTAGAAAAGAGTAAGTAAATAAATGAGAGCTCACCTCGGAGGCAGTAGCCGTCAGTCACTTGTGACTGCACGCGCATCACTTGATGCTGCCGTTAAAGGCGTTGATGCAAATGCCGCATCTGCCTTGAGTGCTGAGCTTTTCTTTGTTGCCGATGTGCTTGATAAAAATATCGCAGTGCGCCGGGCATTAACTGACACATCACGTGATGTCTCATCAAAGAACGCCTTTATTTCCGAACTCTTTGGAAGCAAAGTTGGGGCAGCTGGCATAACAATTCTGAAAGAGATTTCAGCGATGCGTTGGTCAGGGGCAAAGGATCTTGTGCAGGTTATAGAACAGCTAGCAATTGAGGCAGAAGCATCAGCTGCCAATATCGCCGGTGAACTAGACCGCTTAGAAGATGAGATTTTTACGGCTTCACGTGCAATCGCTGGCTCATCAGAGCTACGTAGAGCGCTGAACTCAGATGCGAAAGAGGCTAAAGCAGTATTGGTTAGCCAGATTCTCAAGGGCGCATCTAGTTCAACTGTGAAGTTAGTGTCAGAGCTTGTTAACTCTTGGCGTGGACGTAGCGTGGAATCAGCATTTGCTGACTATGCACATTCACTTGCAGCCCGTCGCAATCGCGTAATTGCACTTGTCCGAGTTGCATCACCAATGAGCAGTGCTCAGGTTGAGCGATTATCTGCAGCGTTAAATAAGCAAGTAGGACAGCCAGTTCGTGTGAACATCGAAATCGATACACATGTTCTTGGTGGGGTTTCAGTTCGTTTTGCAGATGAGTTAGTTGATGGAACAGTTTCAAATCGTTTGGCTGGGGCCGCACGCGCTCTAGTCGGAAGCAAATAAAGGGAGAAACAAAATGGCAGACCTAAAGATCAACCCGGCAGAAGTTCAGGCCGCCTTAGCGAATTTCGTTAAGTCATATGATCCAGGCGTTGCAGCTCGTGACGAAGTGGGAACTGTTAGCCAAGCAGGCGATGGCATCGCGCGCGTTGAGGGTCTGCCTTCAACAATGGCGAACGAACTATTGCAGTTTGAAAACGGCACACTTGGTCTTGCACTCAACCTCGACGTCCGTGAAATCGGTGTTGTTATTTTGGGTGGATACGAAGGAATTGAAGAAGGAACATCAGTACGTCGTACTGGTGAAATTCTCTCTGTTCCAGTTGGTGATGGTTTCTTGGGTCGTGTTGTTGATCCACTTGGTCGCCCCATTGATGGTAAAGGTGAAATCAAAGCTGATGCTCGCCGTGCTCTAGAACTACAGGCTCCCTCTGTAGTTCAGCGTCAGCCAGTTAAGGAACCTCTTGCAACAGGAATTAAAGCAATCGATGCAATGACAGCTATTGGCCGCGGACAGCGTCAGTTGATTATTGGCGATCGCCAGACAGGTAAGACTGCTGTTGCAGTTGACACAATTATTAACCAGAAAGAAAACTGGAAATCTGGAGATAAGAAGAAGCAAGTTAAATGTATTTATGTTGCTATCGGACAAAAGGGTTCAACAATTGCAGCTGTAAAGGGTGCACTTGAAGAAGCTGGCGCAATGGAATACACAACAATCGTTGCATCTCCTGCATCAGATCCAGCAGGTTTTAAGTACCTAGCTCCTTACACAGGTTCTGCAATTGGTCAGCACTGGATGTATAACGGCGAACACGTACTTATCGTTTTTGATGATCTATCAAAGCAAGCTGAGGCATATCGTTCAGTGTCCTTGTTGCTACGTCGTCCACCAGGCCGTGAAGCCTACCCAGGCGATGTTTTCTACTTGCACTCACGCCTACTAGAGCGTTGTGCAAAGCTTTCTGATGAACTCGGTGGTGGTTCAATGACTGGTCTACCAATTATTGAAACAAAAGGAAATGACGTCTCTGCTTTCATTCCTACAAACGTAATTTCAATTACTGACGGACAGTGCTTCCTTGAAACAGATCTCTTTAACGCAGGCGTTCGCCCAGCGATTAACGTAGGTATCTCAGTTTCTCGTGTGGGTGGTTCAGCACAGACTAAGGCGATGAAGAAGATTGCTGGTCGCTTGCGTCTTGACCTTGCACAGTTCCGTGAGCTTGAAGCTTTCGCTGCATTTGGATCAGATCTAGATGCTGCATCAAAGGCGCAACTAGAGCGTGGTGCGCGCATGGTTGAATTACTTAAGCAGGGTCAGTACTCACCTTATTCACTTGAAAATCAGATTGTTTCAATTTGGGCGGGAACATCAGGTGCACTTGATTCAGTTCCAGTTGTAGATATCCGCCGCTTTGAGTCAGAATTACTTGATTTCATTGGCCGCGAACGTAAGGAAATCTTTACAGTTATCGCGCAAACTAAGCAGCTTGAAGATGACACTGTCGCCAAGATGCAATCAGCAGTTGATGATTTCAAGAAGATCTTCAAGACAACTGCCTCACAAGCCGTTAATGAGGCTGCAGCTGAGGCCCTTGAAGGCGAAGGCGTTGAGCAGATAACTAAGCACGTTCCTCCGGCGGTGAAGAAGTAACTCATGGGTGCCCAACTTCGCATATATCGCAGACGCATGCGATCCGTTAAAGCGACTAAAAAGATTACGAAAGCTATGGAGTTAATCTCTGCTTCTCGTATCGTTAAGGCGCAGCAACGAGTCTCAGCTTCAACTCCTTATGCAAATGAGTTGACCCGCGCGGTATCTGCAGTTGCAACCTACTCTTCAATTAACCATCCTTTGACGACTCAATCTGAGCGCCCAATCCGTGCTGCAGTTTTGATTATTTCTGCAGACCGCGGTATGGCAGGTGCTTATTCAAACAATGCAATTAAGGAAGGGGAGCAGTTAGCTGCTCTTTTAAAAGAGCGTGGATTAGAAGTGAAGTCTTATTTGGTCGGGCGCAAAGCTGTGAACTATTACCGCTTCCGTAACCGTGAGATTTCTGGTTCCTGGACGGGTTTTTCAGATAATCCAACTTATGAACATGCTAAGGAAGTTGCTGGCGCTCTCATTGCTGCTTTCATCGAAGATGCTCAAGTAGATGCGGCCGGTGTGGATGAGATTCATATTGTATTTACTGAATTCAAATCTATGCTTACACAAAATGCAATGGCAAAGCGCATGCTGCCTCTAGAAGTTGTGGAGAGTGATGCACCAGTTACATCCAACTTGCTACCTATGTATGAATTCGAACCTAATGCGAGCGTTGTGCTAGATGCACTTCTACCTCGTTACATTGAGGCTCGAGTATTTAACGCGATGTTGCAATCGGCTGCTTCTGAGCATGCTGCTCGCCGTCGTGCCATGAAGTCAGCGACTGACAACGCTGATGAGCTAATCAAGTCGCTCACACGACTTGCAAATGCAGCCCGTCAGGCTGAAATTACCCAAGAGATCAGTGAAATTGTTGGCGGCGCAGACGCGTTAGCCTCAGCTAGTGCAGGGAGTGAATGATGTCGGCATCAACAGGTAAAGGTCGCGTAGCTCGCGTTATTGGACCGGTCGTGGATATTGAATTCCCCGCCGACTCAATGCCAGCGATTTTTAACGCGCTACACGTAGAGGTAACCATGTCAGGTACAACGCGTACTTTGACCATGGAAGTTGCCCAGCACATTGGTGACAACCTCGTGCGCGCGATCTCTATGCAACCAACAGATGGAATGATCCGCGGAACAGAGGTGAGCGACACAGGTTCAGCTATCTCTGTACCAGTTGGCGATGTAACCAAGGGCCACGTGTTCAACACACTGGGTGAGTCAATGGACGTTCCAACTTCTTCACTCGACATCAAAGAGCGTTGGCCAATCCACCGTAATGCACCAGCATTTGATCAGTTGGAATCAAAGACTGAGATGTTTGAAACTGGAATTAAAGTTATTGATCTTCTAACACCGTATGTAAAGGGTGGAAAGATTGGTCTATTCGGTGGCGCGGGTGTAGGAAAGACAGTTTTGATTCAGGAAATGATTTATCGCGTAGCTGAAAACTTCGGTGGTGTGTCTGTATTCGCCGGTGTTGGTGAGCGTACTCGTGAAGGTAACGACTTGTTCCTTGAAATGACTGAGACCGGTGTTATTAACAAGACCGCCTTAGTGTTCGGTCAGATGGATGAACCACCTGGAACACGTCTTCGCGTTGCACTTTCAGCGTTAACAATGGCTGAATATTTCCGTGATGTTCAAAAGCAGGATGTACTTCTATTTATCGACAACATCTTCCGCTTTACACAAGCTGGTTCTGAAGTATCAACGCTGCTAGGCCGTATGCCATCTGCTGTGGGATACCAGCCAACGTTGGCCGATGAAATGGGTCAATTGCAAGAGCGCATTACTTCTACCCGTGGTCACTCAATTACATCTATGCAGGCAATTTACGTTCCTGCAGATGACATTACTGACCCAGCTCCACACACTACTTTTGCCCACTTAGATGCAACAACAGTATTGTCACGTCCGATTTCAGAGCTTGGTATCTACCCAGCTGTGGATCCACTTGACTCAACATCACGCATCCTGGATCCACGCTATATCGGTGAGCACCACTTCCGTGTTGCTAACCGCATCAAGCAGATCTTGCAGCGCTACAAGGATCTCCAAGACATCATCGCCATTCTTGGTATCGATGAACTTTCAGAAGAAGATCGTATTTTGGTTGGACGCGCTCGTCGCATCCAGCGCTTCTTGTCACAAAACACTTTCGTGGCAAAGGTCTTTACAGGAATCGAAGGTTCATTTGTTCCACTAGTTGACACAATCGCAGCATTTGAAGCACTTGCGGATGGAAAGTATGACCATATTCCAGAGCAAGCATTCTTCATGTGCGGTGGTCTAGATGACGTAGAGCGTCGTGCCGCTGAACTTGCTGCAAGCGTTGGAAAGTAATTAAACGATGACACTTAAAGTCGAACTTGTATCTCCATCAGAGCGCGTCTGGTCTGGCGAAGCATCTTTTGTTTCTGCCCGAACAGTCGAGGGTGATTTGGGTATTTTGACCGATCACGCACCGCTCTTTGGAGTACTTGTCGATGGTGCAGTCAGTATTAAAGGCACAGATGGGACCACCACGCAGTTCACGGTCAGTGGTGGCTTCCTATCTGTTGCTAATAACCGAGTGTCTATTCTTACAGAGACGGTTAATAAGTAAATTACTTGAGGTAATGCTCGGTTTCGATTACACGAACCGTCTTTGATTTTCCTCGCATCACAATTGACTGGCTAACAGCGCCAAAGCTGGTGTATCGGACCCCTTTAACTAGCTCTCCATCGGTGATGCCTGTTGCAGCCAAGAAAACATCCTCAGAATTCACTAGATCACGTGTGTTAAGAATTGGCCCAGAGCTCTTGCCATCAACGTGGAGTTGACCTTGAATGGCACCACCAAGGCAGATCATTGCAGCGGCAGTAATTACACCTTCTGGAGTTCCGCCAATACCCATGAGCAGATCTATTCCAGTATTGGGACGGGCAGTTTCAATTGCAGCAGCAACGTCACCATCTTGGATTAAACGAATTCTGGCACCGCATTCACGAATCTCTTTAATTAGCTGGTCATGACGAGGGCGATTAAGAACAACAACGGTTACATCGCTAATTGCCAAATTTTTTGCTTTAGCAACAGCTGCAATATTTTGTGCAGTTGTTGCAGTGATATCAATTACATGAGCGGCTTGAGGGCCAGTAGCAATCTTATTCATGTAAAAGGAAGTCCTTGGGTCATACATTGATCCACGTGGTGCCAGGGCGATAACTGAAATCGCACCATTCATGCCATTTGCTGTCAGGGACGTTCCATCGATTGGATCAACTGCCACATCGCATGCTGGACCTTCTTGGTTTCCAACGTTTTCACCATTGTGCAACATTGGGGCGTTATCCTTTTCGCCTTCACCAATGACTACAACGCCAGTCATATCGACTGTGTTGATCATCTTTCGCATTGCTTCTACTGCAGCTTTATCTGCTAAATCTTTTTGACCACGGCCAACCCACGGGGCGGCAGCAAGAGCAGCAGTCTCAGTAACTCGAATGAGTTCAAGAGCTAAGTTACGATCTGGAATGGCCATTATTCGCGAGTAACTTTCGCACCTAAGCTCTGTAATTGCTCAGCAAAATTTGGATAACCTCGGTCAACATGGAAAGCCTGATCAATAGTTGATTCACCTTCACTAACCAATGCTGCAAGAATTAAGCCTGCACCAGCACGAATATCATGAGCCTCAACTGGAGCACCTGAAAGCTCTGGAACGCCTTCAATAGAGGCGTGATGCCCATCCACTGAAATCTGAGCACCTAGACGGCTGAGCTCATTAACAAACATAAAGCGTGATTCAAAAACATTTTCAGTCACTAGGGAGTGGCCATCAGCAATGGAGTTCAGAGCGATAACCATAGGTAGTAGATCAGTCGGGAATCCAGGATAGGGAAGTGTTGCAACATCAATTGCTTGAGGGCGAACATCCATGCGCACTCGGATTCCATCTGCAGTGGTCGTAACAATCGCCCCGGCTGATGCCAGTTTTTCCAGAGGCAATTCAAGATGTTCGGCTCGCGCTCCGTGAATAGTGATGTCACCCCGTGTCATAGCAGCAGCAAAAGCCCATGTTCCAGTGATTATGCGATCTGGAATCGTTGCATGTGTAGTTGGTTTCAGCTCTGAAACTCCAGTTATGGTGATTGTTGGAGAGCCTAAACCTTGAATATTTGCACCCATGGAGATTAAGAACTCACCTAGATCCACTAAATCAGGTTCACGAGCTGCGTTATCAATAGTTGTTACACCTTTAGCTAAAACAGCTGCGGTCATTATGTTTTCTGTAGCGCCAACACTTGGGAAATCCAATTCAATGAATGCACCAGTTAATCCATGAGGTGCCTCAGCAACTACATAACCATGTTCAATGTGAGCCTTAGCTCCTAAGGCTTCAAGTCCTTTGATGTGAAAATCTAATCCGCGAGATCCAATTGCATCTCCGCCGGGCAGTGCAACTTCTGCTTCACCAATACGAGCAACTAAAGGTCCAAGTACGTTGATTGATGCACGCATTTTTCGTACCAAGTCATAATCGGCACGATGTCCTGGTGATTGTGGAACATCAATGCTCACTTCTGAATGCCCACGAACTACTGTGCAGCCAAGACGCGTGAGAAGATCGGCCATGATGTCCACATCAGCGATGTCTGGCACATTAGTGATGGTGGTTTTGCCAGTGGCTAATAATGAGGCAGCCATGAGTTTTAGAGCTGAGTTCTTAGCCCCAGAGATTGTGACCTCACCACGCAGTGCAGTGCCGAAGTTCGCGCATTATTAGTGCGAATTCAAAATGATCTCTTTGATGTTGGCGCTGATCTTTGCACTCCGGTTGTTGATGCACCTGCCTTTGAACCATTACGAGTGCTTGAATCTCAGATTGTTTACTTAGAAGAACAGATTGATAAATACAATTCAGAACTCGAATCGTTGCGCTCGTTTGTTTTACCCTCAGGAACACCTGCAGCTGCCCACCTCCATGTTGCTCGTACTGTAATTCGTCGCGCTGAGCGTCGCACATGGGCTGCCATCCATGCCTTCGGTGGAGGCGTGAATCCACTAACAGCTAAGTATTTAAACCGTTGCTCGGATCTTCTCTTTGTTTTGGCACGCTATGCAAACAAGGAAATTGGGGACCAACTATGGGTCCCAGGAGCTAATCGCTAGTTTGTAGCAGATTTATAAGTAGTACTTGGAATTTTCTCTGTAGCTGGATTTTGATGACAGATTGCTGAAATATTTGTCACTACATGTCGCAATTCCAGAGGTTCCTGACTGATTATTAAAATTGTTGTTATCTGTTTGCTCGTGGTTTTTCCTGCAAGAGTGCGAATACTTCCAAAAGTTTTCAATGTCTTATCAGTAGCTGAGGTTTCTCCAACTAACTTTGAATTAACTTCCCACCACGTGCAGCCATCAAGAGAGGCCACTTGCACCGCACCACATGAATATTTTTCGCAGATTGCAACACCATCAACCTTTTGAGCTAGTTGGGCCGTTAAAATCTTGCTATTTGATGCTATTCCAACTAACTCTTTTGCAGTTGGAATCTTTGCATAGACACCACCATTTGCTTTAAATCCACTAGGTGGCCATTTAGGTTTTGGTGATGGCGTAATTGTTATTTTCTTGCGTGGTTTCTTTTTAACAACGGCCTTTTTAGTAGCAGTGGCTTTAGCTGTGGCTTTTGGTGAGGCCGTAGGTTTAGCTGTGGCTTTTGGTGAGGTCGTAGGCTTTACGCTGGTTTTTGAGGTAGGTGAAGGTGTGGTTTTCGCCGTTGCAGCATGTGTTGGCACCATCGTTAATGCCAGCATTAACGTGATCACAATGCCTAAAACGCGCTTAATCGCGATCCCACTTAAATTTGCGGACTGAGAAAAAGATTCCAATCACAAGCCAGAGAACGAGGATTTGAAACGTTCTGCCAGTTTCCCATGATTTAGCTACTTCTTGGGTAGCAAATGAATCAGGTAAAAAGACTGAGCGCATACCTTGGGTGAGCCACTTGAGGGGAAATATTGCAGCAAGTTGTTGCATCCATGTTGGTAGCTGAGTGAAAACAAAGAAGACACCACTAAAAAACTGCAAAATAATGACGATGGGTGAAACAACAGCGGAGGCGCCACGACCACTCTTTGGAACAATTGAAAATGCGATACCCAGTGCCGTGGAGCAGGTGCTACCTAGTAGAACTAACCATGTGAAGGTAAGCCACTTACTCAATTCTGTAGGCATTTCAACACCAAAAAATAGTAGTCCAAATCCAAAGAGAAGTGCGATTTGGATAATCATGCTTACTGCAATCAAAATCGCTTTACCAATGAAATAGCTTGAGGCTGGCATTGGTGTGCCACGCAGGCGCTTTAGGCCGCCAACATCGCGCTCCATAGGAATAGTGATCGCTAATGCTTGGAAACCAGTATTAACAAGACCAGAGGCAATCATTCCCGCTACAAAGTACTGTGAAAAAGTCACACCTGGGGCAATAGTGTCTTTAAAAACAGAGCCAAAGATTGCTAACAAGATAACTGGGAACAAAAGTGTAAAGACAACTGACTCACGTTGGCGGGCAAACTGTCTAACCTCAAGGCCACCGCGACGAATGCCTAATTTAAGTGCGCTGGGGAGCTTATTCATCTCTGCCCCCAATCATTTTTAAATAGATATCTTCAAGTGAGGGTCTAATCACTGCCAGTTCTGGAATTTCTCCACCAAAGTGAGAACTTAGGCGAGCAACAACTGCAGTTGGGTTATCTGTGGCCTCTGTTTTTATTTGACTTCCATCACGCCAAGAAACAATCGCTTGAGAAGTAGCACGTCCACCTAAGCCGGCAGGCGTAGATACTTCGATGATCAAACCATCATTAATAACTGCCACACGATCAGCTAATGCTTCAGCTTCATCTAAATAGTGAGTGGTGAGCAGAATTGTTGTTCCAGTTCCGCGCAGTTGCTCAATCAGTGCCCAAAAGGCTCTACGTGCTTCAGGATCAAAGCCAGTTGTTGGTTCATCTAGGAAGAGGAGCTCAGGGCTTCCAATGATTCCAAGTGCGACATCTAAACGTCGACGCTGGCCACCAGAGAGATTGCGTATAAGGGCTCCCGATTTATCCTCTAATCCAACAGCGCTCATTACTTCATCAATATTGCGTGGCTTTGAGTAATACCCACTGAAATGTTTCACTGTTTCAATCACTGTTAAATCACCAGCATCGGCCGCAGATTGCAGAACTATTCCAATGCGATCACGCCATTGGCGCGCTGCATATCCCTGTGTTTTGGGATCAAAACCTAGAATAGAAATCTCTCCAGCATCACGGCCTCTAAAGCCTTCTAAGATTTCAACAGTGGTGGTTTTGCCCGCACCATTTGGGCCGAGCAAAGCAAAGATTTCACCGGCTGGAATTGATAGATCAACTCCACGCACTGCATGTACCTGGCCATAGCTCTTTTTGAGACCTTTGACCTCGATTACATTCACGTTCAGATACTACTCCTGCAATTGATGTGAGAAAATATGAGCATGAGTCCGCGCAGAAATTACCCCAAAAACAAGCGGCCTAAAAGTGATGAACGCGATATTTCTACCTCAAGTCAAACTATTGAGGAACATCATGAAGGAATGTACATAGTTCGCAAATTAACTGGATCAAGTTCTAATAAGCCATATCGATGTCCAGGATGCGATCAAGTAATTCCGATGGCCACACCACATACTGTCGCTTGGTTAGAAGATGATGAAGAAAGTCGGCGTCACTGGCATAACGCCTGTTGGGCAAAGAAAGACAAGCGACGTCCTAATACTGAACGAACCCGTAACGCACCTCGCTATTAACCAAAACGTCCCTTGAGCCAGCGAGTCAAAGTAATAACCAATTTTTCTTCCTTAGCTTTGCGCTTAAAACTCAAAAGATTAAGTGGAACATTAAAGCGAGTACGAACTACAGTGCGGGCATAGGTATATTCAAGTAAACCTTCAGGTCCATGAACACGTCCATAGCCACTATCTTTCACTCCACCAAATGGCACGGAAGCAATGGCAGCAAATGAAAATGTTGAGTTAATTGCAACCATTCCACAGGCTAACTGCGCAGCAATCTTTTTGCCTTGGCGCTTAGACCAGACATTTGCACCTAAGCCGTAACTAGATGCATTAGAAAGATCTATGGCCTCGCGCATACTCTTCACGCGGTTAATGATTATTGTTGGCCCGAAAGTTTCTTCTTGCATTGCTGCTGAATCCTCAGGCACATCTAACAAAATAACAGGTTGAACAAATGGTGGCTTAACAGATTCTGGACCACCATAGGCACACTTTCCACCATCTTTGATTGCACTCTTTATGTGGGATTGAATGACTTTAATTTGCGAAGGCATCGTTGCAGGTCCATAGTTTCCATCACCAGGTGCACCTGCATGAATAGTTTTAGCTAGCTGGACCGCTAGTTCTACAAACTTATCAGCCACTCTTTCATCAACATACACACGCTCTGCACCGATACAAGATTGACCGGCATTAGCCATAGCAGACCAGATAGTTGCATCAACTGCTCGTTCAAGATTGGCATCGGCGGCGACAATGACTGGGTCTTTTCCACCGCACTCTAAAACTACAGGAGTCATATTGATTGCACATTGTGCGGCAACTATTTTTGCAGTTCTCGTTGATCCGGTGAAAGAGATTTTATCTACGCCACTTGTGCATAGAGCACCACCAGTTTCACCTAATCCAGTTATGGTCGTTAGGACATCAGCAAATGGAGCAACTTCATTAAAAGTTTCTTCCAACCACATACCAACACCAGGTGTGTATTCACTGGGCTTAAATACAACGGTGTTTCCCGCAGCTAATGCATATGTAATGGATCCAACTGGTGTGAACATGGGGTAGTTCCATGGGCCGATTACACCAACTACGCCAAGAGGCGAGCGTTGCACTGTTGCTGACATATTCGATAAAAGTAAGCCAGGTGCGCGATAAGAGGTGCGCATAATCTCTTCTGCATGTCGCGCTGCCCAGCCGATATGGCCCACAGCAATGCTCACTTCTAACTTCGCATCTCCCACAGGTTTACCAGTTTCAAGTGAGATCAATGCCGCAATCTGATCAATGCGATTGATAATCAGATTAGACCAAGAGAGAAGAACTTTTTTTCGACCAGAGAATCCAAGTTTTTGCCATTGAATAGAAGCATTCCGTGCATGAGCAACAATTTCACTCACTTGCTTGGCATTCATTATTGGATATGTTCCAGCAACCTCGCCAGTTGCAGGATTATGAGAATCAAATGATGGAGTGCGCTTAGTAGCCATGGTTGGAAGCCTAGTGGGGTGAAGATAAGATTTGAAGTATGGCCGAGATAATCAGACCCAGCACAGTTTTGCCGGCCCTTCGCACACCATTTCATGTTCTTACTAGCGATGGCGTGGATTTAATCGGAGAAGTTTGCGCACCTTTAGGTCAATCAAGAGGTGCGATTTTAACTCTGCACCCACTGCCAACTGCAGGGGGAATGATGGATAGCCATGTTTATAAGAAAGCAGCGAACCGTCTTCCAGCTCTGGCAGGCATAACTGTTGTTCGTTTTAACACACGTGGGACAACATCTGAAGCTGGCACAAGTTCTGGAGCATTTGATAATGGAGGAGCAGAAGGTTTAGATGTTCAAGCAATGATTAATTATTGCTTCGAAGTTTTAGCGTTAGAAAATCTATGGATTGTTGGTTGGTCATTTGGAACAGATCTAGCTTTGCGCCATGCCAAAGATCCACGCCATCAAGGCTTGATACTTCTTAGCCCACCGCTACGTACAACAACTAATCAAGAGCTTTTGTATTGGAACACTGATCCACGATCAATTACTGCCCTTGTGCCCGAACATGATGATTACTTGAAACCAGATGCTGCTAGAGAGCGCTTTGCTATCGTGCCTAAGTTAAATATTATTCCAATAGATGATGCCAAGCATCTTTGGGTAGGTGAACCATCAGTTCATCGCGTGCTATCTGAAATCAACACCATTGTGACTGGCGATACCAGCCCTCTGCCTCTTGAGTATTAAGAGTTATTAGCGCGAGGTATTACGACTTCATCCAAAATCAAAATAATCGAAGCAGCAACAGGCACGGCAAGTAATCCGCCGACTAGGCCCAAGAGTGATGAGCCGATAAGGGCAGAAATGATTGTTACGGCACCAGGAACTGCCAAAGTTCTTTTCATTATTCGTGGTGTTACAACATAGTTTTCAATCTGAACATAAACTACATATGCGACGAAAGCTATAATACCGATTGCAATTGACTGAGTGAGTGCAATGATTGTGACAATTCCAGAACCTAAGAAATGTCCAACCAATGGAATTAATCCACAGACAAAAACAATCATTCCAATGGCTATAGGTGAAGGCAGACCTAGGACTAGTGAGAGCGCAAAAACAAAGACTGAGGCCATAGCGGCAATAACTATTTGGCTGCCTACAAATGAGCCCACACGAGCAATGATTGCATTTGTCAGGTGACCAATTCGTGTGCGGCGACTTGCAGGAACTAATGAAAGCCCAAGATTAACAGCCTGAGGCAGGGAAGTGATGAAATAGAGAGTCAGAACCAGGATAGTAAGGAATGTGAAAAAACCTGAAAGTACTGATTTGCCGACACCAATAACTCCACCAAATGCTGAAATTAATAATGTTCCATCTGAAGTAACTGAAGTTAATTTACTTTGTAGGGTATCGATAATTCCATATTGATCATTGAGCTTATTAATTGTTGAATTATTAGTCAGATCAGCTAAAAGAGTAGGGGCTTTATTAATGAGTTGAGTTCCTTGAGTAATCACTGGAGGGGCAACCACAAGAGCAAAGAAGATAACAAAAGCAATTACTGAGGTGAATATAATTGTTACCGCGGTAACACGTGACATATTACGACGGCGAAGAGCTTCAACCGCTGGGTTTAGGCCTGTTGCCAAAAATAGCGCAATGAGAATCAAAATAAATATTTGAGAGACGCTGGCAAGAGCGCGCATCAATACGATTGCAGTTAGAGCACCTAAAGTGGCGACAAATCCAAAGTAATACGGATGGGATCTATTGATAGGAACACCGGCAACCCCAAAATCTGTCGGAGTTTGCGCAGGTTTGGCTGCTCGCTTCGTAACCTTCTTAATTCGCTCTTTAATTGCCATAGGTGCATTGTAAAGATAGTTATCTCACTTGTATGAGACGTGGTGTTCATCTTCTCGTCACATTTTTAGGGAAGAATGAGCCTTATGGCCCTACGGATAACAGGTTTAGGCGAGGAGATCGCAGCTGTTACTGGCCTGCCTTGGCATCAGAGTTTAGAAGAGTGGCCAGAAGATCCTGCTCTAGCAGAAAAGCGTGGTATTTCTCGCCACGTAGTTCGCTTAGTTCGAGCGACCGCAGATCCAGAAGCCCCGGTCTATGCCGTCAAAGAAACAGTACCTGAGTTTGCTAACCGCGAATACAAGGTCTTGCGTGAACTTACTTCTTTGAATGCTCCTTGCGTTGAACAAATTGCAGTTGTTGAAGGTAGAACTGATTCTGCAGGAGAGGAACTTCCATGTGCGATAGTCACTCGTTTCTTGCCATATTCATTACCTTATCGCGTTCTGCTCTCTGGCTCAGTCACCGCTCATGACATTAATACGATGGCCAATGCTCTTGCTTTGCTACTTGTTCGGTTGCACTTATTAGGTTTTTGGTGGGGCGATTGTTCACTATCAAATACACTTTTTCGCCGAGATGCTGAAGGCTTTGCTGCCTATCTTGTAGATGCTGAAACAGGAGAATTTCAAAAAACCCTAAGTGATGGTCAAAGAGAACATGATTTAGAAATTGCAATGTTTAACGTAGCTGCTGAGTTAGAAGACTTACGTTTATCTGGAGTGTTATATCACGGTATGGAGCCAGTACGCGCAGCCGAAGCTGTTATTCGTCGCTACCGCAGAATTTGGTCTGCTCTTAAAGAGCGCCAACTACTTGATCCTAAGGATCGACATGCAGTGGAGCGCGCGATGCGCCAGTTGCATGACTTAGGTTTTGCTGTGGAAGAAGTGTCAATCACAATCGATGGTGACACACAGCTTCTATCTTTCCAACCCCGATTAGTTGCAGCTGGTTATCACACGCAACGTTTGCGTGAGTTGATGGGAATTGAAACGGAAGAGCTACAAGCCAAACGCTTACTCGCATCCTTTGATCGCTACCGTGCCCGTCATGAAAACTCTTCTATGTCTGTGACCGAAATGGCTAAGACATGGTTTACAGAAGTCTTTGAGCCCATTGTCAACCGAATCCCAGAACAGATGCGTGGACGGGTAGAGCCAGCTCAAATGTTCCATGAAATCCTTGAAAATCGCTGGTATTTAAGCGAACAAAAGGGAGCTGATGTGGGCTTAGAGTTTGCTGCCGATAACTATGTAGCAGAGATTCTGCCGTATCGACGCGATTCTGGTGTTGACCTCATCGCCCAGTAGGATTACAACGTGAGCAACCCACCTAATTTTGCAAAAGCTGTTGATTTGAGCTCATTAGGTAAGCCAAAGAATGTAGCAACAGGACCCACTCCAGGAGTTGAAGTTACGGCTGCGAACTTAACGACCGAACTTTTGCCTCTATCAAAAACACGTCCAGTCATCTTGTTTTGCTGGTCGCCGCGCAGTGCTGAGTCAGTTGAAATGCTCAATGTGATGGGTCTACTTGAATCTAGTTATAAAGGTGCATGGAGTCTGGGACGAGTTGATATTGATGCTCAACCACAAGTTGCACAGGCTCTGCAAACTCAAAAAATTCCTTATGCTGTTGCACTCATTAATGAGCAAATTGTTCCTCTATTTGAACAAGCCTATCCTGAAGCACAGATTCGATTGGTTCTAGATAAGGTTATAACTTTAGCTTCCGAACAAGGCGTTGGTGATGCACCAGTAGAAGTTATTGAACCTGAGGAAGAAGAAGCAGTCGCCGCTCTTGAAGCTGGTGATTATATGACTGCCGAGATTGCTTATAAGAAATTACTTGCTAGAAAGCCATCTCACTCTTATGCCAAGCTAGGTCTTGCTCAAACTCAACTACTTATTCGCACAAAAGGTTTGGTATTGGACGTAGTAATCAAAGAAGCAACTAATAATCCCGCCGACTTGTCTTTACAGCTGCAAGCTGCGGATATGGAGATGGTAAATGGGGGAGTTGAAGCAGCCTTTAATCGCCTTGTAAATGAAGTCAAGGAAAGAACAGGTGATGAGCGCAATAAGGCCAAAGAGCATCTTCTTTCACTCTTTGCCTTAGTTGATCCAGCAGATTCACGCTTAACTGCAGCCCGCAGTGCGTTAGCTAACGCCCTTTTCTAATATGCGCATTATTACCCCTGAAAAAGAGCTCAACTACCTCAGAATTCTCTTCTTCACTTTTGGACTTGGAATCATGTCGTGGGTTCCCCGCTTTCCGGAAGTTAAAGAAGCACTCAAACTGACCAATGGTGGGTTCGGATCACTTATTAGTACTGGTGCATTGGGTTCACTTATCTCGCTGCTAACTGTGGGACACATAGTTCACAAGATTGGTGTTAAGAAAGTTCTATATGTTGCCTCCTTCTTCCTCATGGCAACATTGATAATCCTCACTAACATCGATTCAGCACTCATATTCTTTCTTGCAAATATTGCCTTTGGTGCGGCGATATCAGCTTTTCATATCGCTATCAATGCCCAAGGATTTAATTTCCAAGATCGTACTGGTAAATTCATCATTACTCAGATGAGTGGGGTGTGGGCAGCAGGGGCACTACTCACCGCTTTTATTTCAGGGTTTCTAGTAGACCGGGTCTCACTCCACACGCATATAGGGTTATTAGTTGTAATCATCTTTTTTATTCAAAGTGTAGTAATTAACTCTTTTGCACCAGAACTCCTTAAAGCCAACCAAGATGTCAACATCGAATATAAGTTGAAAGAATTATTTGCAGGGTTTTCCTTCGATCGCCTAGTTTCATTTGGTTTGATTTGTGCAATATTTCTAGAATTCGCCTTAAGTGACTGGGCAACTATTTACACAAAAGAAGAGATTGGCATCAAGAGTGGTCTTAACACTCTGCCCTTCATTCTCTTCACCATGTGGATGATTTTTGGAAGATTAACAGTTCATTACTTACTTCCACGCTATACATTGGAACGCCTAGCCATCCAGGCATCATTACTTGCCGGATCATCTTTTCTTGTTAGCATCTTCCTTGCAAGGGCAGTATTTGTAGCTAATCAAAATATTGCTTTCTTAGTTATCTGTATTGGCTTCTCCATTGCGGGCCTTGGGAGCTCTTTCCTTGGTCCAACATTTATGACTGCAGCTAATGCTCGTTCCAAGCACCCAGCAAGCGTTGTTATTGGCCATATTGGGGTCGCAAACATTATCTTGGCTTTCATTTTAAAATGGATTGTTGCTTGGACTGCTCAAGCTACTTCGCTAACAATCGGACTAATTATTCCGGCAGTTCTTTTGCTAACAGTTCCTTTTTTTGCAAAAGCCCTTAAGAGCGTTTAAACCAAATGGTTGCAAGTGGTGGAATTCGTATCTGTGCAACTAGTTGCGCCGCATCATTTACTATTACAGATTCATTTGATATTCCGCTGCCGCCATACGCTAAATCATCTGTGTTGAGCACTTCGATCCATGTACCAGTAGTCGGAAATGGCAAGGAGTATTTTTCATGTGGCATGGGAGAGAAGTTTGTAATTGCAACGAATGGAGTTCCTTGTTCATCCCAGCGAGCAAAAGCGAGAACATTTGCTGCGCCATCATTTCCAACTAGCCATGTGAATCCTTCAGGCGATGTGTCCTTCTCCCAAAGTGATGGAACTTTTTTATAGAGAGCGTTTATTTCAGCAACACATTTTTGAACACCTTGATGCTCACCATACTCTGTCAAATACCACTGCAGACCAGCACTTTCATTCCACTCATCATTTTGCGCAAATTCACTTCCCATAAACAAAAGTTTCTTACCTGGATGCGCCCACATAAATCCATACAAAGCACGCAGCGTTGCAGTTTTTTGCCAGCGATCTCCAGGGAACTTATTTACTAACTGGCCTTTGCCATGGACTACTTCATCATGGGAGAGCGGCAGCATGAAGTTCTCACTCCAGGCATAGAGAATTGAGAAAGTTACTTCATTGTGGTGATAAACGCGGTGAATAGGATCATGTTGTAGATACTGCAACGTGTCATGCATCCAACCCATATTCCATTTAAAGCCAAAGCCAAGACCGCCAGATGAAGTGTCACGAGTGACGCCAGACCACGCAGTTGATTCTTCGGCGATCATCATGATGCCTGGGTGGGTTTTATAGGCTGTGGAAGTAGCTTCTTGGAGCAGCTGAACTGCTTCTAAATTCTCACGGCCACCATTGATATTTGGCACCCATTCGCCTTCTTTGCGTGAGTAGTCCAAATAAAGCATGGAGGAATGCCGGCAGCATGCAATGCATCTACTAGGAACTTGAAATCATCAGGAGAACCAAAGCGAGAAGTGGGTGCAAAGAAGGAAGTTACTTGGTAACCCCACGATGGCCCATAAGGATGCTCAGTTACTGGTAGGAATTCAACATGAGTGAATCCTTGTGCTCGGACATAATCAACTAATTCAATTGCAAGCTCTCGATATGAAAGTCCTAGCTTCCAAGAACCTAAATGCACTTCATAGACAGAAACAGGGGAGCGCCATGGTTCAAACTCTCTGCGCGTATTAAGCCACTCTGAATCACTCCATACATAGTTCGATTCTTCGACAATCGAAGCGGTCAGCGGTGGAATTTCAGTGGCACGAGACATTGGGTCGGCGTGATCAACCCAGCGTCCATCTATGCCACAAACTGCAAACTTATATCTAGTTCCAACTCCGATATCTGGGATAAAGATTTCCCAGATGCCCGAGGAGCCAATACGAACCATTTTGTGAGTGTTCTTATCCCAGAAATTGTGATCACCAATGAGTGAAACAGCTTGTGCATTAGGTGCCCATACTGAAAAAGCAGTACCTAGAAGCTCATTTGAATCATCTCGGCGAACATGTGCTCCTAAAGCTTTCCATAACTGTTCATGGCGACCTTCAGTAATGAGATACAGATCAAGTTCACCTAAAGTTGAATGTGGATTGAGAAAAGTTGCAGGCTGAATATGGGGGGTTGAATTTTTCTTAATAAATCTAGAAAAGATTCCCATTTCTTAAAGCTTCACTTGGCAGATGTGGGCAACTTTGCCGACTGGGCGAGTGGGATCGAGCTGAATGAATTGGTGCTCAGACCAATCAAAGCTCTTACCATCAAGAAGATCTTTGACTGCAAAAGTACCTTCAAGACCTAGTGCATTCATATCCCAGTGAACAATGGTGCCTTGAGCAAAGGAAGGATCAAGGTTTACAACAACCAAAATCAAGTTCTTGCCTTCGCGCTTTGAATAAGCAATGATTGCTTCAGACTCAGTGTTGTGAAATACAAGATTACGAAGTTGCTGAAGAGCTGGATTAGCTTTACGAATTGCGTTGAGCTGAGTAATGAATGGTGCAAGGGTGAGACCCTTTTTTGCTGCGCCATCCCAATCACGTATCTTGATTTCATACTTTTCTGAATCTAAATACTCTTCGCCACCTTCTTTAAAAGCTCGGTGCTCATAAATTTCATATCCTGCATACATTCCCCATGAAGGCGTAAGAGTTGAAGCTAGAACTGCTCGTAATGCAAACATTGCTGGATTGCCACTTTGTAAGTGGAAAGGATTGATATCTGGCGTGTTGACCCAAAAATTTGGGCGAAAGAAGGCGGAAGTTTGTTGGGCGACTTCACGGCCGTATTCAGTGAGCTCTGACTTGCTTGTGCGCCAGGTGAAATATGTATAGGACTGGTGAAAGCCTGCTTTACCAAGTGCATGCATCATGGCTGGTGCTGTGAAAGCTTCAGCTAAAAAGATTACTTCTGGGCTTTCTTTGTGCACAATATTGAGCAAGTCTTGCCAGAAGTGGACGGGCTTGGTGTGTGGGTTATCAACACGAAAAATTTTTACACCCTTTGAAACCCACAAGCGGATGATGCGCAGGACTTCATCTCTAATACCTTCGTAGTCATCATCAAAGTTAATGGGATAGATATCTTGGTACTTCTTGGGTGGATTTTCAGCATATGCAATAGTTCCATCGGCACGTTTGTTAAACCATTGAGGATTACTTTTCACCCACGGATGATCAGGTGAAGTTTGAAGTGCTAGATCTAATGCAATCTCTAAGCCTGCCTTCTTCGCAGCTGCAACAAAGTTTTCAAAATCTTTCATTGTTCCAAGCTCTGGGTTAATCGCATCATGGCCACCATCTGAATTTCCAATAGCCCATGGCACACCAGGGTCATTGGGACCAGCAGTTAGAGAGTTATTAGGTCCCTTGCGATGGGTAATACCGATGGGATGAATAGGGGGCAGATATAAAACATCAAAGCCCATGGCTGCAACTGCAGGTAATCTCTTTGTCGCACTTACAAATGTTCCAGAAGTAATTGTTCCATCGGCATTTTTTATAGCGCCTTCACTGCGTGGAAAGAACTCATACCAAGCACCAATTAGTGCGCGCTCGCGATCAGCTCGGACTGGGTACTTTTCTGATGATCCATAGACTGTGCGATATTGGGAGGTGCTATCGGCTTCAATGACAAAAAAATAATCACCTTGCGCGGGGATAGTTATTGAGCCTTCATAACGATTAGTTCCAGGCCATCTTTCTTTCATATCAGCGCGAGAGACCACTTTGCCTTTCGAATCATGCAAAACTACTTGGGCGGCGAGCTTTTCATGGCCCTCGATGACAGCTGTCGCACTGACTTGAATAGTCTCACCAGATACTGCTTTAACAGGTAAAAATTCTCCACCGAAGTAAACCGCGGGGGAGATATCGCTAATTGCAATTCGTGAGATCAACCTGAGCCTTCGGTATTGCCAGCATCTGCAGCTGAGACATCGTGAATACGATACTTTTCCATGGCCTTAGTGACAATACTTTTCTTGATATCACCTTGATTACACAATTGCTGCAACACAGCAACTGCTATTGATTCAGCATCAACTTTGAAGTGACGGCGAAGTGCACCACGAGTATCTGATAATCCAAAGCCATCAGTACCAAGTGAATAGAAAGGCGCATCAACCCATGGCGCAATTTGATCTTGCACAGAGCGCATGTAATCACTGACAGCAATTACTGGACCTTTGTAACCAGCTAGCTTCTGTGAAATGTATGCACGCTTCTTATCTTGTGGATTAAGAAGATTGTGGCGATCTGTTTCTAAACCATCACGGCGAAGTTCATTCCAAGAAGTAACTGACCAGACAGATGCTTTAACGCCCCAGTCATCGGCAAGTAATTGCTGGGCCTTAAGTGCCCAGTTCACACCAACACCTGATGCCAAGATCTGCGCTGATTTCTTGCGTGATTTCGCTGCTGGAGAGTAAAGATAAATACCTTTGAGCAGACCTTCCACATCTAGATTTTCAGGTTCAGATGGGTGCACATATGGCTCGTTATAAACAGTGATGTAATAATAAATGTTTTCGCTGTTCTCACCATACATACGGCGCAAACCATCTTTAACAATATGTCCAAGTTCAAATGCAAAGGCTGGGTCATAAGAAACCACGGCTGGGTTAGTTGAAGCAAGAAGTGGTGAATGGCCATCTTCATGCTGTAAACCTTCACCGTTAAGTGTGGTGCGACCTGCGGTTGCACCGATTACAAAGCCACGTACTAATTGATCAGCTGCAGCCCAGAAAGCATCTCCAGTGCGCTGGAAACCGAACATCGAATAGAAGATATAGATAGGAATCATTGGTTCATCGTGGGTGGAGTAAGAAGAGCCCACTGCAGTAAAGGATGCAACAGAACCAGCTTCATTAATGCCTTCGTGAAGAATCACACCAGTAGTTGACTCCTTGTATGACAACATCAATTCACGATCAACGGCTGCATATTGCTGCCCATTGGGTGAATAGATCTTTAACGTTGGGAACAATGAGTCCATACCAAATGTGCGAGCCTCATCCGGAATGATTGGAACAATTCTGGCCCCAAGTCCAGGGTCTTTCACTAAATCTTTGAGCATGCGAACAAATGCCATCGTTGTAGCAATCTCCTGATGACCAGAACCGCGCTTAACTGATTCATAAACAGAATCATCAGGTTGAGTAAGCGGGCGTGAAATTGAGCGGCGACGAGGAATAGATCCACCTAGGGCCGCGCGACGCTCTGCTAGATACAAAGCTTCAGGTGAGTCAGCTGCTGGCTTTAAGTATGGAGGTAAGTACTTATCTAACTTCTCATCTGGAATATCTAGATGCAATGTGTCACGAAAGCGCATAATGTCTTCAAGTGACATCTTCTTCATTTGGTGAGTGGAGTTACGACCTTCAAAGCTGGATCCAAGTGTCCAGCCCTTAATTGTCTTAGCCAAAATAACTGTTGGGCGGCCATTGTTTTGAGTTGCCGCGGTGTATGCAGCAAATAATTTCTTGTAGTCGTGTCCTCCGCGCTTAAGGCCCCAGATTTTTTCATCAGACCAATCTGCAACCATCGCTGCTGTTCGAGGATCGCGACCGAAGAAGTTTTCGCGAACATAGGCACCGGATTCAGCTTTAAAAGTCTGGTAATCACCATCTAAAGTCTTATTCATCAAGTTAACAAGTGCGCCTTCGCGATCTTGAGCCAATAGTGGATCCCACTCGCGGCCCCAAATCACCTTAATAACATTCCAACCAGCGCCGCCAAAGATTGATTCAAGCTCTTGAATGATTTTGCCATTTCCACGAACCGGACCATCAAGTCGTTGCAAATTACAGTTCACAACAAAAGTTAAGTTGTCGAGTTTTTCACGTGTTGCTAAACCAATAGCACCCAATGTGTCGACTTCATCTACTTCACCATCTCCAAGGAAAGCCCAGACGCGTTGATCACTTGTGTCTTTGATTCCACGGTTGTGGAGATAACGATTAAAGCGTGCTTGATAAATAGCATTGATTGGTCCGATACCCATTGACACAGTTGGGAACTGCCAAAAATCTGGCATCAAACGAGGGTGAGGATAAGAAGAAAGTCCTCCAGCTGGATGTGAGAGTTCTTGTCGGAAACCATCTAACTGATCCTCAGTTAAACGACCTTCTAGATATGCACGTGCATACATTCCAGGACTTGCATGTCCTTGGAAAAAGATTTGATCTCCGCCACCTGGGTGATCTTGACCGCGGAAGAAGTGATTAAATCCAACTTCATAAAGAGCGGCAGATGATGCATAGGTAGAGATATGTCCACCAACGCCAATACCTGGACGCTGTGCACGGTGCACCATCATCGCTGCATTCCAACGATTCATCGCACGGATATTGCGCTCGATGCCCTCATCGCCAGGAAAAGCTGGTTCATGTTCTGGAGAAATTGTGTTGATGTAGTCGGTTGTGCGAAGGTCTGAGATACCTATTTTTTTCTCATGAGCACGCTTTAAAAGGCTCAACATTAAATAGCGAGCGCGTACTGGGCCTGCATGTGCGAGGGCGGCATCAAAAGATGCATGCCATTCGGCCGTCTCTGAAGGGTCGGTATCAACTAGTTGGTCGATAATCTGATCGGGCGCCTCAAAGGTTTCGCTCATGGTGCCTATTCTTGCGTGAACTGACCAGTAAGTCGAAATGGACTAGCCATATCTCTTGTGCAAGGGGCATTCATTGTGTGGAATTAGCCTGTGCCAGCGCGTATGGGGTTCAAGGAAGGTGACCTAGTTCTCGAGGTCGGCCGTTCTGGAGGCTGCGATGAAAGCCTTCGCAAAGCGATTAGTGCCATTACTAAAACTGAGTTTGTAGATAGTGATGCACATGAAGTCGTTGATGGCGTAATTATCTGGTGGCGTGATGGTGATGGCGATCTAGTTGATGAGTTAATGGATGCACTCACTTATCTAAGTGAGAATGGACCTATCTGGGTATTAACTCCCAAGGTGGGACGCGATGGACATGTTGAGCCAAGTGATATTCAAGATGCTGCGCCAACTGCTGGTTTAACTCAGACCTCATCTTTTTCTATTGCAGCTGACTGGAGTGCTACTCGTCTAGTGGCACGCAAAGCAGGTAAACGATAGATTTGCGGCTATGACTCTAACAATTGGCCAAGCTGCTCCAGATTTTGAAGTTCTCAATCAACATGGTGAGATGATTTCTCTTTCATCATTTAAGGGTAAAAAGAATGTAGTTCTACTCTTTTATCCCTTTGCATTCTCAGGTATCTGCACGGGTGAACTCTGCGCATTACGTGATGATCTAACTGCTTTTCAAAACGATAATGTGCAACTGCTAGCAATCTCTTGTGATTTTATGTATGCACAGCGCGCATTTGCTGAAGCTGAGGGTTACAAATTCCCAGTGCTTGCAGATTTCTGGCCACACGGAGCAGTTGCTAAGGCTTACGGTGTTTTTGATGAATCACGTGGTTGTTCAACTCGTGGCACATTTGTCATTGACAAGGAAGGCATCTTGCGCTGGCAGGTAGTCAATGGTCTTGGCGATGCTCGCAATATCGCTGATTACAAAGCAGCAATTGCTGCGCTTTAAGCGCGGGATTTAGCGATTTAACTATGGTGAAGTAAGATTCACCGGTACTCATAGCAGTACCAAGGGTGCTTAGCTCAGTGGTAGAGCGTCTCGTTTACACCGAGAATGTCGGGGGTTCGAAACCCTCAGCGCCCACCAGATATTTACGAAGGGGTTGATTGCAGCAAATGAAAGCCAGCCCAAGTGATCAACGTCAGATTATTGATGTGGCAGCTTTTGACCAGAAAACTACCGCGCTCAACCACACCGCATCAACTCTTCCTGAAATTGCAGAGCTAGTAACAGCCACCACAAAATCTCATAACGCCCGCGATCTTCGCATTGCCGCTGAAACTGAACTCAATGATGTTAAACGCGAACTCTTGCGCGCAGAGGCAGATGTTGAACAGATAGTTTCACGCATTACTCGAGATGAAGCGCGTCTCTCTGGTGGTTCAGCATCTCCTAAAGAGTTAGAACAACTCCAACATGAAGTGGGAACTTTGAATGCCCGCCGAGCAGAACTTGAAGAAGTAGAGCTTGAGATTATGATGCGAGTGGATGAAATTAAAGCCCGCATCACAGATCTGCAAAATCAAGAAGCTGATTTCACCGCGCAAATCAATGATCTCAATATCCGTAAAGAGAATGCGCTCGCAAAGATAAATGGCGAACTAGAAAGTATCGCTAAAGAGCGAAGTGAAACTCTGGCTTCTGTTTCTGGAGAATTTGTAGCTTTGTATGAAAAAATTAGAGCAACAAATAATGGAATTGGTGCAGCTGCACTGGTTGCTGGAGCCTGCACCGGATGTAATCTTTCGATTAACACAGTAGAACTCAAGCGAATTGCTGAACTAGCCGACGATGAAGTGGTGCGCTGTGAAGAGTGCCGCTGCATCTTGGTGCGCGGAGCGAAATAGATGCCACGCCATTTTTTACTAACTGCAGATGGTGGTTCACGCGGTAACCCTGGCCCTGCTGGTTATGGTTCAGTTATTACTGAGAACGGCAAAATTATTGCAGAGCTATATGACTTCATTGGTATTGCAACAAATAATGTTGCTGAATACTGCGGACTTATTGCTGGCTTAACTGCCATTAATGCCCTCGATCCGCAAGCAACTGTAGATGTGAAGATGGATAGCAAATTAGTTGTAGAACAGATGTCTGGACGCTGGCAGATTAAGCATGCAGATATGCGAAAACTAGCCAGTGATGCCCGTTCTGCCCACACCGCATCTCTTGTTACCTACACCTGGATACCACGTGATGAAAACTCACATGCAGATCGCCTGGCAAACAAGGCATTGGATGAGCAAAGTGGTGGGGGAGAGATCATCTCTGTGCGCCAGAACTATTTAACTGAGCGCTTACTTAGCCCAGAAGAATCTACAACTATTTTTCTAGTTAGACATGGCGAGACAGTTTTAACTCCTATGAAGAAGTTTTCAGGAGATGGTCCGTTAAATCCAGAGCTAACCGAAATTGGTTTAGGTCAGGCTGAGAAAGTTGCGCAAGCTATCGCCAAACTCAATCCGGAGGTAATCATTTCCTCACCTCTCAAGCGCACAACTCAAACTGCACAAGCTATTTCTAAAGCAACTGGGTTACCTATCGTTTTTGAAGATGCTTGGATTGAATGCTCTTTTGGTATCTGGGATGGCTTGTCCATAGATGAGGTCAAAGAGCGCTATCCAGCAGATTACAACTCATGGGTGTGCTCAACATCTTTTGCACCCCCAGAGGGTGAGTCATATGACTCCGTTGCACTGCGTGTAGATGCAGCAATCTCTCAGATTGCAGCTGAATATCCAGGACAACGCGTTGTGGTTGTTACACACAACGGGACAATTAAATCTGCAGCTAAAGTTGTTGTTGGCGCACCTGCTGAATCAATCTTTCACATTGACATTTCGCCTTGTTCGATTACAACAATTTCAGTCTGGCCAAGTGATGGTTTGAGGGCGCTTCGAACCCTTAATGAACAGGCTCATTTACGCTAGCCAGAGCCCTATTCCTAAGCCTGAATCTTGGGAAATTCGGGCATTTCGCCTAGAGTAAGCACACCCTCGAAGCCTTTATGGCTTCATTTCAATGCCGCGACCCCCGTCATGGCAGTTATTTAAAGGATGGTTTACATGAAGGTTCTATCTCTAGGAAAGCGCAGTGTTGCAGTTCTTGCTGCTCTTGGCCTTGCAGTTGGTGGCACCGTAGTTTCAGCACATGCTGCAGCTCCTGCGTTCATCGATTGCCAATTGTTTGCAGCAGGCGAGCCTGATCACATCGATCCAGCTCTCACATCAACTCTTGTTGGTGCAAACGTTGCAACAATGTTATTTGATGGTCTTACAGATACAGATGCAAACGGAAACCTTTATGGTGAAGTTGCTTCAAAGTGGAAGACAACAGATGGCTCAAAGACTTGGGTCTTCACACTTAAGAAGGGTCTGAAGTTCTCTAACGGAGAAGCAGTTCTTCCTTCATCATTCGTCAACGGCTGGAAGCGTTCAATGGATTCCAAGTTGGCTTCAGAAGTTGCATACCATGGTGACTTTATTCTTGGCATGAATGCATACTCAACAGGTAAGGGTGCTTTCCCTTCATCTTCAGTAGTTGCAGATGACAAGGCAATGACACTTACAGTAAAGATGGAAAACCCAACTTCAGACTGGCCATCAATTGTTGGCCACTCAGTGTTCTCACCAATTCCTACAACAATGGTTGGTGCTTCAGATAAAGTTGAAGAAGATGGAACAAAGCTAGTTGGAAACGGTCCATTCATGTTGGCTTCAGCAATTACAAAGCGTGCAGGTGGCGAGGTTGTACTTGTTCCGAACCCTAACTACGGTGGAAAGACACCAACACTTTCAAAGCTAACTGCAAAAATTTTCTCTGATACAAATGCTGCATACAACGCATTTGCTTCAGGTCAATGTGATTCTGGTCCAATCCCAGCAGGTCGTTACACTGAACTTCTCACAAAGTGGGGAACTAAGGGTGTTAAGTCAACTCTTGGTACTGACTACTGGGGATTCAACTGGGAAGATCCAATCGTTGGTGGAACAAAGAACAAGTATCTTCGTTCAGCAATTGCAAAGGCGATCGATCGCGATCAGATTTCTTCTGTGATTTATCAGGGTGTTCGTAAGCCTGCTACAGGCCTTCTTCCACCTGGACTTCCTGGATATAAGTCAGGTCAAGGTCTTACTAACTCTCGCGATCTTGTCGGAGCTAAGGCTGATTACAAGCGCTGGTTAGATGCGGGTAACACAACTCCTCCTGCAATTCGTCTTTCATACAACGACGGTGCTGGTTGGGACAAGGTTGCTTCAATCATCATCGCTAACCTCAAAGAAGTTGGAATTCCAGCAAAGCTTGATCCATTCCCAGCTGATGGAACATACTTCTCAAAGATGCGTTCAGGTAAGGGTCAGATGATTCGTGCTGGTTGGTTCGCTGACTATCCAATCGCTGACAACTTCCTCTACCCATTACTTCACTCAGCTTCAATCGGTGGAGACAATCTAGAGCGTTATAACAGTGCAACATTTGATGCATTAGTTAACTCAGCTCGTTCAACAACTAACAAGTCATTTGCACAGAGCCAGTACCGTCGTGCTGAGGTACAAGCTCTACGCAATGATGTTGTTATTACACAGACCGTTAACCGTGGAATTGCAACAGTGCTTGCTCCAAGCATTGCTACATTCCCAATCACTCCACTTGGAATGATTGTTTTCGATCAGGTTGTAAAGAACTAATTAAAAAGTAGTTCCTCGTTGTGAGGGGTCCTCGAAAGGGGGCCCCTCACTTCGATTTACACCCCCGCATTAATAACCTGTAAGATAGCGAGAGATGTTTACCTACACGATTAAGCGATTGCTCCAGAGTCTTATTGTTGTCTGGGCTGCAGTTACCTTAATGTTCGCTCTCTTTTTTGTTATTCCTGGAGATCCAATCTCACTCAAAAGTGGTGAGAAGGCATTACCTCAGGAGATTCTCGATAACATAGAGAGAAAATATGGATTGGATAAGCCCACTTATGTCCAGTATTTCCGCTTTTGGGGAAATTTATTCCGGGGCGATCTTGGATATTCATATAAGAATGACAAATCCGTAAATACAATTTTGCAAGATGGTTTATCAACAAGTGCTCGCCTACTCTTCTGGGGTGCGCTATTCCAATTGATCATTGCTTTGGCTGTTGGTCTGACAAGTGCAATCAAGCGTGGATCTCTTGGAGATCGCATTGGAACTGTATTTTCTGTGGGTATTCAAGGCATTCCAGTCTTCGTATCAGGTTTATTAGCTCAATATCTCTTTGGTGTTCTGCCTTTCCAATTACATTGGGATTGGCTCAATTTCTTTAAACCCTGGCCAACAACTTGGCATGCTGGCATTATTCCGGGGGATAGTTGGAAAGGTGTTGTGCTACCTGCATTAGTTGTTGCAGTAGTTGATGCAGCTTTCATTGCGCGTATGCTGCGCTCATCTTTGCTTGAAGTTTTACGTGCTGATTACATCCGTACAGCTTTTGCTAAGGGCTTATCTGCAAGGCGAGTGTGGTTTCACCATGCATTGCGCAACGCTCTCATTCCAGTTGTTACGGTCTATGGAACTTCACTGATTGCAATCTTTGGAGTTGCAGTTCAAACTGAAAAAGTCTTTTCATTGCCCGGTATGGGTTCAACCATTGCTGACTCTGCGCTATCGCAAGATGCACCAGTAGTACTAGGACTTGCAATCGTGGTTATTTCATTTGGCGCTGTGGTTAATTTGATTGTTGATTTAAGTTATGCCCTAATTGATCCACGCATCAAAATCGACTCTAAGGCGGTGCATTGATGTCAGAGATCGAACAAATTCCTCAATCACTTTCCTATTGGCAAGATGTGCGAAAGCGCTTCTTTGGTAACAAAATTTCTATTGTTGGTTTAGTTATGCTGGTATTTTTGATTCTTGCTGGAATCATTGGTCCTTTCATCAGCGGTTGGAAATATGATGATTTAGGGCCAGATATTTTGGTTGGACCAGGGTCTAATGGTCACTGGCTAGGGACAGATGATTTAGGTCGAGATATCTTCACTCGAGTTACTTTTGGTATTCGACTTTCATTAACAGTCGCACTTGTTGTTACGGCGATCTCAGTTTTTGTTGGTGTTGCTTTGGGTGGAATTGCCGGATACTTCGGAGGCTGGGTGGACACAATTATTAGCCGCTTTATTGATACTTGGCAGGTAATCCCATTCGTTCTTATCGGCTTTGCAATTATCACTGTATTTGGCTCTTCTTTCTGGGTCATCGTGGCAGCACTTGTTTTCACCGGTTGGTATTCCACTACGCGTTTATTCCGAGCCTCTGTTATGCAAGTCAAATCTTTAGATTATGTTGAAGCGGCTAGAGCAACGGGTGCTACAACCAAGCGCATCATTTTGCGCCATATCGGACCAAATGCGATTCCACCCATCATTGTGGTTCTCGCATTCTCTGTTGCAGGCGCGATTCTCTCTGAGTCTGTTTATGCATTCTTGGGTGTGGGCTTTCGTGAACCAACTCCATCACTTGGTGTGATGATTTCAAGCTCACGTAACTACCTAACAGATAAGCCTTTTGTATTCTTTATTCCAGGCTCAATCCTAGTTCTCCTAACTCTCTCAATTGTTCTCATAGGTGATGGTTTACGCGATGCCCTTGATCCTAAGTTACGAGGAGTCAAGTGAGTCAGCCTCTTCTTAATATCGATAATCTTCACGTTCACTTTAATACCTCAGATGGAGTTGTTAAGGCGATTAATGGGGCATCGCTAACGCTTAACCCTGGTGAAATTGTCGGGCTTGTTGGTGAGTCTGGTTCAGGCAAATCGGTGACAGCAATGAGTATTTTGGGATTAGTTCCAAAGCCACCAGCTATTTATCCAGAGGGTCGTATTTTGTGGAAAGGAATTGATCTTCTAACAACGCCTGATCGTGAATTGCGCGAAATCCGCGGAAGCGAGATTTCAATGATTTTCCAAGATCCTATGACTTCACTTAATCCTGTTTACACAATCGGTCACCAAATCTCTGAAATGATTCGCGTGCATGAGCGTATTTCAGCAAAGGCTGCAAAAGAGCGTTCAATTGAAATGCTGAACTTAGTGGGAGTACCTAATCCCAAGCAACGTGTTGATGATTACCCACATCAATTCTCAGGTGGAATGCGTCAGAGAGCAATGATTGCAATGGCACTTTCATGTAATCCTGAGCTTCTGATTGCAGATGAGCCAACAACAGCGCTAGATGTGACTATTCAGGCACAAATCCTAGAGATTTTAGAGAAGTCTGCCCGTGAGTTAAATGTTGCAGTACTTCTCATTACTCACGATTTAGGTGTGGTTGCTGGAATCTGTGATCGCGTTGCAGTTATGTATGGCGGCCGCATTGTTGAAGAAGCTCCAGTTGATGATTTATTTGAGCGCCCACTCATGCCTTACACATGGGGCCTCATGAAATCCATTCCACAAATGGATGAAGTTCAAGGTGGTCGCCTTTACACAATCCCAGGTGCACCTCCCGTTATGTCACGTCCACCTAAGGGTTGTGCATTTGCTGCACGTTGTGAGTTTGCAGTAGATAAGTGCCAGACAGAAGTTCCAGAGTTAAGAGAATATGCAGCTAATCGCATGGTGCGCTGCCACCGAGTCTCAGAACCTAACTTTGTGAAGGTGCTCAAATGAGTGTGCCATTGCTAAAAGTTGTTAATCTGGAGAAGAAGTTTCCAATTCAACGCGGCATGTTCAAGCGAACCATTGGTCAGATTCATGCCGTCGACGGAATCTCATTTGAAATTGCACCAGGTGAAACTCTGGGTCTTGTGGGTGAATCAGGTTGTGGTAAGTCCACAACAGCCAGATTGATTCTGCGCCTACTGGACCCAACATCGGGTGAAATTTACTTTGATGGTAAAGAAATTCATGCGATGCCCCGCGATGAAATTCGTGCTGTTCGCAAAGATATGCAGATTGTTTTCCAGGATCCATACGCATCTCTTAATCCACGCATGACTGTTCGTCAGATAGTCGCTGAACCTCTTATTGTTCATGGTTTAGCTAAAGATGATTCAGATCCTGCAGTTGATGAAATGATTGAACTATGTGGCCTTTCACGAGAATTCGGTAATCGCTATCCACATGAATTCTCGGGTGGACAACGCCAACGTGTTGGTATCGCACGCGCTCTAGTTACACGTCCAAAGCTGGTTGTGCTAGATGAACCAGTATCTGCCCTGGATGTTTCAGTTCAGGCTCAAATCCTTAACCTACTCGATGATTTGCGCGAAAAATTTGGCTTTAGTTACTTGTTCGTTGCTCATGATCTTTCAGTTGTTTCACATATTTCAGCCCGCGTTGCAGTGATGTATTTGGGCAAGATTGTTGAAATTGGAACACGCGAGGAGATCTTCGAGAACCCAAAGCACCCATATACAAAGGCACTCATTTCAGCTGTGCCATTGGCTAATCCAAAGCAGGAGCGAGTTCGTAAGACTTCACGCATCGTTCTTACCGGTGATGTCCCAAGTCCTGCTAACCCTCCTTCAGGTTGCCGTTTCCGCACCCGTTGCTGGAAAGCTCAAGATCTGTGTATAACTTCTGAGCCTCAACTTCACACTATTGGTAAATCACAAGTAGCTTGTCATTTTCCAGAAAAATAGAAGATGAGAGTCTTAACAGTCAACATCACTAGCGTTGTGCATGAGGGTGAATGGACTGGCAGTGAAGGTAAAACTGGAATTGATAAGCGCCCAGCGCTAGGCCCTGTTCATTTTGCTAATGAAGAAGTCAAGGGCGATGTTGTTGTAGATCGCAATCACCATGGGGGATATGACCAAGCGGTCTATGCCTATGCCAGAGAAGATGCTGATTGGTGGGAAAAAGAGCTGGGTCAATCAATTGCTAATGGACGCTTTGGTGAAAACCTAACTACTTCCGGCATTGATGTGAATAGCGCACTTGTGGGAGAGCGTTGGAAGATTGGCACAACAATCCTTGAAGTTTCACAGCCTCGTATTCCATGCCGAGTTTTTGCTGGATTCTGGCAGCGACCAACATTGATTAAAGAGTTTATGGCCTCTGGCAAACCTGGAACATATCTTCGTATTATTCAAGAAGGTCATATAAGTGCCGGCGATGCAATTGAAGTTATATCTAAGCCAAATCATCATATCTCGATTGCCGATCTGTATGCAGCAAAAAATGGTGAGCGCTCTAAAGTAGAAGAAATTGCTGCAGTTAAAGAACTATCCTCTAAATACCAAGAATGGGCTCAAAGTCTTCGCAATTAACTTAGAGACCTGCTGCGTGGCCTTCACAACGAGGATCTGAACCAAATGCATAAGTTGCATTAGGCAAAACCTGCATTAATTGCACAGATGACCCATGACCCCAAGCAGCAAGTTCTCTCACATCGTGACCTTTTCCACGAAGTTCATCAAACACTGCAGTTGGCACACGATTTTCAATCTCAAGGACTCCTCTTCCATTTTCTTCAGCAGAGCTTTGCCCAGCAGCATTAAGATGTTGCCATCTAGGTGCTTCCGTTGCTTCTTGCACGTTCATCTTCAGATCAACGACATTGATAATTAACTGCAGATTGGTCTGCACCTGAATATTTGCTCCAGGTGTTCCTCCCACTAAATGCAAAGTTCCATCAGCATTAACTACAGTGAAAGCATTAAGGGTGTGTGCTGGGCGCTTTCCTGGCTCAATAATGTTGGGGGATGCAGGATCTAGAGAGAATCCAGTTAATCGATTATTTAAAATGATTCCAGTTCCGGGTATTACCCATGAACTTCCAAAGCCATGGAAAACAGATTGAATCCAGGAAACTGCGTTGCCATCCTTATCTGCCACTAAAAAGTAGGTGGTATCACTGCCTTCACTCACCGGGGCTATCTCTGTAGCTGCTTTGTCCATAGATATTTGGGCTGTGCGCTTATCTATATTGTCTTTCGACAAAATCTTTTCAACATTGACTTCAAGAAATTCAGGATCTCCCAGAATTGCGTTGCGATCAGCAAAACCAGCCTTTTTAGATTCCACGCCAATATGAATACGCTCTGCTTCACTCATTGCTGCCACATCAAAGCGTTCATGAATAAGCAGCTCCTCCATCAAGATCATTCCTTGTGTGGGAGGCGGCTGACCATAAATTGTGAGATCGCGATACTTAATTGATAGGGGATCTAGAACTCTGGTGGTGTGTGCCTTTAGATCTTGGGCATTAAACCAACCATCAGAGCCGCTGATAAGTTGTTGGGCAATTCGCCCTTCATAAAATGCACTACGGCCACCTGCTGCAATCTCACGTAGCGATTGCGCTAGATCTTTTTGAATAACTAAGTCGCCCACCTGGACGTTGGCGTCAATGCCCATATCTTTAAAGAGAGAAGTATTAGGCGTTGTAGCTAAGTGATTAGCAATGCGGCGAACAAAGCCAGTATTTGCTGGAAAACCATTGTCTGCATAATCAATGGCTTGTTCCAATAACGTAGCCATCGGCATGGTGCCATAACGCTCATGGGCTTCAAACCAAGTTGAAACTAAACCTGGAACAGTTGCTGATTTATATCCATGCAAAGGAATCTCTGTGCCATAAGCAGCAGGAGTAGCACCGTGTGGTGCTTCACCACTGCCGTTGAATGCAAGGTTAGTTTTTGTGATTGCATGGTGAGTAACTAAGAAAGCATCCCCACCTAAATGCGAAGCACCTGGCTCCACAACACAGATCACCGCACTCAGTGCAATGGCAGCATCAATAAAGCTTCCACCTTGTTTTAGAATTGAAATCGCAGCGCTGACTGCCAATGGCTGGCTTGCAGCAGCTCCGCCATTTTTGGCATAAACAACGCTTCGGCCCGTTTGCATCCGTGAACTGTGGCCTATTTTTAATGGGATTACAAGAAGAGCAATAATGCAAGTATCCTTAAGGCTGAAGAGTCGCCCGGATCACCGCGTTACGAAAGTACCGAGGAAAGTCCGGACTCCAAAGAGCAAAGTGGTGGGTAACGCCCACCCGGAGCAATCCGCGGGATTAGTGCAACAGAAAGCAAACCGCCAACGAAAGTTGGTAAGGGTGAAACGGCGGTGTAAGAGACCACCAGTAATTGCAGCAATGCAGTTAGCTATGTAAACCCCACTTGGAGCAAGACCATGCAGTTGGCGCTTGAGAGCTGCTCGCTCGAGTCAACGGGTAGGTTGCTTGAATCTGTAAGTAATTACAGATCTAGATGGATGGTGATCCCTCGCAAGAGGAC